>NZ_JAAMOX010000001.1:1200000-1536779 GCF_011758565.1 Lysinibacter cavernae
CCACCCACAGTATCCGATTCTGCAGGCACACACGCGAGCACGTAGTTACGCAGTTACGCAGTTACGCAGTTACGCAGTTACGCAGTTACGCAGTTACGCAGTTACGCAGACCTTAGGCGCACCAACACCAACACCGACACCGACACCGACACCGACACCGACACCGACACCGACAAGCATGCCGATACCCCCTCGTGTACGCAAAATTGATCGCCCACCCGCTACCTCACTCATTCCCACTGCCCCACAGCCCCGACGCACACGGCCGATCGTCATGCCTTATCCATGACGATGCCCATACTCATATCCAGGCCTATGCCTATGCCAATGCCTATGCCTATGCCGCCCCTGGCTCAATTCAACAAGACCCCGCCAGACCCGCCATACCCCAGCCCGCCAGACCCCACCGTTTCAACCCTTGCCAGCCCTCGTAATCTCTAGTTCGCCTCGTCTCACCGTCCCGTCGCTGTTGCGAGTGCCCTCATATCGTTCCAAAACGGCGATTTTACGTCGATTTGAGGGCACTCGAAGCCACTTGGGGATGAGGTTGGAGCGGGTGGAATTGGTGGAATGGGTGAGCATTTACGGGTCGGGCAGGCGTGCGGGTGAGATTGGGCAGCTTTGAGAGGCTTAGCCGGGAGATCTAGCCGAGAGACCTAGCCGAGAGGCTCCGTCGAGAGACCTAACCAAGAGGCTCCGTCGAGAGACCTAACCAAGAGGCTCCGTCGAGAGACCTAACCAAGAGGCTCCGTCGAGAGACCTAACCAAGAGGCTCCGTCAAAAGACCTAACCAAGAGACCGAGCCGCAGGATTTAGCCGGGGCTCCATCCGGCCGAGCGGAGGGCCGAGGTCACGCGGTGAAGTGTGTCGGGCCATCCGGAGGCCAGGCCCGACGCCCTCACCCGAACCACCGCGTTCATCGCCAACATAAGATCCTCAAACCGATGGATGTCCCGCTCATATTGCCGCTTCGAGGTGCGATGTTGATCTCCGTCGTACTCGACGACCACACCGAATTCTGAGTACAACAGATCAACTCTCGCGATCCAGTTGCCGGCCGAATCACACACATCCACGTTCAATTCCGGCTCGGGTAGACCAGCATCCGCCAGCAAGAGACGCAGCAGGGTCTCTTGCCGCGAATCCGAGCCCTCACGAATCAAGCGCAGAGCGGTAGAGGCGGCACGTGCGTGGCGACCCGACCATCCGCTGACGCGTCGCGAAAGTTCATCGATAGATGTGAAAGGCCGCCCCGATCGTTCTGACCCAAATACAGGACAGCGGACCAGATAATCGCCAACAGCAACCAGGTCATGTCGTGAGAGTGTGCCAGCGAGTGACAGGAACAACGTACATGGGTCCGCGACCCGCAACGTGCGCGGCACGACTTGGGCGAGCACAGGTTCGCGCTGTCGACTTGTACGAGCATGAGGCGTTGCAACATTCTGGATGTCAACAGGCGGGACACCGCTCGATGCTGGTGCAATATGCTCAGCACCGCTGCCACAAAACCCGCCCACGTCCACAAGGTTTGCCCTCTGACTCGATATCAGAAGCGTTCGCACAGCAACCTCAGCGCCCGAGCTGAGGTGACCTATGACGCCCTTTCCCTTGGGGATGAGCGCGCGCCGGGGCGCGGACACGTGAAGGGTGACGTCGGATTCGACGGGCCGTGGAAGCGGGCAGCCATACAGCAGCGCCGCGGTCTCGTGGCTGAAGAATTGTTCGGTACGCATAATCACGGAGTAGGCCACGCATCGCGACAACAGGTCGAGCGGCAGGTGACAACTCATGCGTACTCCATGGAACGGCCGAAGAAGATCTGTACCTCGGAGCCGGGCCTCTGTCAGCCCGAGGGCGTAGGCGTCGCGAATGCGGACCGCGCTGTGGTGTAGCTCAGGGGGAAGGGCGATTCGTCGTGGCATGGCAACAACTGTGCCGTATCCCGGGTTTTGCTGCCCAAATTATCCACAGGCCCGTTCGCATCAGCCGCGAGTGCCCGCAAATCGATCAAAAACCTGCAAGTTTTGGTGGATTTGAGGGCACTCGACGAGGAGCGCGTGCGGATACCCGGGTCGGGCAGGTACCAGGGCGCGTGCGTCAAGGGTGCAGGAGCGCCAACGACCGCAGAAACGTTAGCGGAGTACGGATGCTGAAATGGCAGCGGAGTACGCGACCGTCAGCGGGGTACGGAGGCGGAAACGCCAGCGCCAGCATCCGCAAGAGCACCAACGATGCACCAGTGCAAGCGGAAACGCCACGGTAGAAACAGCCCCAGCGGAAGCGCAGGCGGAAGCCCTAATGGAAGCCCCTGCGAGAGCCCCAACGCCAGCGGCCTACGTCAACGTCCGCGGAACTCGTTCATACTCGAGTAGACACCCATGCGGCTGGCGACTCGGTCCCAGAGACGGACGGGAAGGACTCCCCTGAGCACCTTCGCCACGTTCACGGCCCAGGGGGTGAACTGCACTGGTTTACCCGCAAGCATTGCCCGCCAGGCGCGGTCGACCGCGTGGGCTGGAGTGATGATGGGCGTCAGCAGCATCCCTTTGGCCCCGTCAAACATGCCGGTGCTCACATAGGACGGGCAGAAAGTCGTGACGCGCACGTGGTCGTGGCGCGCCTTGGCGAGCTCAAGTCGAACCGAGTCTCCCCAAGCGAAGAGGGCCCATTTTGACGCTGCGTACACGCTCATCCGAGGATTCGACACGGTTGCCGCGGCCGAGGCCACGTTGAGGATGCGCTTGGCTCGCGACCCGTCCGCAATCATCGCGGGTAGGAATTGCCTGGTGATGTGCATGGGCGCGAGGGTATTAATTTGCATGGTCGGCACGGTTTGGCTGCGCGTATCCGTGTGCCAGAAGTAGCTGTTGCCAGCAACGATGCCAGCGTTGTTGATGAGCACGTCTGGCACCGAATGCGCGAGCGCTTCGCTAGCGGCCGCCTCTATTTGGTCGAGATCGGTCAGATCAACGACGGTGAAGCGGATGTCCGTCACCGAGGATGACCCGGACGAGCGACGCCCCAAGATCACGGCGTCGTTGACATCGCGTTCGAGCGTGGCGACGGCAGCGGCGAGCCCTGACTCGTCGCGGTCCCAGAGGGTGACCGACTGAGCGTGCTCTGCGACCGCTTTGCGAGCGTAGAGCAGCCCCATTCCTGAGGCTGCCCCGGTCACAAGGACGTTCGCGCCGCGAACCGTGTGCGACATTATTCGCTGCTGGTTAGATCGAGACGACGGGCTCGACGTCGCTCAGCGAGGAGGCAAGCACCTCGGTGAGGTTCGCGAGTGCTTCTTCGTCGGTGTTCTTCTGGGCGAGCGCAAGCTCGGAGACAAGCACCTGCTGGGCTTTTGCGAGCATGCGCTTTTCACCGGCGGATACTCCGTTGTCTTGGTCGCGACGCCACAGGTCACGCACAACCTCGCCAACGCGGAGCACGTTTCCGCTCGCCATTTTCTCCTGGTTGGCCTTGTAGCGGCGTGACCAGTTCACTGGCTCTTCAACGAAGGGCTCGCGCAGAACGTTGAACACGGCTTCGACGCCCTCTGCATCGATGATGTCGCGAACGCCGACGATCTCGGCGTTTTCGATTGGCAGCTTAATTTGGAGGTCGCTCGTATGCACATCAAGTGTCATGACCTGCATGTCTTCACCCTTGATGTTGACGGTTGAGACCTCAACGATGGTGACGGCACCGTGGTGTGGGTAAACGAGCGTTTCGCCAACGACAAACTTCATGGTTAACTGCCTTTTCTGTTGTTTTGTGGGTGGTCGCCAACGCCGCCAGTCTCTTCGAGCTGGACGCCGAGGGCGGAAGGGAGGGAGACCCGCGATGAAGCGAGCCAATCGGGAAGAAACGCGACGAGTTGCTCGGTGAGTTCTTCGTCGGAGAGGTCAAGATTGCCGCGCATCCAGGCACTGATGAGCGTCAGCGCGCCACCGGCCTCGTAGAGGGCAACCAGTTCGGCGTTAACGCCTGCTGGCACGGTCGCCTGCTCGATAATGGCACCGAGCACCCCGCGAACGTAGCGGCGGATGATGTCGTTGTAGGCGTGGCGCACCGGCGGAAGCTCGATCACGCTCGTGTAGAGCGGAAAGTTCTCGACCATATGCTCGATCAGCCGGCCGTAACCAACCCGCGCTGCCTCGAGCCCACTGGTCTCGCCAGCGTCTGCGGCGATTATGCCAGAAACACTCGACTCGAGGAGGTCGGTTCCGGATGCCGAGATCGCCGCAATCTGGGCGCGAAGGAAGCTCGTTGCCAGCTCGTCGAGTCCACCAAAATGGGTGTAGAACGAGCTACGGCTAATGCCAGCCGCCCGAACAATATCGCTCACCGAAACGGCCTGAGCTCCAGAAGACATGAGCTGCTGAACGGCGCCAAACACAAGTTGGCGGGTGCGCTCGGAGCGGGGGTCGGATGTTGCTACCTGCGAGACCCGTTGCCCCGAAGGGTGGGTTTCGCTGAGAGTAGCCATATCAACCATTGTACCACTTCCTGGACACGTGTCCAAAAAGTATTCAAGACGGGATTCAAGAAAGCTGCCACAACCAAGCGCAGCGCGATTTTCTGGTTGACCCGGCCAACGCCGAGAGCCACAGTCACACGCATCCCCGTATCCGAGGCCCAACTGCTGCCGACTCTCGAGCCAACCGAGATGTAGCTGCCATAATTGGCTATGGCCGATGCAACGATGCGTAACGCTCACCCACAGCAGTCTTCCCGCCCCGCCGTGCGCAACCTGTGGTTTGCGTTTACGCCGTACATCGCGGTTGCCGCGGTGCACCTCGGGGCCAAGCTCGCGGATTCAGCCGCAGTCGATACCTGGACAAAGCCACTGCTCATGCCGGCCCTCCTGCTCGCACTCTTACTGGCGACACCCCAGAGGCTGTCGCGGGCAACGCTGCTGGCATCGGCAGGAATTGTACTGTCGTGGCTCGGCGACATCACGCTTGGCAACTTCGTCGTCGGGCTCACGTTTTTCTTGCTGGCCCACATTGCGTACATCGTGCTGTTTGCGCAGGCCTTCCGCGGGCGCGTTGCCAAATGGACTCCCGTGTACTTCGTTTGGTTCGGGCTCCTGGTTTGGATGCTGTTGCCGCACCTCGGCGCGCTCCTCGTACCGGTCATCGCCTACGGCCTTGTCCTGGCAGCGATGGCAACGGTTGCAACGCGTGGCGGTGCGCTGCTCGCTCTTGGCGGCGGGCTCTTTGTGCTCTCCGACTCGGTGCTCGCGATCCACATGTTTTACCCAGACCCCGTCGTGCCGCAGGCGTCGTTTGTCATCATGCTCACCTACACGGCAGCACAGGGCCTCATCGCGCTGGCGGTGCTGCGATCGCAGCGTCGGTAGCTATCCGAGCGAGCGTTGCAGTTCGACAAGATGCCGAACCATGTCTTGGAGTTCCGCAACCATAGCGGCGATGGTCTCGGCAACATCCGTCTCGCCGTCGCTCAGCAGAGAGGCCTGCATCGACACGTTGAGGGCCGCAACGACCTTTCCGTCAACGTCTGCGACAGGAACGGCAACCGAGCGAAGGCCCTGTTCAAGCTCTTGGTCGATCATGGCCCAGCCCTGCCGCCCAGCGAGTTCGATGCGCTCGCGCAGCACGGCAGTATCCGTCACGGTGCGACTGGTGAGCGCTTGCGGCTCGAGGGTTTCAAAGTAGGCATCGAGTTCTTTTGGCGGAAGGGCCGCAAGCAACACACGCCCCATCGATGTGACATAGGCGGGAAAGCGAGTGCCAACCGTGATCGCCGTCGACATGATTCGTTTGGTGTGGATGCGCGCAACATAGACAATATCCGCGCCGTCGAGCACAGCCATTGAGACCGACTCGTGCAATTTGGCAGAGAGATCCTCAAGCAGCGGCTGGGCGAGCCGGGGCAGGGTCTGTCCAGACATGAACGCGTATCCGAGTTGCAGCACCAGCGGGGTGAGTTCAAACGTTCGACCGTCGGTGCGCACATACCCAAGCTCAACAAGCGTGTGCAGGAATCGCCTGGCCGCAGCCCTGTTGAGGTCGGCACGCTTGGCAACCTCGCTCAACGTCATCGACGTGTGTTCGCCGTCAAAGGCCCGGATCACGGTGAGCCCGCGCGCGAGCGACTGGACAAACTGCTCACCCGCGGCACCCGCGTTCACTGGCGTTTCATCCGGCGATTCTATAGTGCTGGCGACCTCGGCCACGGCAACTCCTGTACTCAAGCGCTGTTTCCCTACTTGGGTTGAAGTAGTGGAACCCCAACTCTTGATTGTAGTTCGGCGAAGTCGATGCCGTAGGTTTGCCGCACCGTGACACCCTCAGGCGCGATCTCAAAGATCGCAACGTCGGTGTACACGCGGGTCACGCAGGCAAGGCCGGTTGCCGGATACGTGAGCTCAGGCACAAGCTTGCTCTCGCCAGTCTTCGTGAAGAGATTCATCATCACAAAAATGTCTTTCGCGCCGGTCGCGAGGTCCATCGCGCCGCCAACGGCCGGAATAGCCTTCGGGTCGCCGGTGTGCCAGTTGGCGAGGTCTCCCCCAGCCGAGACCTGAAACGCGCCAAGCACGCACATGTCGAGGTGGCCTCCGCGCATGATGCCAAACGAATCACCGTGGTGGAAATAGGATGCGCCAGGCAGCTCAGTCACCGGGATCTTGCCAGCGTTGATGAGGTCGTCGTCAATCTCGTCGCCGACCGCAACCGGGCCCATGCCGAGCATGCCGTTTTCGGTGTGCAGCGTCACGTTCTGATCCGGCGTGAAGTAGTTTGAGACCAGGGTTGGCTGGCCAATTCCGAGGTTCACAAACGAACCTGAGGGGATGTCCGCTGCAACAATTTCGGCGAGCTGGTCGCGGGTCAGCGGCTGGCTGGCGTCTGGGGCCTGTGTGGCAAGGTCACTCATCGGTTCGAACCTTTCGTTTCGTTGCGGTCAAACGGCTGGTGCGCGGTGCTCCTGGTGGTGGCCGTGCTGCTCAGGTCCACAATGACATTCACAAAGATGCCGGGAGTCACCACAACCTCTGGGTCGATCTGGCCTGGCTCAACGACGTGCGAGACCTGCACGATGGTGTGTTTGGCCGCCGTCGCCATGATCGGGCCAAAGTTGCGGGCCGTCTTGCGATAGGTGAGGTTGCCGATGGTATCGGCGGTATCGGCCTTGATGAGCGCGTATTCGGCGTGAATAGGCGACTCAAGCACGTAGCCCTTGCCGTCAATGACGCGGGTCTCTTTACCCTCGCCAAGCAGCGTGCCGTATCCGGTCGGGGTGAAGAACCCGCCAATTCCTGCCCCGGCAGCCCGGATGCGCTCGGCGAGGTTGCCCTGAGGTACCAGCTCAAGCTCAATCTCGCCTGCGTGGAACTTGGCATCAAACTGGTGCGAGTCACTCTGGCGAGGGAACGAGCAGATGATCTTCTTGACGCGCCCTGCGCCAATGAGCGCCGCAAGACCGTGGTCGCCGTTGCCGGCGTTGTTGTTAACCACGGTGAGATCGGTTGCGCCGTGCTCAAGCAGCGCCTCGATCAGTTCAACGGGCTGGCCAGCCTTGCCAAAGCCGCCAATGAGGATGGTCGCGCCATCAGGAATCTGGGCGACTGCCTCAGCCGCGCTGGTCGTGAGAGTTGGCATGGTCGCTACTTTCCGTTTGGGTTTTCGAGTACGACGGCGAGGCCTTGGCCAACGCCGATGCAGATGGCGGCGACGCCCCAGCGGTCGCCCGAAGTTTCGAGGCGGCGCGCGAGGGTCGAGAGCAAGCGGATGCCAGAGGCACCAAGCGGGTGGCCGAGCGCAACCGCGCCGCCCCATCCGTTGACGATGTCGAGGTCGATGCCCCAGGCATCCACGCAGGCAAGCGACTGGGCTGCGAATGCCTCGTTGAGCTCAACCGCAGCAACGTCATCCCACGAGATGCCCGCGCGCTTAAGCGCCTGGTTGGCTGCCTCAACCGGGGCAAAGCCGAAGAATTGGGGCTCGTTCGCCGCCGCGCCGCGCCCTGCGATGCGGGCGAGCGGCTGCAGGCCGAGGGTGGATGCCGCGCGCTCAGATCCGACGATCGCCGCCGACGCACCGTCGCTCAGCGGCGAGGCGTTGCCAGCTGTTACCGTGCCGGTGCCGTCCTTGCGGAACACCGTCTTGAGCCCTGCGAGCACCTCAACGGTGCTCGTGGCGCGGATGCCCTCGTCGCGTTCCAGCTTGGTATCGGGAACCACGGAAACCTGGTTGTCGTAGTGGCCGGCATCCCACGCCTGCTGAGCAAGCCGATGCGAGCGGGCAGAGAATTCGTCTTGGCGTTCGCGCGTGATGCCGTACTTTTCGCGCAGCTGCTCGGTCGCCTCGCCAAGCGAGACGGTCCATTCCTTCGGCATGAGCGGGTTGACGAGGCGCCAGCCGAGCGTCGTTGACGACAGGGTAAGGTCGCCCGCATGATAGGGGCGCTCGGTTTTTGGCAGCACCCAGGGGGCGCGGCTCATCGATTCGACGCCGCCAACAACCACAACATCCGCTTCGCCGACGGCCACGTTCTTGCTCGCGAACATCGCGGCGTCGAGCGAGGAGCCGCACAGGCGATTGACGGTCGCGCCAGGGATGCTCGTTGGCAGACCCGCAAGCAGCGTCGCCATGCGAGCCACGTTGCGGTTTTCTTCTCCCGCACCGTTGGCATTGCCGAAAATTACCTCGTCGATGCCGTTGTTGTTGAGGACCTCTGGGGTGAGCCCCGGCGCACGGTCAACAATTGAGCGGACAACGTGCGCGGCGAGGTCGTCTGGGCGGGTGCCTGCGAGCGAGCCGCCAAATTTGCCAAACGGGGTGCGAACGGCGTCGTAGAGATAGGCCTGTTCCATGATGCTCCTTTGCCACCCCGGTGCGGGGTTCCGGTCAGTACTCAAACACTCGGGAACTGTTCGCATTGCGAACGCAAGTTCACCATACGGACAGCTTATTACATTTCTCGCCCGCAAGAAACCTTCTCGCGGGGCGCACTTTGCGTCGTGGGGTGCACTTTTACGCACCCCACGAGCCGAAATGCACCCCGCGAGCGAAGGCTATTGCGCTAGCGGCCAGCGACCGTGTCTGGCAGGTCTGGCTCCGCAAACACCTGCTGCGCAACCTTGAACGCCGAGTTCGCCGACGGCACGCTGCAATAGATCGCGCTCTGCAGGATGACCTCTTTGATCTCATCGCGGGTCATGCCGTTGCGGAGGGCCGCACGAACGTGCATCGCAAACTCTTCCCAGTGGCTGTGGGCGATCAGGGCGGTCAAAACCATGGCGCTTCGCGTCGTCCGAGGGAGGCCAGGTCGCGTCCAGATCGTGCCCCACGCGTAGCGGGTGATCATTTCCTGGAACTCAGCCGTCGTATCCGTGATGGATGCCGTTGCCCGGTCAACATGCGCGTCGCCAAGCACCTGGCGGCGGACCGCCATCCCCGCGTCGTACGGGTCGCCAGGGAGGCGATCCGACATGGCGTGGTCTGCGCCTTCGGTCGCGGCAGGTGTCGAGGCGGCCGAGCCCGCCACCCCCGCCGCCCGCTCAAAGTGGCGAATGAGAATCTCAGCGCAGCGGTCGGGGCGCTCGGCAGGAACCAGGTGCGCGGCATCCGCGACCCACTCAGCAGAGCCATCCTGCACGGCAGAGGCGATCGCCCAGGCATCTTCGTACGTCGTGACGCCGTCGTACTGGCCAGCAATAGCTATGAGTGGCGCCGAAATCTCGCCAAGACGATCGCGAACGTCAAACTGCGCGAGGGCCTCACAGCAGAAGACGTAGCCCTGGTCATCGGTCTCAGACAGCGAGTGCAGCAACCGACTTCCCACCTCTGGCTGCCGCTCCATAAAGTCGGGCGCAAACCAGCGCTGGCCGGAGCCGATGACCATGGTGGTAGTTCCCATCCCAGCGACGGTCTTTGCCCGCTCAAGCCAGCCCTCTTCCGTGCCAATCTTGGCGGCAGAACAGATGATTCCGAGACCGGCAAACAGGTCAGGATAATCGATACCAAGTTGCAGACCAACCGCGCCACCGAGCGAGTCGCCCGCATAGAACACTGGCTGGTCCCCCAGCTCGCCGTGCTCGCGCATCGCGGTCACGAGCGACGCAACGCCCTCGGCCAGATCGACAACGGTAAAGCGTTCTTCCGGCCGTGGACTGTGACCGTGGCCGGGCAGATCCCACCCGATAACTCGGAACGAACCGCTCAACGCCGCGGCCGCTTCTTTCCACAGCATCCGCGCGGAGGTGCCGAGTGAGGCACCAACGATCAGCACGGGAAGCGATGTGTCGGCTGCCGACTCAGAGAGCAGGGCGGCTTTCAGCACGGGAACGGTCATGAGGATTCTCTTCTCTTACGGTAAGTCGGGGTGAGTCAGGCGGGGGTGCGTGCCGCGGATGTGGGTCAGGGATGCGGGGACGCGCTGGTCAGGCGGTGCGACTGTCGGCGACTATGCGCGCAACCAGCTCGCGGGCCTGCCCAAGATAATTGGCGGGGTCGAGGAGATCGGCAAGCAACTCAGCGCTCACGATTTCGCTAGGGAAGGCATCCCGCAGCAGCTCCGCAAGATTTCCCTCAGCACGCGAGTCCGAGATGAGGGTTTTCACCTGAGCGGACGCGCCTGAGATTCCAGCCGCGGTGAGAACAGGAACCAGCACCGCAACAATGCGCTCGCTCAGCACAAGCGGGCCGCTCAGCGCAAGGTTGGCGAGCATCCGGTCTGGCCGCACAACGAGCCCCGACACGAGCTCACGAGTCACGGAGCCTGCTCCCCCGGCAAAGCGAAGCAGCTCGCGCAGCGGAGACCACTCGGCGTGCCAGCCGCCGTCGGGGCGCTCATCGCTGAAGGATGACGAGGCCGAGAAGACCTGGCCGAGCGCGCCGGGCGCAGCAATCGCGGCGCTGCGCAGTATGACGGAAAGCACAGGATTCTGCTTCTGCGGCATCGCGGAAGAAACCCCACGCCCCTCGGCAAGAGGCTCAGAAAGCTCGCCGAGCTCAGGGCGGGTCATGAGCGCGACATCGTTGCCAATCTTGCCAAAGGCCGCAACCGCCTCAGCGAGGGCGGCCGCAACCGTCATGATGGGCGAACGCGAAACCTGCCACGGTGCGATTGGCGAGGCGAGCCCAAGGGCCGCCGCGAGTTCGTCAGTGAGCAACTGCGCGCTGTCCCCCGCAAGCTCAGTAAGAGCCGCGACCGTACCGGCCGCGCCGCCCCACTGGAGCGGCAGCATGGCAAGCGCAGCGCGCAGCGCGCGACGGGCGGCGGTGACGCCGGCAAGCCACTGCGCGGCTTTCAAGCCGAAGGTCGTTGGCAGTGAATGCTGGCCAAGAGTACGAGCGACCATGATGGTCTCGGAATGCTGAGCGGCAATCGCGGCCAGCGCCTCAGCCGCCACAGCGGAATCGTCAAGCAGCGCGGTGAGCACGTCACGGCAAACAAGCATGAGCGCGGTATCAACAATGTCTTGGCTCGTTGCCGCCGCATGGATGCGTGCAGCCGCCGCCGGGGACGTTTCCGCCACCCGGCGGCGCAACTGGCCAAGCGTTGGGATCAGCGGATTCCCGCCTCCCTGAGCATCACGCGCGATCTGGTCAAGGTCGTAGAGGTCGGCATTCGCCGCCTCCTCGACCACGGCGATGAACGCTGGATCGGCGAGGCCGTTTGCGGCCAGCACGCCCATCCATTCGCTCTCCACCGTCAGCATGGCCTGAACGATGCTTCGGTCGCTGCTCAACCGCGCGGCGGCCGAGTCAACCCAGAGTGGGCTCAGTAGCCCCTGATCGTAATTCGTGTGAGTGCTCATTGGGTGTTCAGTTTACGAGACGCCGGCACCTACGAGAAGTCCAAGAAAACGGTCTCGTTTTCGCCCTGCAACCGGATGTTCCAGAGCAGGCTGCCGTCTTCTTCGCGCTCGGCGATGAGGGTCGCGCGGCGATCCGCAGGCAGCGAGTTGAGGAGGGCATCCTTGGCAAGCGCCTCGGTGTCTTCTGGCAGGTACACACGGGTGTGCAGCTTATTCAGGAGACCGCGGGCAAAGACCACCACCGCGATGAACGGCGCTTTTTCCTCGATCGAGCCAGGGTTCACCGTCGTGAAGGTGAAATGCCCGTCGTCGTCAACGGCGGCGCGGCCCCACCCGGTAAAGGTGTAGCCGTCGCGTTTGAGCGAGCCGGTCTTCTGCGAGATGACGCCGTGCTCGTCTGCCTGCCAGATTTCGAGCAGGCAGTCGGGAATGGGGTCGCCGTTGCCGTCGGTGACAGTTCCGTGCACGCGCATCGAGCGGGGCGAGCCGGGAACCACAAGCTCCGAGTCCTTCGGATACGGCAGCGCGTAACCGTAGAACGGGCCGACGGTTTGTCCGGGCGTTGGGGTGAGCTTGCTCATTCGTCTTCCTCGTCTTCCATCCAGGTGCGGTTACTGCCAGAGAGCACGATGTCCCAGTTGTAGCCGGTTGCCCATTCGTGCTCGGTCACGTTGTGATCGTAGGTTGCGACCAGGCGGTCGCGGGCCTTCTGATCGGTAATCGACTGGTAGATCGGGTCGAGCGCAAACAGCGGGTCGCCGGGGAAATACATCTGCGTAATCATTCGCTGGGTGAAGTCGGTACCAAACAGCGAGAAGTGGATGTGCGCTGGGCGCCACGCGTTGTGGTGGTTCTTCCACGGGTATGGGCCAGGCTTGATGGTCTGGAACCGGTAGTTGCCGTTGTCGTCGGTCAGCATCCGGCCAACGCCAGTGAAGTTGGGGTCAATTGGGGCCGGGTGCTGGTCGCGCTTGTGGATGTAGCGACCGGCCGCGTTGGCCTGCCAGACCTCAACGAGCTGGTTGCGCACCGGGCGTCCGTCACCGTCGAGGATGCGGCCAGTGACGATGATCCGCTCGCCAAGTGGCTCGCCGTTGTGCTGGATCGTCAGGTCGCTCTCGAGTTTGTGCACGTCGCGGTGCCCGAAGGCGGGTGACCAGAGTTCGATGGTTTCTGGGTCGGTGTGACGAAGATCCTTCGTTGGGTGGCGGAGGATCGAGCTTCGGTACGGCTCAAAATCGATGCGAGGCATGATTTCTTCCGCGCTCGGGTCGGCTGCCTTTGCCTGCTCGTATGCCTCGTGGATGACCCGCATCTCTTCGTTGATCTCGGCCTGGTTATTGGCGGCCGCGTCGGACGAAACGACTTTGCGGGGGGCTTGCTTCTCAGTCATCTGCATTCCTTTCTTGTTCACTGCATCTATTTGCGAGTTTCTGTCGTAAAAACTCAAATCGTGCGCAGAAACTCGCAAATAGATGCAGGTTTGTGCGCTCGGGCGGGGCTTGCGACGCCGCTAGGCGTTTGGCCAGCCCGTGTATCCCTCTGCGAGGTAGGTTTGGCCGGCGCGCGACGAGACGAGGGTCTCAAGCTCGGCGAGCTGGCGGCGGGAGTCGAATGCGCTCGCCTGCGGCATGTTGTGCAGCAGGGTCGTCATCATGTACGAGAAGTGTTGGCTCTTCCACACGCGTCCGAGGGCACGTTCGCTGTAACCGTCAAGCAGCTTCTCGGAACCGTTCGCGTAGAACTCGGTGAGTGCGGTGTGCAGCACGCGCATGTCGTTGAGGGCAAGGTTGAGGCCCTTCGCGCCGGTCGGCGGAACCGTGTGGGCCGCGTCCCCCGCAAGGAACATCTTGCCGTAGCGCATTGGCTCGCACACGTAGCTACGGAACGGCAGCACGATCTTGTCGGTGACTGGCCCCTCCTTCAGCTCAAACCCGTCGGGGCCGGCAACGCGAGCCTGCAGCTCGTCCCAGATGCGGGCCTCGCTCCAGTCTTCCGGCTTCTCGGTCGGGTCGCACTGGAAGTACATGCGCTGCACTGTCTCGGTGCGCTGGCTGATGAGCGCAAACCCACGCTCGGAACGGGCGTAGATGAGTTCTGGCGCGCTCATTGGGGCCTCAGCGAGGATGCCGAACCAGGCGAAGGGGTATTCGCGGAAGTTGTCGGCGCGGGTTCCCTCGGGAATCAGCTTGCGGCACATGCTGCGCGAGCCATCGGCACCGATGACAAAGTCGCAGTCAATCTCGTACTCAACGCCGTCTTCGCCGGTGAATTGGATGCGCGGGTCGTCGCCCGTAATCCCTGTCACGCCGGTCTCGCTCACGCTGTAGCGAACGTCGCCGCCGTCACGGTCCCTGGCTGCCGCGAGGTCTTTGAATACCTCCGTCTGCGGGTACAGCCAGACCGATTCGCCAACAAGATCGCGGAAATCGATGCGGTGCCCCTCACCGTTGAAGCGAAGCTCGATACCCTCGTGCTCGTAGCCCTCGTCGATGACACGATTGGAGACGCCAGACTCGACGAGCATCTTCACTGAGCCATGTTCGAGGATGCCGGCGCGAATCGTTTCTTCGATCTCGCGGCGGCTGCGTTTTTCGATCACGATCGAGTCGATGCCTGATTGTGCGAGCAGGTGCGAAAGCATGAGCCCTGCTGGGCCTGCCCCAACAATGCCAACCTGAGTTTTCAGCAATTCACGCTGAGCCATGTCGTCTCATCCTCCTTGATAAGTCACACGTATCTACGTGGTGCTTGAGATTTGGTTCAGTTTGCCACGGGTGCAGGCGCTAACCAGCACGCCTTTCCATTGATTGATAATTGCGGGGATTTGTGGCCGCCTCGTGCGCGTAAGCCTCGCGCCGCTGGGGATCACGAAAGCCGAGCTCCCGCGAAATTCCGCGGGCCGCGATAAGCAGGGCTGGCACCGCGAGGTTTACTTCGGCAGGGTCTCGTGGCACAACAACGCTAAGCGCTGCGACGGAGAACTTGCTCTTGTCCCAAATGGGAACGGCGATGCCGGACGTATTGGCGTGCAGCATCCCGTCGACGACCGCGTAGCCGTTGCGCCGAATCTGTTCGAGGCGCCCGCGGAGGTCTGGCACGAGCATTGCATTGGCCCGAAGAAACACTTCTTGAGCGGCCGGAGGGGCGAACGCCATGATGACAAGGCCGGCGGATGAGATGTGGGCGGGGAGGCGCCCGGCAACCGTGACCGCGTTGTCAACAGACCCTCGCCGCGAGAAGCATTCGAGGAAGAGGACGTCGCCGTCTTCGAGGATGCCAAGCTGCGTGTGTTGCTTGACGACGCTGTGCACGTCCTCCATATAGGGGCGCGCAACCGTGCGCAGCTCGCGGGCGACTGACCCGCGGTTGACGATTTCCCAGAGCCGAAGCCCGAGGCGCACCCGGCCGTCGGCATCCTTGTGCACCCAGCCGATATCGACGAGGTCACGAACGATTCGGTGTGTTGTGGCGATGGGCAGGTGGGTGACCTCGGCGAGGCCACTGACGGTGAGGCCTGGATGATCGTCGTCGAGGGCCGCAACCACTCGCGCCACCCGGCTGATCATGGACTCGCCAGACGCTGAATTCGCCATGCCACATTCCTTCCGCGCGACCGACTTCTCTTCACCGGTCATCCCTATTCAAACTCACAGGGGTGTGGACCCAAGCAGTGGTGACCGCACACCCGTTCGCATAACGAACACTTGTCCGCTAATTATTGCTCGTTTCTCGTGCCATGTCGAGGGGACTGCCCGCAATGACTCAGAACCAGCCGGAACAGACCTAGTCGAGCGAGGTCGTCAGGCTCGGTTCGGCAAGATACTCCTCGTCGAGCAATTTAAGGCCCGGGGCCCCATCGATAACGCGCAGCAGGAGGGACTGCAACTGACCCACCTCATCCTCGGTCAGCCCGGACTGCAAGACCCGTTCGCGCTCAAGCGCTATGGGAACCATTGCATTGTGCACCTCAACCCCCTGAGCGGTCAGGTACATTCGTCGGGCACCACCCTCAATGAGAATACGAATGAGGTTGCGCTCAAGTAGCACCGTGGTGCTGCGCGAGGCAATTGACTTATTCACCTCAAGAACGGCCGTCACCTCGGACGCAGAGATACCCGGGTGGTTACTGAGCGCACTGAGAATGCGCCACTCGTTTGTGCCGAGACCAAAATGATGACGAAAGACCTTTGAGCCACCCCAGAGCAGGTAATTGGAAACCAGCGAGACAAGGGCCGGCGTGTAGTGATCCCTGTTGATGGTGTGATCGAGCCGACTGCGCATCACTTCGTCAGATTCATCGATACTCACTCTTCAACCTCACCTCCCGTCGCGCCCGTCATGCCTGACGCCTGAGCAGCGAGACTTAACGCCTTCCCCAACTGTAGGGCAGCCCTTGCGCCAACACCGGATTTCGCGAGTCATATTTCTTGAATTGCCCCGAGCTGGCATCCATCTTGTTTATGTTGGATTATTCATGTAGTTTACCTATCAACTGGTAGTGATCACCATACGAACTTCTGTTCGGGAGAGCACACAAGCCGCAAAACGAAGGAGTTTTGAGCCGCAATGACGCCGCAGACCCAACCGCGCACAGCGCCATCCAGCCTCGTGTTCCGACACACGGAGGACCGATGACAACCGCCCAACAGACACGGGTACGCGCCCGGCCGAAACGCAACGAGCCACTCCTCTTTGGGGCCGCCGGAATCCTCACGCTGCTCATCTTGCTGCAGACCATTCCAACCATAGGCATCGTGAACCCCAAGTTCTTTCCGCCGCTCAGCGAGATTCTGCAAGCCCTCATGGTGCAGTTCTCGCGCCCAGAATTCTGGTCGGCCTTCGGCTCAACCATTCTTGGCTGGCTGCTTGGCCTCGCCATCGCAACCGCGCTCGGAGTCATCCTCGGCATCCTGCTCGCAAGCGTGCCAGTGCTCGGAAAGCTTATGCACTCGACCATCGAGTTCCTTCGCCCGATTCCGTCAGTCGCGCTCGTGCCGCTCGCCGTGCTGCTGTTCGGAACGACAATGAACGCGACGCTCCTGCTCGTGATCTACGCAAGCCTCTGGCAGGTGCTCTTCCAGGTCATGTACGGAGTCAAAGATGTTGACCCCGTCGCCATTGACACGGCAAAGAGTTACCGCCTGAGCACCTGGACAACCATTCGCCGCGTCATTTGGCCAAGCATCACGCCCTACGTCATCATTGGCGTTCGGCTTGCCGCAGCAGTTGCGCTTGTCCTCGAAATCACCGGAGAACTCGTCATCGGCTCCCCCGGCATCGGCAAACTCATCGTGACGGCGCAGTCTTCTGGCGCAACGGCATCGATGTACTCCCTCGTTCTCATCGCGGCACTTTTGGGCGTCGTCGTGAATATCGGGGCACGCACCGCCGAACAGAAACTCCTGTTCTGGCACGCCTCGATACGAACGGAGGCGCACTAATCATGACGCTCGCATCCCTCGGCAAAAAGCTGTTCTACGTCTTTGCGGTTCCCATCGTCATTGTGATCTTCTGGATCGTGTGGGCCGACAGCGCCAAGAGCCCCTTCTGGCCATCCCCGGTTGTCATCGCCAAGGTCTTTCCTGCGACCTGGCTTGACGGCCGCATCCAGGAGGATGTTGTCCCAAGCCTGATCCGGTTCCTGACCGGCTACCTTGGTGCCCTCATCCTCGGCGTGATGCTTGGCATGATCATCGGGTCAATCCGACGCCTCCGGTACTTTCTCGAACCGACCCTCGAGTTCTTCAGGGCAATTCCGCCTCCCGTTCTTGTCCCCATCGTCATGCTGTTTGCCGGCATTGGCGACGGAATGAAGGTCATCGTTATTATCTTCGGCTGCATCTGGCCAATCCTGCTGAACACCATCGAAGGAGTCAGGGGAATTGACGGGGTGCAACTGGATACCGCGCGCTCGTATCGCATCAACGGCTGGCGCCGAACGGTCAAGATCATCCTGCCGAGTGCCTCACCCCAGATTTTTATTGGAGCGCGCCAGGCGCTGTCCATCGGCCTCATCATGATGGTGATCAGCGAAATGTTCGCCGCCACCAACGGCATCGGATTCAACATTGTGCAGTTCCAGCGCCTGTTTGCCCTTCCCGAGATGTGGAGTGGCATTATCCTGCTCGGCGTTATCGGTGTCTGCGCAAATGCGCTCTTCCGTCTCATCGAGGGACGAGTTTTGACGTGGTACTTCAATATGCAAGTGAAAGAAAAGTAGGTAACAACATGTCGCAGACGAACGCAACGCCCATTGGCGCAACACCAACCGACACCGCACAAAGCCACGACGCAATCCTTGAAGTGCAGCACCTGCGCAAGGTGTACGGTTCTGGCCCAACGGCCGTTGAAGCAATCGGAAACCTCGACTTCAGCATCCGGCCTGGCGAACTCGTGTGCATCGTTGGGCCATCTGGAGCTGGAAAAACGACCTTCCTTCGCTGCGTCTCCGGGCTCCTCCAGCCAACCTCTGGCGCGATCGTACTTGAGGGCAAAACGGTCAACGGCCCGCCAGAGGGCATGGCCGTCGTGTTGCAGGAATACGGCCGCAGCCTCTTCCCCTGGCTCACCGTGCAACAGAACATCGAACTCCCCCTCCTCGAAAAGAAACTCGACAAGGCAACACGGCAGTCGCTTATCGCAGAGTCCCTTGAGGCCGTTGGACTCGGGGGTTCCGCCTCGAAATACCCGTGGCAGCTCTCCGGCGGCATGCAGCAGCGCGTGGCGATCGCACGGGCGATCGCGTTCCAGCCGCACGTATTAGTCATGGATGAACCCTTTGCTGCGGTTGACGCCCAAACCAGGGCGGAGCTTGAGGACCTCGTCCGCACTATCTGGAAGACGATGGGTGTGACCGTCCTCTTTGTCACGCACGATATTGACGAGTCTGTGTATCTTGGGCAGCGCGTCATTGTGCTCTCAAGCGCACCGACCATGGTGCTTGAGGAAGTGATCATCGACCTCCCAGAGGTGCGTGATCAGCTCAGCACGCGCGCACTGCCAGAGTTCGCCGACCTGCGCACCCAGGTCTACGAGCTCATCCAGCGCGCCAAGCACGAGCGCTACTCGCCAACACCGGCGAGTGCAGCGTAGCCGCATCCGCTCAGGGCCCCTGCGTGACGTTGCCGATAACCCGGCGGATTCAGGCGGGGGCCTTAGCCGTGAAACGCAACCAGTTTGAGATAGCCGAAGAGCCGCTCCCTATCCCGTGCGGTGAGCGAGCTCATAGCGAGTTCTTGGGACTGAGCGACGAGCGGGCCAGCCTCAGCATAGAGCGCCTTGCCAGCGGTGGTAGCCCTGATGACATTTGAGCGCCGATCCCTCGGGTCTGGCTCACGCCGCACGAGGCCGCGCTCTTCGAGTCGATCGATAAGCGCCACGATCTGGCTTGGGTCGAGGTCGAGAAACTGCGCGAGTTCTTTTTGTGACGGGTTTGTATCGCTGCACGCGAGGGACAGCACCGAGTACGAACGAACGCGGAGGTCGAGCGGCTCAAGCAGGGCGTTGGTTGCCGCCGAACGGGCCGCGCGGGCGCGGGCAAGCAAAAAGTCGATGTCGTGGCCAAGATCCGTGTCGATAAAGCGTTCCATCGCGGATGCCGCGGCTCCGGCCTGGCGGGGTGCGGCTTCGCTGCCGGCAACGGTCGATTGTGCGGATGTCCGTGTCTCCATATTCACAAGATTAGCCCGCCAGCCCCCTCAACCACATTATTGAGTTTATAAATTATAGAAAGTCTCAACTTTTGAAGAGAGTTCCATCAACTAGTTGACTTTTTCAATTATATAAATGATCATTAGATTACGTCAGTGCGGACATTCGACCGCCACCATCAAGCGAAGGAGCTTGCCATGAGCCTTGTCGGAAAAGTTGCCATTGTCACAGGGAGCGGTCGCGGCCTCGGCCTTGCCTACGCCCAAGAACTGGCGCGACAGGGCGCATCCGTTGTCATCAACGATGTTGACGAAGCCGTTGCTGCTGAGGCAGTAGCAAGCATTCGTTCAGCTGGCGGCAACGCAACTGCCGTCGTTGCACCGGTTGGCCCGACAGCAACCGCAGATCAGCTCGTAGCTGCGGCGCTCGACACATACGGACGCCTCGACATCCTCGTCACCAACGCCGGCGTACTCCGCGACACCGTGCTCTGGAAGATGAGCGACGACGACTTCGACACCGTCATCAACGTCCACCTGCGAGGAACATTCACCTGCGTTCGTGCGGCGGCCACCCACTTCCGCACGCAAGGACAGGGTGGGCGCATCATCTGCATCGGCTCTCCAACCGGGCAGCGCGGAAACTTCGGCCAAACCAACTACGCCGCGGCCAAAGCCGGCATTGTCGGCATGGTCCGCACCTGGGCGTTGGAGCTCGCCCGCGCCGAAGTCACCGTCAACGCCGTCATCCCAGTGGCCGCGACAGCCATGACAGACACCGTTCCGTTCTTTGCGGCGTTCAACGAAGCGGCAGCAAAGGGCGAAGAGATGCCACCCTTTGCCCGCCGCGTACTCGGTTACGGCACCCCGAAGGATGTCGCCGGGCTCGTGAGCTTCCTCGCGTCGGATGCGGCCGCAAAGGTCACCGGCCAGGCAATCGGAGCAGGCGGCGACCGACTCCAGCTCTGGTCCCACCCAGAGGTTGTTGCCACGGCATTCCAAAACGGCGGCTGGGACTACGACGTCCTCACCGAAGACTTTGGCTCGCTCTTTGGCAATCAGCAGCAGTCCGTCGGCGAGAAGATGCCAGACCTGCCAGCAGAATTCCAACCAGCGCCAGCGGCACAGTAACCATGACCGCGACGCGTTATGAGCCGGGAGTTAACCCGGCATCCGTTGTGGCAATCGACACCCACGTTCACATCGAGGTGGACGATCACGGGCACAACGCTCTCCCCGACGCGCTCGTTGAGGCCGCAAGCAAGTATTTCAAAGCTGGCGGTCCACGGCCAGACCTCGATTCGGTCGCGGAATACTACCGCGAGCGCAACATGGCCGCAGTGGTTTTTACGGTCGATGCCACAACCGCTCTCGGCCGCAAGCCGAACAGCAGCGAAGACATCGCTGAGGGTGCCGCGCGCAACAACGACGTGCTCATCCCGTTTGGCTCGGTTGACCCTCGCGGCGGGGCGGATGCCCTCGCCAAGCTGCACCGGTTGGCAGGCGACTCCGGTGTTCGGGGGTTCAAGTTCCACCCGACGGTGCAGAACTTCGACCCGAGCGACGAACAGTATTACCCGTTCTGGGAGGCGCTGCAAAACCTTGGCCTTCCCGCGCTCTTCCATACCGGGCAGTCCGGCATCGGCTCTGGCCTCCCAGGTGGATTTGGCCTCAAGCTTGGGCTCTCGAACCCCATCCTGCTTGACCCGCTCGCCGCTGACTTCCCCGAACTCAACGTGATCATGGCGCATCCATCGGTGCCGTGGCAGGACGAGGCACTCGCCGTCGCGACGCATAAGGCCAACGTCTGGATTGACCTGTCCGGATGGTCGCCAAAGTATTTTCCGGAGAACCTCGTCAGGCACGCCAACTCGCTCCTGCAAGATCGGGTGCTTTTTGGCTCCGATTTCCCCCTCATTACCCCAGACCGCTGGCTAGACGATTTTGCAAAACTCTCGATCAAAGACGAGATCAGGCCAAAAATCATCAAGCAGAACGCGGCCAGATTACTCGGATTGGTGACCCAATGACCAGATCGGCAGCCCCAACGCCCTCCTCGTTTTACCCCGCTGACCAATACGGTTTCTCGCTTGAGCTCAGTGCTGCGGAGCTCACCGTCCTCGGCAAGCTCAGGGTTGTGCTCGACGAGGATGTTGCGCCTCTCCTCTCTGACTACTGGGAGCAGGGCCAGTTCCCCTACCAAATCGTCGACACGCTCATTGGGCTCAGCCTCATGAATCCCCCAGAATTTGAGGGATCTCCAGCAAGCGACCTGTATGCGGGCTTCCGCAATTTTGAACTCGCCAGAACGGACGCCTCAATCGCCACGTTCTATAACGCCCAGTCAGGTCTCTTCCGCACCACCGTGATGCGCGGCGGCACCGATGAACAGGTCGCACGCTATGACGAGGCCATCCAGAGCTTTGCATTCACGGGAGTGTTTGCGCTCACCGAGCCTGACCACGGCTCGGATATCGCTGGAGGCCTTGCCACAACCGCAACGCGCGACGGCGACACCTGGACAATCAACGGCGCAAAGCGTTGGATCGGCGGTGCGTTCTCCGCCAATGTGCTTGCCGTGTTCGCGCGAGATACCGCCGATGGTCAGGTCAAAGCGTTTCTTGTCCCCACCGACGCGCAGGGCGTCGCCCTCACCAAAATTGAGCGAAAGACATCGCTCCGGATCATGCAGAACGCCGACATCACGCTTTCGGAGGTGAAGGTTCACGAGTCAGACCGGCTCGGTCGCATCAATTCGTTTGCGGATGTCGCTGGCCTACTGCGGGTGATGCGCTCCGACGTCGCCTGGATTGCGACGGGGCTGCAGTGCGGCGCCTACGAGGCCGCCCTCCGGTACGTGCGCGAGCGGGAACAGTTTGGTAAACCACTCGCCTCGTTCCAGCTTGTACAAGAAAAACTCGCCACGATGCTTGGCAACCTCACCGCATCCCTCGGCATGGTGGTGCAGCTCACCAAACGCCAATCGACTGGCCACTACGCCGACGAGAACTCAGCGCTTGCCAAGATGTTCGTCTGCACGAGGATGCGCGAAACCGTTGCGCTCGCAAGGGAGGTTGTCGGCGGCAATGGCATCATCCTCGACACCGACGTTGCCAGGTTCCACGCGGATGCCGAAGCCGTCTATTCCTACGAAGGAACCCACGAGATCAACGCGCTCATCGTGGCTCGGGCAGCAACCGGCATCGGCGCGTTTCGCTGATTGTCCCGCCCCTCAGGCTCATCCCTATCCCCACCAACATCTGAAACACCGAATCCCGGAACCCGAATCCCGAACCCCGAAGAAAGAAGCACCATGACCGACCAAACAACCGCAACCTTCGACGAGCTCCCCGCCCTGATCGGCACCGACCTTGGATACACCGACTATCGCGAGGTTACGCAGGACCAAATCAACACGTTTGCGGATGCCGCCGACGACCACCAGTGGATCCACACCGACCCGGAAAAGGCCAAGGACGGACCATTTGGCGCGCCAATCGCCCACGGATTCCTCACCCTTTCGCTTGCGATCCCGATGTGGACTGAGCTGTTTGACGTGACCGGCGTGGCGACAAAGGTCAACTATGGTCTCGACAAGGTTCGGTTTCCCGCCCCCGTCACGGTTGGCTCTCGCATCAGGATGAACGCGGTCATCGCTGACGTCACCGAGATCCCTGGCGGCGTACAGCTTGGCGTTGACCAAACCATCGAGATTGAGGGCCAGACAAAACCTGCCGTGGTCTCGAAGGGGCTGTACCGCTTTTACGCCTAACCGAAACTGCTTCCGCGGCGGCGGTCGCACTCCCCCTGATGAGCGCAGTTCAGAACACACTGTTGGCCGGCCCCTCCTGGCCTGCCAAGCCCACCCGTCTCAAGGAAGAGAAGGAAGTATCACCATGAAACACCTCACCAAGATGATCACCATTGGGGCCGTCGCAGCGCTCGCGCTCACCGGATGTAGCTCCTCAAACGGCGGTGGCGATGATGCCGCGGCCCCAAGCTCGGAGAACATGACCGACGTGCAGGTTGGCATCCTCACGATCGCGCCCTCCGTTGCGATGCAGTACGGCATCGACGAAGGAATCTTCGCAGAACACGGCCTCAACGTTGAGCTGCAGACCGGCCAGGGTGGTGCAGCCCTGCTCCCTGCATTGTCCTCGGGTTCGATGGCCTTCGCCATTGGCAACCCGCTCTCCGGCATCGTTGCAACGGAGAAGGGTCTCGACATCAAGATCGTGACGGGCTACAGCAACTCAAAGGCTGACGGCGAAGACATCAACGGCGTCGTGGCAAAGAAATCATCGGGAATCGAGTCGTTCGCCGATCTCGAAGACAAAAAGGTCTCGGTCAACACGCTCAAAACCCAGGGCGACCTCACCATCAGCGAGAGTGTCAAGATTGATGGCGGCGACCCGGCGAAGGTCAACTTCCTTGAAATGCCGTTCCCCGATATGGAGGCGCAGCTCTCGTCAGACAATGTTGACGCGATCTGGATACCAGAACCCTTCCTCAGCAAAGCGCTCGCTGACCCAAATAATGTGCTGATCGGCTACCCGAACCAGACCGCCCTCCCTGGGCTGCCAACAATGGTCGCCCTCACAAGCGGCAAATACGCGACCGAGAACCCAAAGGTGGTAAAGGCGTTCCAGGAGGCCATGGCCGAAACGCTCACAAAGGCTGAGGAAAACCCGGAGGCCGTCCGCGCCCTCCTGCCGTCGTTCATGGATATGCCCGAAGCCGTCGCCACCAACCTGCGCATGGAGACGCTCGACGCGGAGGTACCCACTCAGGTACTGTCGGATCTTGGAGATCTCATGGTCGAGTACAAGTACGTCGAAAAAACACCCGACGTCAAGGCAATGATTGTCAGCTCCAACTAGCTGAGTGGATGTTGGGGCCAACGGTGGCCCCAACATCCCGCCTCGGTCGCTCCCCCGGTTCTATTCTTCGTTCCTCACCCGTCCTCTCGCTCACTCATGCAGCACATCCCCCTGCCCGAGTCCATCGTCTTGTTGTTCACCTCATTACACCCGCTGTCGTTTACCCATCCAGCCAACGCCGCTGTTGCCGCTGGAAGAAGGACCCCACGTTCTCATGCGAAACCAAGGAATCGGCTCGTGGATTCACCGCCGCCGCGAAAAATCAGCAGCCAACATCGCCGTCGTGAGCGGCGATCAGAGTGTCACCTACGCCGAACTTGACCGGCGCATTAACGCCTTCGCGGCGGCGCTTGCGCAGCGGGGCATCCGAAGCGGCGACCGCGTCGCCTACCTTGGCGAAAATCACACGGCATTCCTCGAAACCTTCTTCGCCTGCGGCGTACTTGGCGCCATTTTTGTGCCGCTCAACACGAGGCTCGCGCCGCCAGAGGTGCGGTACGCGCTTCGGGACTCGGGCAGCAGCATCCTTGTGCACGCTGATTCCCTTGAACCGCTCGCCGCCGCAGGCAGCGTCGACACCTTTATCGACCGCCGCATAATTGTGAATGACCGCACCGAGGTCGAGTGGACGACGCCGATTGGTGCGGTGCCACTCTCTGACCGCATCCTCATCGAATCGCATGAAACGGTCATCGCTGAGCACCTTGGCAGCGCAGCACATATTGATGCAGAGGTGAGCCTTGATGACCCTGCCATGATTCTGTACACCTCAGGCACAACGGGGAGCCCAAAGGGCGCGCTGTTGACCCACGAGAACCTAACCTGGAACAGCTACAACGTACTCGTCGACTACGACGTTGTGAGCAGCGACATCGCCCTCATCATCTCGCCAATGTTCCATGTAGCCTCCCTCGATATGGGCGTGCTCCCGGTCATCCTGAAGGGCGGAACGGTTGTGCTCGAGCCGCGCTTTGACCCAGGTAGAGCCCTTGAACTCATTGAGCTGCATCGCGCCACAATGATCAGCGGAGTGCCAACCACGTATCAGCTCATCTGCGAGCATCCGCTCTGGGACCAAACCGATATTTCGTCACTCAAGAAGCTCACCTGCGGCGGATCGGCTGTGCCAGTTCGCGTGCTGAACGCCTACGAAGACAGAGGCCTCGCGTTCTCTGGCGGATACGGGATGACCGAGACGGCACCAGGCGCCACAAGCCTCAACCCGTCAAAATCCCGGGCCAAAATGGGCTCTGCCGGGCTGCCACATTTCTTCACGGATCTGCGGATCGTGGATACCAACGGCCGTGTGCTGCCCGCAGGCGAAGTTGGCGAAATCCAGTTGTCTGGCCGAAACGTCATCCGCGAATACTGGAATAAGCCAGAGGCAACCGAAACTGCATTTGCCGATGGTGAGTGGTTTATGTCTGGCGACACCGGCTACGTTGACGACGACGGGTACCTCTTTGTTACGGGACGTATCAAGGACATGATCGTGTCTGGCGGCGAAAACGTGTACCCCGTTGAGATCGAGCAGCTCATCGTTGAGCTTCCCGCGGTCGACAGCGTTGCCGTCATCGGCATTCCTGACGAGCGCTGGGGCGAAGTCCCGCACGCGGTTGTGACGCTGCGCAGCGGATCGACGCTGGATGCCGCTGCGGTGCAGGCGCATCTCTCCGGACGCATCGCTCGCTACAAAATCCCGAAGACGCTTCAGGTTGTGGCTGAGATGCCACGAACGGCGAGCGGCAAAATCAGAAAAACCGACCTGCGGTAGGGGTGGTTGCGGGTAGGGGTGATTGCGGGCGCGGGTGATTGCGGGCGCGTGAGCGTGGCGGGCGCGTGAGCATGGCGGGCGTGGCTCCGTGAGGAGCGCGCAAAGCTCTGCAGGGTGCGCGCAAAGCTCCGCGGGAGCGAGCGCAGCTCTGCGAGGAGTGCGGGCGTAGCTCCGCAAGGAGTGCGGGCGTAGCTCCGCAAGGAGTGCGGGCGTAGCTCCGCAGTGAGCGGATATAGCTCCGCAAAGAAGCGAGAACGTCCACCGCCCCGCCCCCTCTGCTCCCCGCCCTGCTCCCCGAAAGCATGGCTTCGCAGGAGCAAAAACTTCCCCAGCTCCGCCAGGAGCATCCGCAGTTCCACGAGCCAGCAGATCTGACGCAAGAGTTCCTTCCCACGCGGTTATAGGAACTCTTGGGTCAGATCTGCGCTTCCGGGTAGCTCCGGACGAGGACTTCTGGAATCGAGGGCGGGATTTTCACGTTATTTTGCGTGAAATGGGGTGGATATCCCGCCCTCGAATGTGACTGGGCCGAATTCAGTGGGTGCGGTGGGAATTGAGTTGGGGTGGGGTGGGGTGGGGATTGGGCTGGGATACGCTGCGGTTGGCCCAACCCAGCCCAGCCCAAACCCAAGCCACCCGCCCCTCAAATCCCCCTACGCCAGGTCGTCAATAACCGTCAGCGCCCGCTTCGCCCAGCGGACCTCAGCCTGGGCTCGCTCGATCATGCCCTCGTACGCCAGCGCCTTGTACCCTTCGATGCGCGGCCACTCGCTCTCTGGGTAGTTTTCGAGGCGTTTGGCGAGCACTGGGTTGCTGTGGTCGTGGATGGCGTCAATCATGTCTTGCCAGACGATGATGAGCGCGGCGTAGTGTTCGATATGCGCGCGCATCTGCGCGCGGGCGGCCTCGGGCGATGCCCATTCGAGGTACGCGGTCTTAAGACTGATGGGGTTTCGTTCGCGCGGGTAGTCGAGGGTTTCGTTCATCCATGCCCGGAAGGCTTGTTCCCCGGATGGCGTGATTGAGTATCGTTTCTTGGTGCCTTTTGTGCCCCAGCGTTCGTCTTTTCCGGTGATGAGGCCATCGGCTTCCATGCGGCGCAGCTCTGGGTATATCTGCGAGTCGGGCGCGTGCCAGACGTAGCCAACCGATTGTTCAAAGTGTTTGTAGACGTCATAGCCGGTCATTGGCTGTGACGTGAGCAGGGCGCAGAGTGCGTATCGCAGGCTCATGGTCGACTCCTTTGAACGGTTGACGGATGCGGTGCCGCGCGAGCATTCGGCCCGGCGGATGCCCGGCCACGTAATCCTGTCTTCCCCCACGTTAGCGGGTGAGGTAACCCTATGAAAAACGTCGTTGCAAATATCTATGCGGATAGGTATTCTCAATTCAAACCACTATCGATGTAGATAGTGGGTTCTGGTAGCGCTCAACGATGACGCCCAGGAAAGGAACACCATGACCCTCCTCGAAAACGCCGCGGCCAAGCAATCAATCAGGTCCAGGCCCGTCGGCAACACTCCGACCATCAAGAATCTCGGCTCCACAACCGATAAAGTCCTGAATTTCCCGCTCAACGCCTGGTACGTGGCCGCCTGGGATTACGAGATCACCCGCAACCCCATCGCCCGAACCATTGCCGGCCGACCACTCGCCATCTATCGCACCGAGGACGGCAAAGCCGTCGCCCTCGCCGACGCGTGCTGGCACCGCCTCGCCCCACTTTCGATGGGCAAACCCGTAGGCCGCGACGGCATCCAGTGCCCCTATCACGGAATCGTCTACAACTCGGCCGGCCGCTGCATCTCGATGCCCGCACAAGAAACCATCAACCCCAGCGCAACCGTTCCGTCGTTTCCCATTGTTGAGCGATACCGGTACGCCTGGGTGTGGATTGGCGACGCGACGCTTGCCGATCCGGCAAAGATCCCAGACATGCACCAGCTCGACGACCCAGAGTGGGTTGGCGATGGGCTCACCATCGGGGTGAATTGCAACTACCAGCTTGTGCTCGACAACCTCATGGACCTCACCCACGAGGAGTTTGTGCACAGCAGTAGCATCGGCCAGGACGAGCTCAGCGAGAGCGACTTTGTGGTCACCCACGACGACACAACGGTGACGGTCACTCGCTGGATGCTCAACATCGATGCTCCCCCGTTCTGGCGCAAAAATATGCGAGATAAGTTCCCCGATTTTGAGGGGAAAGTTGACCGCTGGCAGATCATCACGTTTGAGGCGCCATCAACCATCTGCATCGACGTTGGGGTCGCGAAGGCCGGCACCGGCGCGCCTGAGGGCGACCGCAGCCAGGGAGTAAACGGGTTTGTAATGAATACCATTTCGCCCCAGAACGACCGCTCATGCCACTATTTTTGGGCTTTCATGCGCAACTACCGCCTCGAAAGCCAGCTCATCACGACGCAGCTCCGCGATGGCGTCTCGAAGGTCTTCAAAGAAGACGAAGACATGCTTGAGGCACAGCAGGCAGCCATCGATGCTAACCCTGACTACGAGTTCTACAGCCTGAACATCGACGGCGGCGGCATGTGGGTTCGCCGACTCATCGAGCGGATGCTTGAGGCAGAAGGTCGCCCCGCCTCCGCACAGCCGGAACACGCCCACCGCGCGCCAAAGGCGGCCCGCTAGCCGCGCATCCGGAAGCACCAGCATCCACCATCCTCAACGCGCCAACACAGAACAGGTCAACGACGACATGGCAGCACATAATCAAGAAGTCTGGCAACGCGGCAGGGTCATCGAGGCCGACTACGTGGCAACCGACATCAAACGGATCGTTTTCGAGCCGACTCTGCCGGTGAAGGCAGCCCCTGGGACGCATCTCACGGTGGCAATCGAGATCGACGGCGCAATCGACACGCGCTCGTATTCGATCGTTGCGTCGAGCGACGACGGGACCCGGCTCACCCTCAGCGTCTTCAAGACAAGAAACACGCGGGGCGGGGCAATCCTGATGCACAACCTCAAGGTGGGCGATAGCATCGCAATGACGCAGCCGATGCAAAACTTCCCGCTCCGTATTGGAGCCGAGCGATACGTGCTCGTTGCCGGCGGGGTCGGCGTCACCGCGATGGTCAATATGGCACGGGTGCTTCGTGAGATCGGCGCGAACTACGAGCTTGTCTACGTCGGACGCAATCGCGAGGCAATGGCCTATCTCGACGATCTCACGGCTCTGCACGGCAACCGGATGCGCGTCTTTGTTGATGACGAGGGCAATTCACTCAACGTTGACAAACTGCTCGGGAGCATCGCCGAGCATCCGTTCGCCACCGAGACCGAACTGTACATGTGCGGTCCGATTCGACTCATGGATGGCATCCGCCGGTCGTGGGCCTCGCACGGCCTCAACCCGCCAAATCTGCGCTTCGAAACGTTTGGCAACAGCGGCTGGTTTGAGCCGGAGGACTTCATTGTGCGCATCCCCCGCCTTGGAATCGAAACAACCGTTGGCGTTGGCAGCTCAATGCTTGAGGCGCTCGAATCGGCTGGGGCCGACATGATGTTCGACTGCCGAAAGGGCGAGTGTGGCCTGTGCGAGGTTCGCATCATTGACCTCGAAGGCGAGATCGACCACCGCGACGTGTTCTTCAGCGAGCAGCAGCAGCGCGACAACACGAAGATGTGTTGCTGCGTCTCTCGCGGAGCGAACCCAAACGCCGCCAACGGCACCCGAACAGTCATTACCCTCGACGTTTCCTAGCGTTGTCCGCGGCGCCGGCATCGGCCCCTTGATCCCAACGCGGCGGCTCATCCGCTGAACACATCCTTCTCGCGCATCCGCGATCATTTCACCAACCCAGAAAGCTCCCCCATGACTCTCCTCGAACGCATCGACGCGTCCAAAATGTCCGGTTACCAGTGGCTCATCATTGCCCTCTGCGTACTCCTCAACGCCATGGATGGCTTTGACGTCCTCGCAATGGCCTTCACCGCGGGAAGGGTGTCTGACGAGTTTGGGCTGAGCGGTGGCGAGCTTGGTCTGCTGCTGAGCGCAGGCCTCGTTGGCATGGCGATTGGGTCTCTCACCCTCGCACCGTTTGCCGATGTGATCGGGCGACGCCCGATGATTCTTCTCTCTGTCGGCCTTGCCACGGCCGGAATGTTACTGTCGGCAACGGCGAACTCAGCATTCGAACTCGGGGCCTGGCGGGTGGTCACTGGCCTCGGAATTGGCGGCATCCTCGCCTGCACCAACGTCATCGCGAGCGAGTATTCATCTCGGCGCTGGCGCGGAATGTGCATCAGTATTTATACGGCAGGCTATGGCATCGGAGCCACCATCGGCGGAGCCGTTGCGGTCACGCTGCAACAGCACCATGGCTGGCGGTCAGTCTTTATTGTTGGCGGGCTTGCAACCGGTGTCATCCTGATTCTCCTTGCCGTACTGCTGCCCGAGTCGGTTGCCTATCTGGTGACCAAGCGCCCTGCAGGTCTGCTCGAACGGCTCAACCGCATCGCGAAGAAAATCGGGCAGCCTGCCACGACCTCGCTCCCCCAGCCGGTGCTGCGCACTGGGACATCCTCAAATACGGTGAGCGAGCTCTTCTCACCGGCCAACCGTCGATCAACCGGGCTCATCTGGGCCGCGTTCTTTGCCATCATGTTTGGGTTCTATTTTGCCAACAGCTGGACGCCGACACTCCTCCAGACCGCGGGCATGACCGCAGACCAGAGCGTCATTGGCGGCATGGCGCTCACCCTCGGCGGCACGTTTGGCGCGCTCCTGTATGGCGCGCTCACCACAAAGTGGAACAGCAAGACCGTCATGCTTATCTTTGTTGTCCTCTCGGCGGTCAGCATGGCGTTGTTCATTTGGTCAGTTGGCATCCTCGCCCTTGCGTTCATACTCGGGGCGCTGGTTGGGATGCTCATCAACGGCTGCGTTGCCGGCCTCTACACGCTCACGCCGGGGCTCTACCCCGCGCAGATCCGCAGCACTGGCTCAGGCTGGGCGATCGGCGTCGGCCGCGTTGGGGCTATCCTCGCCCCGATGCTCGCCGGCAATCTTCTTGATGCCGGGTGGACCGCCGAAATGCTTTACCTTGGCGTTGGCGCTGTGGTGCTGCTCGCGGCCGCTGCGGTATGGGGGCTGCGCCCGCAACACGTCTCGAGCGGAGCAGCTGCGCCCGCGCCCATCGAGGCCGAGGCCGCCACCGTGCGCTAGGCCGTTCGGTTGTTGGGCTGCCGGGCGCGGCTCCCAACAACCGTTTTGCCGTTCCCGCTGAGTCCGTGATATAAATCAGTGTTCGCATAACGAACACGTGTCCGCATCGCAGCGGATGCCGGATCATTCCTCGGGGCCACAATTCACGACCCCAGAATCCCGGCCCTACGTTGTTTGAATGCACACCGAACGCCCACCGAACCCCTCGACTGGGCCGAAGGAATGAAGCAAGGAGGCTCCATGAATCAGAGCAAACAGGCCGCACGCGGTCTCAGCTGGCCAGTCGTGCTGTGCTGGATCACCATCATGCTTGATGGGTTTGATCTCGTCGTACTCGGCACGGTCATCCCGACCCTGAACGAGACGGGCGACATCGGGTTCAACCCGCAGGCCGCGACCTTTGTTGCCACAATTGGCCTCGTTGGCGTTGGCCTCGGCGCAATTGTTATTGGGCCACTTGCCGATAGTTTCGGCCGCCGAATGTCACTCCTCGTCTGCGTCGCCGTCTTCTCCGTCGCGACGCTCGCCATCGCCTGGGCACCGAGCGTTGCGGTCTTTGGCACCCTTCGCTTCGTTGCTGGCCTTGGGCTCGGAGCCTGCCTGCCAACCGTGCTTGCGTACATGAGCGAATTCACGCCAGCTCACCGCAGCGGTCGGGGAACCACCCTGACGATGACCGGATACCACGTTGGCGCGGTCCTGACCGCGCTCTTGGCGCTCATCATCGTTCCCGACTGGCGCATGATGTTTGTGATCGGCGGCGTTGCCGGCCTGATCGTTCTTCCCATCATTGCGTTCAAACTGCCAGAGTCACAGTCGTTCCTCGACGCTAAGAAACGCGCGGTCTCAGGCGAAGCTGCCTCACCCGCCGTCACGACCGCAACAAAGACGTTGCTCACGAAGCCCTACCTCTTTATCAGCATCGGCATTTGTGTTGCGTCGTTCATGGGACTCCTGCTGGTCTACGGCCTCAACACGTGGTTGCCTCAGATCATGAAGGATGCCGGCTACCCAATGGGCGACAGCCTCGCGCTGCTCCTGCTGCTTAACGTTGGCGCGGTTGCCGGGCTCGTCCTCGCGGGAAGCCTCGCCGACCGCAACGGAACCAAGAAGATCACGCTGGTCTGGTTCGGACTCGCCGCCGTCTTCCTTGCCGCCCTGAGCATCCGGATGGAGGCCCAGGTACTCGTCTACATTGCGGTGTTCATCACGGGCGTGTTTGTGTTCTCGGCCCAGGTACTTGTCTACGCCTTTGTGAGCCAGCTCTACCCGGTGCAGGCACGCGGAACCGCGCTCGGGATGGCTGCGGGCGTTGGCCGCGCCGGTGCCATTTGTGGCCCCTTCATCATGGGCACGCTCGTGACGGCCGGCTTCGCTTACCCGTGGGGCTTTTACGCGTTCTCTGCGGCAGCGTTGCTTGCCGTGATTGCGCTCGCGTTCCTTCCTCGCAAGGCCCCGGTAGCGGCCGCTCAAGAAAGCGTCACCGCGTAGCATCCAACCCACAAACGTGCCCCTGGCATCCATTCGTAAATGGATGCCAGGGGCACGTTTTATTTGCCAGCCTGCCGAGCCTAGCGCCCAGCGATCTGCTCAAGCGCCAGCCGGTATGACCCAAATCCGAAGCCAGCGATGATGCCCGTTGCCACGCCGCTAATGTAGCTCACCTGCCGAAAATCCTCGCGGGTGTGCGGGTTCGTGAGGTGCACTTCGATGAGCTCGATGCCCGCGCTCGAAACCTGCGCGGCGGCATCGCGGAGCGCGATGGAATAGTGGGTGAAGGCCGCGGGGTTGAGGATGACCGGGGTACGAGCATCGACCGCGTCGTGCAGCCAGCCAACCAGCTCTGCTTCACTGTTGCTCTGGCGCAGGTCAATCGTGATGCCTTCTGGCGCCTGCGCCTCAAGCTGCTCACGCAGATCGGAGAGGGTTTCACTGCCGTACTTTTCTGGTTCTCTCGTGCCAAGCCGGTTAAGGTTGGGGCCGTTGAGTACGAGCACGGTGGTCATTCATCCTCCAAACACTGTGGGCGCGGTCTTCGACGCCCTTCATTAGTTAAGCACACGACCCCGACAACCACGTGTGCGGTTGCCGGGGTTGCGCTGACGCGGTCAGATCTCTTGCCTAGTCGACCGGGTTACCAAGCTCGGCGAGCGGCGTCTTGTAGGTCTCCTTGGCCCACAGCGCACCAATAATCGCAATCACGGAGGATGCGGCAACGATGCACGCGGCCGGCAGCCAGTTCGATTTGTCGTCGCCAACGAGCGCGGTTCCAAGCATCGGGGTGAAGCCGGCCGCCACAATACCTACCTGCAGGGCGATCGCCATACCCGTGTAGCGAACCTTGACGTTGAAGAGTTCAGAGAACCAAGCCGGATACACGGCGTTCGAGGCGGCATAGGTGAACGAGGTAATAAGGATGCTCATCACCAGAATCATCGCGATATTGGCCGTCGAAATCACCGAGAAGTAGACAAAGATGAGCAGCCCAGAGCCGATCACGCCGCAGATGAACACCTTGCGGCGGCCAAATTTGTCGGACAATCCGCCCATGAGCGGCTGGGTGAACACGGCAAGAATGTTCGCGATGATGCTGATCCACAGCATGGTCGCGGCCGGGATGCCAAGCGACACCGCGTAGGCCAAGCCAAAGGCCTGCATGAAGATGTTGGTGACGGTCTCAAACGACATGAGGCCAACCTGGAAGAACTGCGCGGTGTGCGTGCGGAACATGACCAGGAACGGCAGCTTCGCGGTCTGGCCGGATTCCTGCTTCTCCTCAAAGATTTCGGGTTCGTCAAGCGAACGACGCACAAAGAACGCAACAGCGAGCACCGCGATCGACAGCCAGAACGGAATCCGCCATCCCCACGAGAGCATCTGCGCTTCCGGCATGTTCGCGACGGGGATGAAGGCCAGCGAAGCCATGACGATGCCGAGCGAGATGCCGGCGAGCGTGAAGCTCGCAAAGAATCCGCGTCGCCCTGCCGGGGATTCCTCGACCGTGAGCGTTGAAGCACCGGCGGTTTCGGCACCGGCCGAAAGTCCCTGCAGCAGGCGAAGCACAACGAGCAGGGCCGGGGCCCAGTATCCGGCCGTATTAAAGTCGGGCAGCACGCCGATCAGGAAGGTTGCGGCACCCATCAGCACAAGGGTGAGCACTAGCGTGTTCTTTCGGCCCATCTTGTCACCGAGGTGCCCAAAGACCACTGCACCAAATGGCCGAGCAACGTAGGCAACACCCATCGTCGCGAACGACGAGAGCAGCGCAATGGTGTCATCACCGGCAGGGAAGAAGATCTTCGAGAAGACAAGACTCGCGGCTGTCGCATAGATGAAGAAGTCGTAGTATTCGAGCGCCCCGCCAAGGAAGCCTGCGAGGGCAGCTTTTTTTGCCCGCTTGAGTTGACGGGCCGCGGCGGATGCCGCCGTAGGCCGTTCATCCGTCCGTACTGGTGTTGTTGTCATTTGTCGTCTTCCACGTTGAAGGGCCAGGGGGCACCGAGACAGGTTGTTCGCTGAGCGAACTCATGTTCGCTAGCAATTCGATAACGGTACATGACATTTGAACCGGACGCAAAGAATCCTTTAAGTCCTGTTCTCTCTGCGAACTTTCGTGCCTTGTGCGAACAGCGCTAGTATTGCGTCAGACATCCGCCTTCACGGCCGGCCTCGCGGGCCACCGGAACGGCCACACCAGCACCGCCTCAGTTGCCAAGGAGGGCACATGAGCACCACACACGAATCGCACCTAGTTGGGCTCATCGGGCAGGGGGTACTGCCCTCGCTCACCCCTGCGCTGCACGAGCGCGAGGCCGACCAGCACCGCATCCGCTACCTCTATCGACCACTCGATCTCGACATCATGAGCTACGAGCCAACCCAGGTTGGCTCACTCCTGCGGGCAGCTGCGGAATTTGGCTACACGGCAGTTAATGTCACCCATCCGTGCAAACAGCTCGTGATGGACGCGCTCGACGAGGCCAGCGACGACACCCAGCGCCTTGGAGCAGCCAACACGGTACTCATTCGCGACGGCAAGTTCATCGGACACAACACAGATTTCTCCGGTTTCTCATCGGCGCTCGCCACCGGCTTGCCAGGCGTTGCCGTTGATCGCGTGGTGCAGCTTGGCGCCGGCGGTGCGGGTTCGGCCGTGAGCTACGCGCTTCTTGCCGCCGGCGTTTCGTCGCTCAGCATCGCAGACCTCGACGTTGCCCGCGCCGAGGAACGGGCCGCGTCGCTCAGCGCACTCTTCCCCGACGCATCCGTGACCGCCTTTGATCGCGGCGACATCGGGGCCGCACTCGGCAACGCCGACGGATTTGTGCACGCCACCCCCGTCGGCATGCACTCGCACCCGGGCATGCCGGTTGAGGCATCCCTGCTGCGCCCAGACCTATGGGTGGCGGATGTGGTCTACCGCCCGTTAGAAACGGAACTCGTTCGCACCGCCAGGGATCTCGGCTGCCGCGTGCTCGACGGGGGCTACATGGCGGTTGGCCAGGCGGCGGATGCGTTTACCCTTATTACTGGGATCAGCCCAGACCGCGACCGCATGCGTCGGCACTTTTTGGAGCTGATTGCGGAGGGGCGGTAGAGGTCGCCACCCTGCCGAGCCGTATCGGCCGCCAGAACCTCGCCCCTATGGGCGGCGCGGGCGCTGGCTTCGGCCTCATACCGATCGCCAGGAAGGGAAGCTAAAGCCCGGCATCCTGACGCGCGTCGTAGAGGTCGCGGTGAGCGAGGATGGTGTCGCGGTTCACGACCGCCCAGCGGGCAAGCACCGACACCGGAACGATGAGGGTCTCCCCCAGTTCCGTCACCGAATACTCCACCCGCGGCGGCACCTCGGCAAACACCTCGCGCGACACCAGCCCGTCGCGCTCGAGATTGCGGAGCGTGTGCGTCAGCATGCGCTGAGAAATACCGGGCACGCTTTTGTGCAGCGCAGAGAAGCGCCTCGGCCCCTCCGAGAGCGCGCCGATAATCAGTAGGCTCCACTTATCGGCAACTCGATCAAGCATGTCGCGGATGATCGCGCTCGTCTCGGCCGCAGCATCGCACGCGCCGCTCAGGCGCAGCTCATCAAACTCGGCCTCGCGCTGGGTGGTATTTGCCGAGGCCTCGTTGGCGATGATTCCAGCGTTACCGCTGGCAACTGTGACGGCATCCATTAGGCTCCCCAAGTTCGTATTTCACGTTGTTGCTTCGTATTCGGACCGTGCGGCGTAGCAATGCAGTCTGCCTGAAGGCTCTCGCTTCACGGCCAATCCGCGACACCGCTCGCTTCGATTTTCGGCCCCATTCGGCACACGGATGTTCGTGGCGCACACTGCAGTGCGCGACTGTCGTGCTGTATAACTAACTCTATTACGGGTTACGTACTAGAAGTAACCATTGATGAAAGGTATCGAATGAACATCGCCCTCTGGATTGCGGCAGGCCTGCTCGCGGCCGTCTACCTCATGAGCGGAACCCTCAAGGCCACGCAGCCGGTCGAAAAGCTCAAGAAGCAGATGGGCTGGGTCGAGGACTTCCCTCCAACGTTTGTCAAGATCCTTGGAGTACTGCAGATCCTCGGGGCAATCGGCCTCATCCTCCCCCTCGCGACGGGCATCGCGCCCATCCTCACCCCAATCGCCGCGGCCTGCTTTGTGGTCGTGCAGATCCTTGCGATCGCCGTTCACATTCGCCGCAAGGAATACAGCATCGCGATCAACGTTGTGCTGCTTCTGCTTGCCCTCTTCGTGGCCGCCTTCCGCTTCGCAAGCGCCTAACCCGAGGCAAGGTCCCGGCTTTTCGGCACTTTTCAGATTGCCTCCCGCAGGATTGGCTTGGCGGGAACAAATCAGGATAAGATAGCTGAGTTGCCTGCAAGGGACAACGGGCTGTGGCGCAGCTTGGTAGCGCACTTGACTGGGGGTCAAGGGGTCGCAGGTTCAAATCCTGTCAGCCCGACAGATAAGGTCGGAAACTCGAAAGAGTTTTCGGCCTTTGTTGGTTTCTGGATACATTCCTTGTCTACGACGCAGCGGGAGCTTCACCCATTGTCAGCTCAGCCTCGGCACCCGCGGGCAGGAGGAACCAGCCCAAGAAGGTCACCCCCTCATGCATTGCATCAAAACGACTGATGGTTTCATTGCCGGGCTCAAAGAAGGTGTCACCCGCGTGCAGGATACGTTCGCCTTCCACCCCAACTTGAAAGTGAACAGATCCCTGTTCGATTACTCCAAAGACAGGTCCGTTATGCCAGTGCGCTCCGGGAGTAACGCCAGGAGCAATTGAGATTCTTCGCACTTCGATCTGGTCAACAGTCAGGCTAGAGGCAAGGACGTGACGGTCGAGGGTTACGCGAGTAACAGGTTGTAGTTCCATGCGTCAATATTGCTCTCCCCACACCGCGATGAGCAGCGCCACGCGGTCAATCCGACAAGCCAATCGATTGAGCCCCAGACACGGCCATCGATTCAAAATAAGCAAAGCGGCAACCATCGCTTCTGCACACCCACACACGAGCTCCAATGTAAAGAATATTTGACACAGCTCACCCGGACGCCTACGCTCAAGAATGTCAAAGATTTTTTACACGGAGAGATCATGAACGCCACCGCATCCCCCGCCCAGAACATACGTCGCTCAAACCTCATCGCAGGCCTTGCGCTCCTCCTCATGGCTGTCCTTGCCGCGTTTGGCAACCTGATAGCCATCGACCCGCTAATCGTCCCCGACGAGGCGGCGGCAACGGCCGAAAACTTCCTCGCATCCAACGGCCTTCTCTGGGCCGGTATTGGCGCCTTGACGGTTGTGGCCGCACTCGATGTCATCGTGGCAATCACGCTGCTGCCGCTGTTATCGCTCGTGAATCGAAGGCTGGCCGTGATCGCCACGGTCCTGCGGATTCTGTATGCGGCGCTGTTCCTCGTCGCGATTGCCCAGCTGGTGGTCGCAGCGCTGAACACACAGACTCCCCAAGCGACTCTCGCCGTAACAGAGCTCTTCACCATGATTTGGCAAGCCGCACTCGTGCTGTTTGGCGTTCACCTACTCCTGGTCGGCTACCTCGCGGTGCGTTCCCCGATGCTTTGGACCATACTGGGAGTGCTCCTTGTCGTTGCGGGCCTCGGATACGTCATCGACGGGGTTGGCAACGTGGCAATCGCGGGTTACAGCGGGAACATCGCACAGTTTGCCTTCGTCGGCGAAGTAGTGCTCATCGTCTGGCTTTTGGCACGAGGGACACGGCTGAGCATCCCCACACAGGAAGGAACACGCGCATGAGCGCCGAGGAGAAAAACACCTGGGCATTTGGACTCATCGCCCTGCTGTCGTATGCGACCTACGTCACCGTTCTGCTCGCTCAAGCCGCCGGCGCACCCCTGACGGAGGCCGAGTATGTCACCCCCATGCTGTACTCAATCGGAGGCGCCGTGCTCGCTGGAATCATCGCGGGCATTGTCTTCGGCGCAACGGCAGGTAAGGGCCAGCCACGCAAAGACCAACGAGACAAGCAGATCTACCGATTCGGGGAATACGCGGGGCAAGGATTCCTCATCGGCGGCGCGATCGTCGCACTCATCCTTGCGATAATGCAGGCCAACTACTTTTGGATTGCAAACGTCATCTACCTCGCCTTTGTCCTCGCCGCAATCGTGTCGAGCGTGGCGCGCCTCGTAGCCTACCGAAGAGGGTTCACTTCGTGACCAAACCGACCCGCATCACCAACTCCATCCGAGCGCTCCGCACGGCAAGGGGCGACCTCACTCAGGCGCAACTCGCCGAGCGAATCGGCGTCACCCGCCAGACAGTCATCGCCATCGAACAGGGCAAGTACTCCCCCTCCCTCGAGATGGCATTTCAGATCGCCGAGGTGTTCGGGGTGCCGCTCACCGAGGTGTTTCACTATCCGAAGCGCTAAGAGACGTCTCGTCTGCGAGTCCGGCTGAGGACACTTGCCCTCAGCGCAAGGCTCACCAGCCAGACCGTCCCTATTGGCCAGATGAGACCTAGTCGAAGGCCTCCCACCCCGGTGTTGTGTCGTCCTTCACCTCGGCTGGCGCTGGCGATGACGGAGGGATGACCGCGGGTGCAGCCGGCGGCGCGGGTGGTGGCGTATCGGATTCGGCGACAGGGGCGGGAACCGCTGGCGCTTCGGGCGGCTGAACAGCAGCAGGCGCCGGCGTCACCCCGCGGTCGAGCGTTGGCTCGGGAAGCACCTCAACGGGAGTCTCAACAACTGGCTCATCGGGCTTAGCGTCAGCAGGAACAGGCGGACTTTCGACTGGATGGGTTCCATAGTCAATTGCGACCGGGGTCACCGGAACAATCGTGACCTGATCAGCAAGCGCCAACCCACCAAAGACGGCGCCGGTTACCAGGACTGCGGCGCTCCCAACAAGCGCCAGTTTTGCGCCAACAGAAAAACCTGTCGAAGTCGGCGCAACGACCGCCGCTGAGGCGGAGCCCGAGGATCCCCCCGCAAAGGCGGCAAGTCCTACCCCGGAGCCGCCAAGGATGAGCGGCGCAACGACCGCGCGCATCTGCTTGCCAACATCGCTCATCCGTTCGACCGAGCGTCGGCAAGCTTCACAGCCATCAAGGTGATTCTGCACGGAGACGCTGTCCCGTTTCCCCGATTGGTTTCGCACAAAGCGAGCCAACTTTTCGGCCATTGCATGACACTCACCTGACGGCATCTGCTCGGCGTGAAGGGAAAGGTAAGCAACCTTGAGCCCGTCGCGGGCGCGCAGCGCGAGCTGCGCGACCGCGTTTGCGTTCATTCCGATCTTGGCGCCAACATCTGAAAGATCAAGCCCATCAACTTCAATCAGCCAGAGGACGCTTTGCCAGCGCTCCGGGAGCTGCCGAAACGCTTCGTACACGAGCTCGCGCTCGCCCATTTCTTCGTTTCTATCCAGTTCTTGCAACTGCGGCAGGTAGTTATCAGCGTCGTCAGGGAGGGCAACGGTGGCTACGTCAACGGCCCGAATATGCAGGTTTCGTAAGACCATGTTCAGGTAGGCACGGAACGACTCGGTTGGGCCCTTTCCTCGATTCAGCACGCCGAGGATGCGCTCAAACGCTTCGCTGAGGAGATCCTCTGCGTCTCGCCGGTCGCGTACGAGATGGAGCGCGTATCTGATGCCATTCTCGTAGTTTCGGTTGTAGAGCTCGGTGAAGGCGACCACGTCGCCGTGCCGTACGCGATCGCACAGCACGGCATCCGTGATCAACTCATCTTCCTCAGCACGAGCACGCTGAGTGTTCTCCATTTTTCCCCCCATTGTCTACCGCCCTAACGGTTGTTGTATTTCCTTCTCAGCCCAAGCACGAGGCCCATCATGACTGCCCCGATACCGAGTATCAGGATCGGCCACGAGTCGCCAGTGCCCGTGAGCTGCAGCCGTGATGGCTGAGCGCTCCCCGCGTTGCTGCCATCACTCGGGTTACCCGGCGCACCAGGCGTTTCCTTTGCACCGGGGCCTTCCGGATCGACCGGAGGAACAACCGCCGTTTCAAAGGTATTCACCGCGGTGATGCTCAGCTGCTGGAGTGACTCTGGCGTACCTTCGGTCACAACAACCGCCTGATCATACGAGCCGTAGTCCACCGTGTGCGCGACGGCCGTTCCCGCGTCAGTTTCCGTCGCGAAGCAGTGTGTGCCGAGCGGCAACTTTGTGCGGTTGCCAACGTCGTCGATCATGCGCTTATTCTGGTCAATCTTGATCTTGACGGTTCCAGAGTAGAGCGTCGAAATGACGGTGTCGCCGTTCGCAAGGGTCTCAGGAACCTGGCACGTCACGAGGATAGAAAAGACATCATCCTTGACCTGCGCAAGCGCCTCAGCTGGACCCTCGGCGCGTTTTGAGATGCTCAAGGCACCCGCCGAGTAGTAGTTCGTGAGCGACGCCACAACCGTGTTTTCTGGTACGGATGCGTCGGCCGCCTTCTTCACGACCGTCACGGTAGCGGCAGCGGCGTTGTCGTCCGCCTTGCCCTTGTCCGTTTCGGTAACCGTACACGTCGTACCGAGTGGCAGGTTGGTGATCGGTGCCGAGGTGACACTCGTCGCGCCATCGGGCACGGTGAGCTCAACGTCGTCAACGGGGATCGTCCTCCCCCTCACCTCACAAGCGACAGCAAAGGTCAGCGTGTCTCCGTAGGCAAACGCGTCAACACCGGCACCTTCGAGCTGCTTCGTGATGACGATGCCGCCCGTTGCCTCAACCGCAAGGTCAAGGGTGAGGTTGGTGAAGTCATCGCTCAGCAGAGGATTGGTGATCACACCGGCCACGTCGTCCCCAAGGGGTCCGTTTCCTGTGACGTTCGGTGGATCGATATCAGCCGAAAGGTTCAGGAGCCCTGCGCTGCGCAGTCCGCCGTCTGGCAGTTCTTCGTTGTTGTTATCAACATCCTCATTAAGGTTTGTATTCGGGTCTGACTGCACACCGTGCGGGGATGCGGAGAAGCCATACAACGGCCCGCCCTCAGCAAACTGGTCCGCCGATACTCGTACGTAGTAGTCACCAGTATCAAGCTTATTTGCGACCCAACGGCCGTTGGCATCCGTCGTCACGGTCTCAACAACCGTCTCGGTGCCGTTGACCACACGAACAACTTCAACCGTGACTCCTGCAGGAGCGCCAGTGTCAATCGCGGGGTCATACACGCCGTTCTCGTCGTTGTCCTGCCAGATAAGGTCTCCAATGCTGAAGCCAAGCACTTGGGTGTATGGCTCATTTGAGACAACGGGCTGCGTCGCGTAGGTTTCCGACCACACCGCAAACATTCCGACGTAGAGGTCAGCCGCAGAGTTGTCCTGCGCGGCAAGCTTCACGGTTGCCGAGACCAACGTCTGGGCCTCGAGGCTGTCGGTTTGAATGAACCGGATCGCCGTCACCTCGCCGATGTTCGCCGGGCAACCGGTCGTGCCGAAGTCGGCCTCGGTGCACCAGCGCGTGCTTCCGCCCGAGAGCGCGTTGGAGGCATCGTTTGCCAGATCAGATACGGTCTCTGCCGCGGCAGAGGTGTAGTACCAGTCACCGGCAAGCTCGCCAGTCATACTGCCCGTCGCAACCGGCTTCGCAGGAATTTCTGCAAGCTTCAGCGAACCGGAATAATCAGAGCCGTAGGTGTGTCGAGCAGATTCGTAGCCGGCTACGTTGTCCCCCGTCTTGGGGAACACAAAGATACTGTCTGTCGGCATGATCTTGGCGCCTGAGGCGGTGTTGCCCCAGTTCAGCTTCCACTGCTGGGTTTGGTCAGTTGTGTTGATCCGCTGATCAACATCCATCTCAACCTGCAGTCCCTCTGGGGCGTACATAATGACGCCACGGGTTGCCTCGTGGAACTGCTTTTTGTAGATCACGTTGTCAGCAAGCACATCTACCGTGTTGATCAGTTCAGAACCAGACGCAACAAACATCGAGCCCGAGGTGCACACGTCAATCTTGGGAAGGTTCTCACTCGCCGCCCGATCACCGTACGACCAGGTCAGGGTGGTCAGTCCCTTGGCATTTGTGCCAAGGATAGGCCCGGAGACGCCGTCGGGGGTGACCGTACATGCTGGCTCGAACCTGAGCGAAGCTGGCAGCGTGTCAACCACCGTCAAGTCTCGCGCCTGAGCAGACGGAACCGTCGACGAGACGTACGGCGAGATCGTCCAGGTGAACGGGTCTCCCGCGTTTGTGGTGTTCAGGTTATCGTCACCAGACGCATCCTGATTTGCGGTCTTCGTGATTCCAAGAGCAACGCTCTGGAAGGCGAGACGGTCACCACGAGCGCTCGGCCCAGCATGGGTGTTTGGGTCGTAAGTTGAGGGATTCTTGTAGCCACCGTTCGCGCGGCTTCCCGTGAAGTTTGCGAGGATAACGCCGGACTCAATGGCCTGGCCGTCGTTTGGTCCGCCATAGAAGTTCACGCGGGTCACCAGCTTTGCGCGCAGCATCAGTGAGGTGAACGCGTCAAGCTGGTTGTTCTTTGGGGTCATGCGGATGATCGCGATGTCCTCAAGGTTCCATCCGTCTGCCACAGGATCGGTGCTAAAGATCAGGTCGCCCGCCGTTGCTGCTGAGGTTCCACAGTCTTGTGCAATACCTCGCTGGGCCGTCCAGTCACCCGTGTAGCGTGCCGTGGTCGAGTCATAGGTCTGCATGAGCGGGTTGCCCCACGAGCCGCCTGCCGTCAACTTGCCGTATTCAACGGTGATGCCCTCAGAAGCCGGATCGAAGGCGTGCTTTGTCGGCGCTCCGCCGGGTGTGGCAAGAGAGAGCGAGGCGAGCATGCCGGCGGACGGTCCACCAGAGAACGGCGCAAGTGTCTGCACCGAGTTATCCCAGACGTCACACACCTGTGCATTGGCGACGGGGATAGTGCCCGTGGAGTTTGTGGTGTTCAGGTAGGTGTACATCTCCTCGCCACCGGTGGTCAGTCCGTCACCAAGCAACCAGCCGGAAAGACCGGTCGGGATGATTTCCTCGGTGTTCTTATAGTCGGGGCTTGGCGTGCCGTTGACGTGAACGGTCAGCGGGTCTCCGGATGCTGGGATCTTTCCGTATGCCTTCACAAGGGCACCACTCGCCCTGACGTCGAGGTCGTGGGTCACGCAGTTGTCACCGCTGGCGGTGTTTCCGTCCCAGCCTGGCTCGTTTCCCCCACCAAAGTTGCTCACTCCGCCTGGTGACGTTGGCTCAAAATCGGTGTAGCAGTTTGTCACGCTGTAGAGACCGGTGACCAGCGGGTCGCCGTCTTTCCAGCCGTTCAGGGCCGGGTTCTTTGCCTTATTTGCCTTCATCAGCGCAGACAGCGGATAGGCAACCGTGACACGACCAACACTTGCGAGCGCGTGGGCGCCCATCGAATTGGTGCGGTCCATCGATGTGGTCGGAACCGACGCAAGCGTTGTGTCTGCCCCCGTGACCTTGACGCCAAACGAACCAGACGCGTCAGCGGCGCTGTCACAGGCGAAGTCGCTCGACTGCAGTTGGTTATCGCCTCGCGCAACACCGGCGGCGACGGCGCCTGGCAACATCCACGACTTTGAGTAGCTGTCGTTCAGCGCGCCACAGTATCCCGGCGCGGGAGCCGCACCGTATTTTGCGAGCTCAGGGTCAATCAGGTCACGAAACTCGAACGAGTCGCCAATTGATTGTTGGCCCTTTTTACCGCCGTATCCCTCGATCACCGCTGAATAAGTGACCAGCAGCGAGTCTTCGACCAGCCCGGTCACGGGATTCGTGAGCTTATACACCCCGGAAACAACCTGAAGCCCACCCTGTGGGTCTTGGTCTCCGTGACGCTTGACGAGGTTGAATCGGGGGGCGGCAGAAACATGAACAGGGTCGATGTCGTACTGCTTACTTGGGAGGGCGTCGTTGCTTGCCGAGTAGGCAATCGCCGACGTCTCAAATGACGAGTCGTTGGGAGATTCACCCGTTGTCAGGATGTTGATTCCAAACGGGCGTGCTGAGCCGGTATCAATCGGGCCAACGTTACAGATCAGGCGCTGGTCCCCGTTTGCCTCAACAAGAATCTGGGACTTCACCGACCGGTCGATGCGGCACAGCGTTGGTACCTGAGCCGCCCCGCTCACCTGGAAGTTGACCTTTGCGCCGTCCGTTGCCTTCAGCAGCACCTCAAGAATCACGTCGCCAACGGGCAGTAGCTTGTCGTCAACGCCCTTCTGCAGGTTGGTTGCGCCGATGGTGTACGCGATGCTGGTGATATCGTTCGTCGCGACCCGGTTATCGTACAGCGAGCAGTCGTTACCTGGCTCGGCCGTCGGGCAGATGTTATTCACATCGGGAAGCGTGCCAGAGCCAGTAACGATTCCGCCACCGTTTGGCAGGCTGGTATCACTGCTCGCGAGGCCCAGCGAGAGCTGGGGAATCGGCCGGAGCCCGCCGTTCACGGCTGCGGAGGTTCCGCCAGCAACGGTCACCGGCGCGATTGCGGTGTGCAGCGTTGGCGGCGCTTCCGCCTGCCCAACCAGGTCAGAGTGTGACGTGCTTGGCATAATCCAGCGATAGTTCTGTGAGGGAGACACGGCACGAACCGTGTAGCTTCCGTCAGCTACCGCCGTAAACGCGTATTCGCCGGTGTCACCTGTTGTGGTGCTGGCAACGATGTTGCCCGTCGATCCGAGGAGGTCAATCTTGACCCCGCCGCGACCTGCCGACTCCAGCCCAGCTCCTGCAACGCTCGGATCACCGAAGGATTCCGTCGAGCCAAGAATGTTGTCGTCTTGTGATCCGTTACCGTTGAGGTCGATCCAGACGATGCCGTGCACACCCTCGGAGACCTCACCGGGGTTCACAACGGAACGCGGGCTTGACCCTGCCGGATTGTTGACGGCGGATGCCAGCATTGACGGCGATACGGTGAGCATCGAGGTGATGAGCGCGGCGCTCACTACGGTAGCGAGCGTTGACCCAAGGTATCGACGATGTTCGCCGTTCCGGTTGAGCCTGGTTTTTTGATTCCCCAACAAAAGTATTCCCTAAGTTTCGTTCAAATAATGTGCTTGCGGAGCGACACTCTTGGCGCCCGCCCGCACCACTTCGCAGTGCGTCAGCATTAAAGGATTCAAAAACCCGATCCCCATTACGGGTGTTTCCCAAACGAATCCAACTGATTTTGCGATCGAACGAGCTGCTGCCCCTCAGCCGACACGTTTACCGTTGTCGCCTGCGCAGCCGTCACATACAAAATAGCAATTCAGCCACAACAACGGCTGTGAAACGGGCAGTCATCCAGACTTGCAATAATGGCAGTAACCAGCGTTAAGGTCTATGCTGTGAGGCATGGCCCGCACCCCGCTCTCAGACGAAGACCTCCTCGCCATCTCGCTCCGATGCGCGGAGCTCATGCACGAGCACGACGGAGATGCTCCAACCAAGGCACTTGTTGAGGCCTCCGGGTTCTCCGAGCGAACCTTCTTCCGGTACTTTCCAACCAAAGCGGAAAGCCTCCGCCCTCTGTTCAACCACGGCAATCGGCGGTTTGCCGCGGCGCTAGCCAGGCGAACGGCATCCTCAACGGTGACCATCGTGGATGCGGTGGCTGACGCGTTCAGCGAGGCCTTTGCCGAGGACGGCCTCGTCTGGGGCCGCCACCTCATGCAACTTGTGCTGTCATCCCCTCCCCTTCGCCGGGTGTGGCTCGAGACCAACGACGACCTCGCTGAACTACTTGTGCCCACGCTGGCGCAGGCACTTGGACTCGCGCACGATGACGGGGAAACCAGCCTAGCCGCCGACCAGGCCGTACTGCTCGCGGTTTCCGCTCTTCGCCGGATGGCGCTCCTCGACGAAGGTCCACAGGACGCTGCGGCACACGTAGCCGACGCATTTCGGGGTGCCCCGCTGCTGCGAACGGCCCAAAGCTCAACCCATCAACACACGAATAACAGTTAGGAAACATCATGGATCTCACAGACAAAGTTGTGCTCGTCAGCGGCGGCGCACGTGGGCTCGGAGAAGGATACGCGCGCGGCATCGTGCAGGCCGGCGGAAAGGTGGTCATCGGTGACCTCCTCGACGACGACGGAGCAGCGGTCGCCGCCGATCTTGGCGAGAATGCCCTCTACGTGCACCTCGACGTCACCGACCCCGACTCGTGGAAGAGCGCCGTTGAGCAAACGGAGGAACACTTCGGCAGGCTCGACGGGCTCGTCAACAACGCCGGCATCAGCGCGAGCGGCCAGCCCGTTTACGAGGAATCGCTCGAGACCTTCCGCAGAATCGTAGAGATCAACCTCTTTGGCGTCAACAACGGGATGCACTTCGCGATCCCAGCAATGCGACGGGCCGGAGGCGGGTCAATCGTCAACATCTCCTCCGCCGCAGGACTCATCGGCCTCGCCCTCACGGGCGGCTACGGTGCATCAAAATGGGGCGTCCGCGGGCTCTCCAAGGTCGCAGCGGTCGAGCTCGGTCGGGAGAAGATTCGCGTCAACTCCGTGCACCCAGGGATGGTATTCACCCCAATGACAGCACCAACCGGCATTTCTCTCGACGAGGGCGCGTTCCCAAATAACCCGTACCAGCGGGTCGGACGGGTTGAAGAACTTGTTGGTGCGGTGCTCTACCTACTCTCGGATGCGGCCTCCTACACAACGGGCTCCGAGATCGCCGTTGATGGAGGCTGGACGGCCGGCCCCTCGATCGAATACGTCATGGGCCAGTAATCGACACACGGCCGCATCCGCTGGCTGAGCCGGTTCAGGATGCGGCCACACCCGCCTCACCTCGACGGGGCGAGCCTCCCCCACGATTCCCTAGACTGATCGCATGACACTGAGAGTCGCAGCGATTCAAGCGGAGGCAAGGCCAGGCGCGGTGGATGCAAACATCCACACGGCCGCACGTCTTGCCACGCAGGCCACGACGGCGGGAGCCGAGTTTCTTGTCTTTCCGGAGGCATTCGCAACCGGCTATGACGCCCGGGTCTTTGCGCAGCCCCTGCCAACGCTCGCCGAACCGTCATGGTTGCTGCCGCTTCAAACCGTCATAGATGCGACGGGTGCCACGGCCGTGCTCAACACCGCGCTCGACCACGGCGGCTATCGAGGCCTCACCGATCTACTCCTCACCCCTGGCCAACCGGCAACGGCCGCATACCGCAAGCAGCACCTCTACAACAGCGAGCGCGAGACCTTCTCGCCAGGCCCTCACGGGGTCAGCCTGCAGTTGAAGAGCATCACCATCGCCCTGTCGGTCTGCTACGACGCCAACTTTCCGGAGCATGCCGCAGCCGCGGCCGCAGACGGCGCAAGCCTCTACGTCAATAGCGGCGCCTATTTCCCTGGAGGAGCGCGCCGCCGCGATCTGCACGCCGCGGCACGAGCGCTCGACAATGGCATGTACGTTCTCTTCAGTGGACTCGTCGGCAGCCCAAGCGATTTCATCGGGGGCTCTACCATCTTCGACCCGCTCGGGCGCCGCATCGCGCAGGTGTCAGCGGGCGAAGGAATTGCCGTCGCCGACATCGATCAGGCAATCGTCGATGCCGCGCGCGGCGACCAGCGCATGTGGTCGGATCGCCGTGATTCGCTCGGAGCCCGAGTCAACCTATAGCGCGATGATCCAACGAGCGATTCAGCTACAAAGTTCGGGTGGTTGCACGCCGACCATCAGGGAAGATCAGCGGTCAGCTCGGCAACCGCGCTACCGTCGGGAAGCATCACGGCTCGGTTACCAAGCGGCTCGGGAAGATCAATAGGAACAAGCGCGATGGGATCAAACGGACCAGACTTGGCGCAGTATCCAGCATCCATTCCTACCCCGTTGGAATACTGTCGAACCAGTTCGGATGGCACCCTGTCGATACGGATGATCACGCGTTCTGGGTCGGATTCGACGCTGAGCCCGCTCACATCACACCTGGTGGTAACGCCAATAACAAGGTCGGCGCGCGACAGCAGCGCATCCCGCTCCCGGTTCATCGCGAGGGCTGTGTCTGCAGAACCGCGCTGTTTCCAGCCAGGAACGCGCTGCAGATAGGCGGGGCTGGTGCCGCTATCTTGCACAACCTGATAACCAACAACGGCAGACGAGCCCGCAGTGTCTTCGTTGGGCTCGCCCGTGGCCGGCAGAACGTCATCAATCAGAATCTTGGTCGACACGTTGGTTCCACCGTTGCCCCACAGGTCATCAACCTGCTGCTGAAACTCTGCCCGAGCGGTCTCTGCCTCGCGCGCCGCTTCGGACTGCTCGTGTTGCGCCCACAGCGACAGGATAATCCCGCTGGCTACCAGCATCGCGACAACGCCAATCATGCCTCGGACGCGCAGAACGGTGCGGCCGGCATCGCTGAGCTCGATCTCGTTACCGTCCCGAAATTGCCACCCGGTCACGAGGCGACTCACTCGCCAGTGAGTATCCGGGGAGATCAACGCCCACAGCGAGACGCCCAGCCCGAACACTGCGAGCAAGATACCGAGCAGCAGCAACAAAATTTCGACCCCTATCGGCTATCCGAGGCACGCTCGGCCGGTGAGATCACCGGGCAGGAGCGAACGCCAAGCCGTCGCGGTTGGCGATGCAGTAACGGGTCACTCATGCACAACATCCTCTTCGCATAATTTCATATATCACCCTAGCAAGTGCGGAAAACTTGGCTGTGGTCGCGTCAGCAGAACGTCTCGGAAACGTGACTAACGGCCCATCGGGAACTGCACCACAACTCTGAGTCCCCCTGCATCCCTCGGGATAATCGTGAGAACGCCATCGTGGGCGGTGACAATACTCTTCACAATCGCCAGACCGAGGCCAACTCCGGCATGATCCGTCTTCGTCTGGTCGTCGTGTGACCGGTCCGCTCGGATGCGCTCGTTTCCGCGCTGAAATGGCTCGGTCAGCGTCGCGACGAGCTCTGGGCTCAGCCGCTCCCCCGTATTCTCAACGACGAGCGAGACGCCGCCTGCGCCGGTGGCCGTCGTAACCCAGACCGTTCCCGCTTCTGGCAGGTTGTGCACAATCGCGTTGTGCACAAGGTTGGTTGTCATCTGGAGCAGCAATGAGTTTGACCCAACGGCCACGCTGATGTCGCCGATCGTTTCGAGCGAAATACCGCGCCGCTCAGCAAATGGGAGCAACGTCTCGGCCGCCTCCTCCGCAACGAGGGAAAGGTCAACGCGCTCCCGCACAAAGTTGCGCTGGTCGGCACGGCTCAGCATGAGCAGCGCCTCGGTGAGATCGATGGCCCTCGAATTGACAGCCTGGAGGCGAGCAAGCACCTCATCAGTGTTGCGATGTGGATCGTTTCTGGCCACATCCAACAGCGTCTGCGAGATCGCGAGCGGAGTACGCAGCTCGTGGGATGCATTTGCCGCAAAACGCTGCTGCTCGGCGACGTGCGCCTCAAGTTTGGCAAGCATCGTGTCAAAGCTGTCGGCGAGTTCGCGAAATTCGTCGGTTGGGCCTGGAAGCTGGATGCGGTGCGCGAGCGAACCGCCCGACGCGAGGCGCGTTGCCTCGGTAATCCGCGAAAGGGGCGCGAGCATCCGGCCGGCAAGAAACCAGCCGCCGAGTAATCCAAAAACGATCAGGAACAGAAACGCCCAGGCCACTGCGGGGGTAAAAGCCCGAACGAGGTCGTGGCGACCAGGCATGAAGCCGCCCGTTGTATTCATTGCTTCGACCGGGACGTACCGCAGCAGAAACAGCCACACGATTACGAGCAACAGTCCGCCTGCGAGCAGGATCACGCCAGCGTAGCTGAGGGTGAGTTTGAGCCGGACGCTGAGCCCCTGCCGTCTACCCACGGCCGCTGCCCTCGGTAGGCGTCAGCGGAGCAGTCTTTTGAGCAGTGGCGCCAGATGCCGGCGCCTCGATCCGATACCCAACACCGGTGACGGTTGCGATGAGCCACGGCTCCCCCAGCCGCTTACGGAGCGAGGATACCGTGATGCGCACGGCGTTCGTGAACGGGTCCGCGTTTTCGTCCCAGGCCCGTTCAAGAAGTTCTTCGGCGCTGATGACTCCGCCCTCCGCCGAGACAAGCACCTCAAGGACGGCAAACTGTTTCCTGGTGAGCGCAATGTAGCGGCCGTCCCGATAGACCTCACGCCTGAACGGGTCGAGCCGAAGCCCAGCGATCTCGCGAACTGGCGGCCGGTTACGGGAGCGCCTTCGGTCGAGGGCCCTGAGCCGCAGCACAAGCTCTTGCAGTTCGAAGGGTTTGGTGAGGTAATCGTCGGCACCAAGTTCGAAGCCGGATGCTTTATCGTCGAGGCGATCGGCAGCGGTGAGCATGAGGATGGGCATCCCGCTTCCTGAGGCCACGATGCTCCGCGCGATCTCGTCGCCGGATGGCCCAGGAATATCACGGTCGAGCACGGCGATGTCGTAGTCGTTGATGCTGAGCAGTTCGAGTGCCGCATGTCCGTCACCCGCGATATCGGCGGCAATCGCTTCGAGGCGAAGGCCGTCGCGAATGGCCTCAGCCATAAACGCCTCGTCTTCAACCACCAATACCCGCATAGATTCAATGCTACAAGTCGGACATATCGTGAGCGTATGCAAAAACGCATACGGCCTGGCAACAGCAACCCCAATTAACTGGGCACATGAGTCAAATCAGTACGCGACCCGCGAAGCAGCACACCGTCTTGAAAATCTTCGCGGTCGGATTAGGAATTGTTGCCATTATTCTCGGGATCGTTTTCTGTCAGGCGCTGTCGTCGTCATCATCATCCGACGCGCTCAGTACACACGACGAACGCTGGCCTCGCGGAACGAGGGACGAACCCGCCGGTCCAGCAACGACGGCGGACGGCATCCTCCCTGAGCGGGCCTCGGTCTTCAGCGACGATCTGCCAGGCGTGACGCAGCTTGAACCGAACCTACTCGCTGCAATTCGGGCAGCTGCTTCTGATGCAGCTGACGACGGCATCGAGTTCTTTGTGAACAGCGGCTGGCGCTCCCCCAAATATCAAAAACAACTGCTCAACGAGGCGGTTGCAACATACGGGTCTGTCGAGGAAGCCGCAAACTGGGTTGCCACGCCAGAGACGTCGCCCCATGTCTCTGGCGAAGCCGTGGATATTGGCGACTTTGATGCGACCTACTGGCTCTCGCAGTACGGTGCGACATACGGCCTCTGCCAGATCTACAGCAACGAGTCGTGGCACTACGAGCTTCGGGATGAGGCCGCGACAGAGGGCTGCCCCCTCGCCTACCTCGATCCGACACACGACCCGCGGATGCAGCGATGAGCGGCCGCATCGTGGGGTTCGGGTCTCAGACGGCCCAGCGCATCCGGAGTCCGTTTCGGCCGAAGTACCGGTCAAGTTTCCAGCCTGCACCGGGGCAAAGGCTGCCAATGCCGGCAGAGCGAGTGTTGCTTGTTGCGCTCTTCGCCGTTTACCTTTCGCTCCTTGTCTGGATCGTGCTGTGGAAGCTTGAGGTTCCATTCATCGGCACCGGTGCGACGCGCACCATTAAGCTTGTTCCTTTTCTCTCCACGATGGATGCCGGGCCGAGTGCGCCAAGCGAGGTCGCCGCCAATATCCTGATCTTTGTCCCGTTTGGGCTCTATCTTGGGATGCTGAAACCAACCTGGCCGGTCTGGACGTCCGCATGCATCGTGGCCGGTTCAAGCCTGCTTCTTGAGGTTATACAGTATGTGCTGGCAATCGGCGTGGCAGATATCACCGACGTGCTCGCCAACGCTGCCGGCGGTGTTGCGGGCGTTGGGCTGTACCGCCTGAGCCGTCGTGCGTTGACGACTCAAACGGAAGTTGTACTTCGTTGGGTGTGCCTAGTGGGAACGGTGGTTGCGCTACTCGTGTGCGTGATTGTTGTGGCGTCGTCGCTGCGGTACGGGGCACCGATGAACATGACTCCCCACAACCTACCGACAGTGATCGCCGGTTAGCGGCGGCTCTGACCGCCAAACATCGCACCGGCTACGATAAGGGTCATGCATCGTTCAGCAGCCAAGACGTTTTTTGCAGCGCTCTGCGCGATTTCGCTCACCGGCGCGCTCTCGGCCTGCAGCATCCTCAGCCCCGAGATTTCGCCAGTTGCCACCGATCCAGCGGCGCCGAAGGATACGTCTGTGGCCGACTCGAGCTCGTCATTCCGCCCGGTCATGGCGACCGGAGAGCCAGGGGCCGCACTCCGTGTGCTTGAGTCGTACTACGTCAGGGATGCCGACATTACCCAAGCCCTCGACGATGCCAAAGCCCTCATCAACACAACCGTCGCGGTTGGCTACGCGGATGTCCTTGAGGAATTCCCCAACATCGCTGACCAGTTTCTCGCGCTCGACTGCTCTATCCCGCTCGAAGACCGCTCCCCACAAGTCGACAACCCCGCCGAGCCGCTCGTCGCCTGCGATGTTGACGGGATGCGCAAATACCTGCTCGCACCAACCGAAATCGGAAGCTCATCGCTCACCTCCGTTCAGACAGTCAACCGCGATGGCTACTGGGCAATCACATTGGAGTTCACCGACGACGGCGCGCAGGCGCTCAAAGCCGTCACAAGCCGCCTCACGAATTTTCCCGAGGCACGGTCACCGCTGGCCGACTCCCCCGACGCCGACCTCGCATGGCTTGGACTCAGCAGCGAATCGGCATTTAAGCAGCTCGCAATCGTTGGAAACGCGCTCGTACTCTCGGCCCCGCAGGTGATGTCACCCATCCCAGACGGCGTTATTGATATTTCCGGCAGCTTTACAGAAGAAAGCGCCGAAGAACTCGCGGAACTGCTCAGCGACTAGCTGGCAGGGGCATCCAACACGACGCTCAGCAAGGCAACGCAAGCTGGAATGACGTGGCTTTCGGTGGTCGAATTGTCGCTATTTTCCGCTTTTGGCCGTGTGAAAGCTCTCGCCTTAGTCCGGAATACCCGTCATCATCGATTGGATTCCGGCGACCGATTGTTGGTGAGCTTGCTCAGATGCTCCATCTCCTGATGAACATGCTGAGCCCGATTATGGATACCGTTGCGGGCATCGGCTAGGGCCTGCCTCCCCTGGCGGAGAGCGCCCTCTTCAGCTGAAATCACATATTCGCTCATAGTTTCCCCGTCTCCCCTATCTCAAGATGGTTTGATGTCGGTGCAGTACAGGGTTGCGTTCAGCGTTCCCTTAACTTCTGTGCCGTTGACAAAGTTCATGTCGTCAGACTTCAGGTCTCCCACCTCGCTGTCAACGGCAGACGATACTCTGACCGTACCTTTCCCCTCGACAACCACGATTCGTCTCCCGCCAGAAGACGTTGACTCAACCTCCATTGGCACGCTTTCCCCATCAAAAATCCCCAAAAGCGCGGTTTCTTTATCGTTCACGAGCGCAGTTGCGGACCTGGATTCACCTTCCCGCGGTAGGAAGAAATGGAATGAGCTTTGGGGACCACCACGAAGCGATGTCCCGCCCACGTATTCGTCCTCGCACGTAACTGCATCCGGGTGGGCAACAAGAGTTACTTCGTTACCTTCAAACGTGAACGTCATCGATACCTTCGATTCCTGTGCAGGCGAACACCCAGTCATTGCGACCAGACAGCCAACGGATAGCAGCCCCACAATAGAGGTAAGAACTCTACTCATAGCTTCCACGCTACCGCTCTCTGGTTATCAAACTCATTCAACCGGGTGACGGATGTCTGCGCGACGCGGCGAGCATCCGCGGCCAGGTGTTGCAACCGGTTTAGTTGCGCCTCACACTTGCGCATGCGCGAAAAGAACGATTGTTGGGCCTCACCGCTCCACGAACTTTCCAATAAAAGCATCCGAGAACGCAAACGCTCAATTTCCGTATCAATAGCTCGAACTGCCGACTCAATCTGCGAGAGACTCATCGTGGCTTGTCCTTCATCTAGTCCAATCATCAAAGACTCCCATGTGAATTTGACTCGCTATGGCCTCAAGTGCGCGTGGGAGTTCATCACCTGGTTTTGGGGCCGGAATAAGAGGGCTTTCCGACAGCGCACGAAACTCCAACTGCCCCGACAGGATTCCTCGAACGCGGGCTTTGAACTCCTGAGGGACATCCGGCATTTGACAGAGTTCGGTGAGTTCGTCACGTAGGACCTGAACGATGGGCGCTGAGGCCGGTATACCGTCCAATAGTGATGGTTCATCAGCCCCGATCAGCACCGAAAGATCTGGCTCAAATGCGTCGTTCACGATATCGCTCACGCTAACGGCAATAACAGTCAAATACCAAATTGACGGTAAGCCGGCCGAGCCACTCGTCACCCGCGACTCCGACCATCCGCTTGGGCGCGCGACGTTTCTCCTCGTAGGCACCCGACGATGCGGCTGTCACTATACCGATTCCATACAGCTACTTGCATTCCCGGTACTCGGTGCTACTATGTAGTGGTACTCAGTTACACCGAGTACCGAAAGGAGAACGCATGAGCAAGCAAATGACCGAGATGCTCAAGGGCACGCTCGAAGGCATTGTGCTCGCGATTATCGCGGTAAAACCGGCTTACGGGTACGAGATCACAACCCAGCTTCGCGACGAGGGATTCACCGACATCGCAGAGGGCACAATCTACGCACTGCTCGTCAGGATTGAGCAACGCGGCCTCGTTGACGTCGAGAAAGTCCCCTCCGAAAAGGGACCGCCCCGCAAGGTCTACACCCTGAACACTCAGGGCAGCGAGTACCTCAACGAATTCTGGGGCACGTGGGAGTTCCTTGCGGAACGCATCCACCGACTGCAAGAACACATCAACAACACAAACAACAGCACGACCGAAGGAGAATAATCATGGCCGCAGGATGGATTGAACTTGTCACGGGCTCGTTCGAAGACAAGAAGCGCTGGCGCCAGTACAAGGCCCGCAAAGAGCAGCTCCCCACAAACTACCGCACCGCGATCGACGGCATCGAACGGTACTTCATGTATGCGGGCAACGTCGTCAAGGGCGATGTCATGATGCAAATGTTCGACGACCTCGCCGACCTCATCGAGCAGGCGGCAGCCGACGGAACCCCCGTCCGCGACATCGTTGGCGACGACCCAGTTGAGTTTGCCGAAACATTTATCGCTAACTACTCCGACGGTCAGTGGGTCAACAAGGAGCGCAAGCGCCTCACCGACGCCATCGACAAGGCCACCACCGAATCCTAAGCAGCAACGGAGGTCACAATCATGTCAACACCGCTACCCCCCGAACCGGCCCTCAGCGTGCAGGGCATCACCAAATCATTCAAGAACCTCCCGGTACTCACCGGCGTCAACTTCGAGGTCAGCGCGGGCAGCATTTTCGCCCTTCTTGGCTCAAACGGAGCGGGCAAGACAACGCTCGTGCGCATCCTCTCAACCCTGCTCAAGGCAGACGGCGGCACCGCGAAGGTCAACGGATTCAACGTCGCCACTCACCCAGGCGACGTGCGCGAATCCATCAGCCTCACCGGCCAGTTCGCAGCCGTCGATGAGGTGCTCACCGGGCGCGAGAATCTCATCCTCATCGCGAAGCTCCGCCACCTGAAAAATCCGTCCGCAATTGCCGATGAGTTGCTCGCCCGCTTCTCCCTCACCGAGGCAGGCAAGCGCAAAGCGGCCACGTACTCCGGCGGGATGCGGCGGCGGCTCGACATCGCTATGAGCCTCATCGGCAGCCCTCCGGTAATCTTCCTTGACGAGCCAACAACAGGGCTCGACCCGCAGGCCCGCATTGAGGTCTGGCAGACTATCCAGCAACTCGCAAAGGGCGGCACAACCGTCCTGCTCACTACCCAATACCTTGACGAGGCAGAGCAGCTCGCCGACCGGATCGCGATCCTACACAAGGGCACGATCATCCAGAACGGCACACTCGCCGAGCTCAAGCAGCTCCTCCCCGCCGCCAAGGTCGAATACGTCGAGAAGCAACCCTCGCTTGAGGATGTCTTCCTCGCCCTCGTTGGCGAACCGGACGACACCCCCGCAACCACAACCGCCGACGGCACCGCCGCGGTGCCAACAGGAAAGGAACTCCGATGACCGCCCACATGCTCAGCGACACCCGCGTCTTGACCGGGCGCTCGTTGCGCCACATCCTCCGCAGCCCCGACACGATCATCACCACGGCGGTGACGCCGATCGCCCTCATGCTGCTGTTTGTGTACGTTCTCGGCGGGGCCATTAATACCGGCTCAAGCGAGTCGTATATCAACTACATGCTTCCCGGCATCCTCCTCATCACGATCGCGTCTGGCATCGCGTATACCGCCTACCGACTCTTTCTTGATATGCAGGGTGGCATTTTTGAACGCTTCCAGTCCATGCCAATTGCGCGGTCGAGCGTGCTGTGGGGACATGTTCTCACCTCGGTCGCCGCCAACCTGGTTTCGGTGGCAATCGTCACGGGAGTTGCGCTCCTCATGGGGTTTCGCACCGGCGCATCCGTTGGAGCGTGGCTTGCCGTGGCCGGCATCCTCGTGCTCTTCACCTTGGCGCTGACCTGGGTCGCAGTCATCGCGGGGCTCTCGGCGAAGACAGTGGATGGCGCAAGCGCGTTCAGCTACCCGCTCATCTTTCTCCCGTTCATCAGCTCAGCCTTTGTGCCAACCGCGTCGATGCCAGGGCCTGTTGCGTGGTTCGCCGAAAACCAGCCGGTCACGTCGATCGTCAACACCATCAGGGCCCTCTTCGCGGAACAACCCGTTGGCAGCGAAATCTGGATAGCGCTCGTCTGGCTGGTAGGCATCCTCGCGATCGCATACGGCTTCGCAAACGCCATCTATCGAAAGAAGATCAGCTAGCAAACACTTGCTTGCGAGGCCCCGCTCGGGATCGGCGGCGGGATATCCACCCAATTCCAGCGCGAATATGGTGGATATCCCGCCGCCGATTGCATGCCAGCCATGCCAGAGGTAACAGGGGGTAGAACTTATGCACAGCCTTCGCCTGTGTTTGCGGCTAATCGCGTGTCTCGTGCCCTCGACCGAGGCGCAGCCCAGTCACAGCAAGGCTTCTGTAAAGACCGAGCGCGTTTGGGGGCTGTGGACAGCCGCAACAGGCATCCGTGGTTCACCGGCAGGATGCTCGCATGACGTCTTCACTCCCACTCCCGTTCAACGCCAAGGCCTTCCGAATCGCGGATGCGCTGGATGCCGGAATCCCAGGACGCCGACTCGATCGCAACGACCTCCTCAGGCCGTATTACGGGATCCGCGTCGCGAGACAGCCACCCAACGGCAGGACCGCGGGTACCGCACGCTCCGTCGAACAAACCGTCGAGCTACTCGCAAGTCACTATGCGCCACGACTCACGCCCGGACAATTCTTTAGCCACACAACGGCGGCGGCGCTATGGGGCATCCCGCTCCCCAAGCACGCATACACATCGCGGAATGAGACAACGCAGAAACGGTATCAGACCACGAGCGGCCCGAGCGCAGGCGTCCCCATCCATGTGAGCGCAGGCGTCCCCTTTCGCGGGCCCGACACAGCAGGGGTTGTCGGCCACCGCTTAGCCGAACCACTCAATAGCATCACCCGCCTAGCGAAAGACGGACTGAACCTGCCAGTGAGCGCGCCAACCGCGACCTGGTTGCAGCTGTTTGCATTGGACTGCGGCCTCACCAATGACGATCTGGTCGCAGCCGCAGATTACCTCGTCCGGCGGCCAGAATTCCCGCAACACGGGCGGCCATTCACCAGCATCGAAGAGCTGACCGTAGCGACTCAGGCCTACAGGGGGCGCGGAAAACGCCGGGCAATCGCGGCGCTCGCCGAGATTCGTGAGGGTTCGGATTCTCGCCCCGAATCTCTTCTTCGCTTGCTCCTTTGGCGGGCCGGCTTGCCAGAGCCCGAGCTCAATCCTGTTATCGCTGGCGCCAATGGCATCCGTATTGGCCGGGCCGACCTGGTGTACCTGCCGTGGAAAGTCATCGTTGAATACGACGGGGATCAGCACCGCCGAGATACAACGCAGTACGAACACGACATGACTCGACTTCAGGATTTTCACGTGTCCGACTGGGTGGTGCTCCGGTTCCGAAAGACCGCTCTGTTTCAGACGCCTCAGCTCGTGGTCCACCAGGTAAGGGCGATGCTCATGCGCCGCGGATGGACTCCGTGACTGGCTCGCCCGATTCGTATGTGTCGCTACGTGCCAAGGGCCCCTTTCTCTCTCCCCCGCCCCCCCCAAAAAAAATCTGGGACTGCACTTCAAGCACCCCCATCGGGAATCGAGGGCGGGATATCCACCAAATTCCAGCGCGAATATGGTGGATATCCCGCCGCCGATAAACGAACCCTATCGCTCACGTCATCAACGATGTATCGTTAAGTATCGTTCGCATGTCTATAGGAGGTCATCATGAGCAGTTCGTTCCCCACAAGTGGTTTTGGTATTGGCAATCCAGCCGATGGCGTGTGGCAGGTCATGGACCAGCTACGGTCATCCTTCGAAAAGCGTTCGGGCACCCGCGTCGGCCGCGGAGACGTGCGGGCGGCCGTTCTTGCGCTCCTCACCGAGCAACCCATGCACGGATACCAGATCATCCGCGAAATCGAACAGCGCAGTGGCGGCTCGTGGAAGCCAAGCGCAGGCTCCGTCTACCCAACCTTGCAATTGCTTGCAGAAGAGGGTCTCATTAGCGCCGAAGAATCAAACGGCCGCAAAACCTATGTCCTCACCGACGCCGGGCAGGAAGAAGCCGCGGAGGCAGCAGCCCAAGCACCGTGGGGAGCCACGGCCAACTCAACGGGCAGCGGCCACACCGCCCTCCCAAAATCCGGCATGGAACTCGCCCAGGCGGCAGCCCAGGTCAACCGAACCGGCACACCAGAACAGATTCAGCAGGCAGTCACCGTGCTCGACGAGGCCCGCCGCCGCCTGTACTCGATTCTCGCCCAGGACTGACCGGCGTGACAGCCTCCGAGCAGGGGCCCCTTGCCCTCGACGAGAGCATCACCCGCAAGCGGTACCGCCGCATCCTTCGGTTCGCCGGTGCCAATCTCGTTGTGACGTGGTGGTTCGAATTGTTCCTCCCCCGCATCGGCCTTGCAGCGGTCTCGGAACGAGGCAGGGCCAAGCGGATGCAGCGCTTCGCGAAGCGATTTCATGTGCTCGCCGTCGACCTCGGCGGGCTCATGATCAAGGTTGGCCAGTTCATGTCGTCGCGGCTCGACGTCTTACCACCCGAGATCACGGCCGAGCTCGAAGGGCTGCAAGACGAAGTTCCGCCGGTAGCGTTTGCCAACATCAGAGCGGTCGCGGAGGCCGAGCTCGGGGTCACTCTTGAGACCGCATTCGCAAGGGTTGACGAGATTCCCGTGGCGGCCGCATCCCTCGGCCAGGCGCACAGGGCCAGCCTCTCGCCAGTTGACGCCGCAGAGACAGGGTTGAGCGAGGTTATCCTCAAGGTTCAGCGACCTGGCATCGATCAGATCGTTGCCGTCGATCTTGCAGCGCTCCGCCGCGTCGGCGGATGGCTCAGTAGGGTCCGCGTCATCGCAAACCGCGTCGATATGCCGGCGCTGGTTGAAGAATTTGCTCAAACCAGTCGCGAAGAAATTGATTATCTCCACGAGGCCGCAAACTCGGAACGCTTTGCCGAAGACTTCGCTCACGATCACCGCGTGGCAGTCCCAAGCGTCATCTGGGAACGGACGACGCGACGAGTTCTCACACTCGAGGATGTCACTGCCATCAAGATCACCGATGCCTCGTCGCTTCGCGCGGCCGGCATCGACCCTGGACACGTGGCCTCGGTCTTTGCCGAAGTCATGTTTGAGCAGCTGTTCACCAAGGGCTTTTTTCATGCAGATCCGCATCCGGGCAATATTTTTGTCACGCCAACACCAATGGATGCTGGCGACAACCAGCCGTGGAGGCTGACCTTTATCGATTTCGGCATGATGGGCGAGGTTTCATCTCACACCCGCGCCGGGCTGCGAAAGCTGCTCATCGCGGCAGCGTCGCGCGACGGCAAGGGCTTAGTGACGGCGATGGGCGATCTTGGTGTGCTCCTCCCATCTGCCGAAACAGCAGATCTTGAACGGGCAATGACCCAGTTATTTGCACGGTTTGGCGGCATGGGCTTTGCCGAACTTCGGGAGGTTGATCCTCGAGAATTTCGCGATTTTGCGGTGCAGTTTGGCGATGTTGTTCGGTCGCTCCCGTTTCAGCTCCCCGAGAATTTCCTGCTGGTTATTCGGGCGATGTCACTCACCTCCGGCGTGTGCAGCGCCCTCAATCCGGCGTTTAACCTCTGGGATTCGGTTGAGCCGTTTGCCTCGCAACTCCTGCGGGATGAGGGCGGCAACGCGGCGAAGGATGTGGCGCAACAGGCCCTCGAACTCATTGGCATCGCGTGGAGATTGCCAAAACGGCTTGATGAACTCATCACGAAGGTTGAAGACGGCAAGATTGCGGTCACGACCCCCGCGCTCGACCGACGGCTCGACCGGCTCGATCGCACTGTTCGCAGGGCGATCTCTGCCCTCATCTTCGGTTCGCTACTCATCGCGGGAGCGGTCTTGCACGGAGAGCACCCGACAGTTGGCACCATCCTCATGGCAGCGTCGGCACTCCCCCTCCTGCACGCGCTCTTCGCGGCTCGCATCGGCAGATAGCGAGCGCAGATCCGACGCTAGAGTTCCTATGCCCCACGTTTTGGGAACTCTTGTGTCAGATCTGTGAGCCGAGATCCTGAGGGTGGCCGCGCGGGGGCTACCGAATCGTAATAGCGACCTCAACCGCGTAGTCGTGCTCGCTCGCACCGATAACAGATTGACGCACTTCCGCGTTGCGCAATGAAACCTCACGCTCCGATACGTGATCGAAGAGCGCAACGACCGCTGGATGCGTGGCGCCCTCTGGCAGTTCGGGTCCATCAGTAGCGTGCCAGGTGGCAACGAGCTCGGTTCGCGCCGGCAACTCGTCGACGATCGTCTCTGGGCCGCCCCAGTCTGTCATCAGGCGCGTTGGGGTCGGCCAGCAGCACATCAGTTCAACCGTGCCGTGGTTGGCCGGGCCAAGCGTCGTCCAGAATTGACCACTCGGCGAGAGGCCGTCACCCTGGAGTAGCCCAAAGAGTTCGGCAAATTGCTCTCCTGCCAGCTCATTTGCGTCGTCAAGTTCTTTGACTCGCTCCGGCTCGGCGGGCACGTGTACTTTCCTCGCTACAAATGGTTGCGGGGCACACGCCCGCTCGATGACGTTCGTTGGCACCCCGAGGGCGGCAATTATCTGCGTGGCGGCTTCATATGCGAGGTCTTCACGGAGGCGTTCGGCAGCAACACGGTCTCGGTGTGCCGCGAGCAGGAGGGCGGCATCCGCTCCGGGCGCTTCCGCCGTTGCTTGAATGGTTGCCACTTCGGCGAGCGGCACTCCGGCGTCGCGGAGGGCGCGGATGATGACACCCTCACGCACCTGATGCTCGGCATACTTGCGATAGCCAGAGGCCTCGTCGATAGCTGAGGGAGCCAAAACTCGCTTCTCGTCGTAGTGCCGCAGTGCTTTCACGCTCAGCCCGGTAATTCCCGAAAACTCTCCAATATTTAGCATGTATCGAGCATCTCATCTCCTCTTACGGGAGGGTCAAGTTCGATTCTGGATGCGGTCAGGTAGCGTGGGTTTGACGCGCTCCAATACCGATATCCGGCGTGACCGCTCAGCCTCATGCTCTTCGGGTGATCCCGCTTGCTGGCGGGCCGTGGAGAATGCTGAGCAACTGCGAGGAGAGACAATGTCACCCACCACGTCGGCACACCGAGCGATCTCTGCGAGCGCCTCACGCTGGAGGTCTCGCTATTGGTTGGTCCTGCTCCTCGTGGCGGTGTCGTATGTGGCGTGTGCGGTGCAGACGGGGCCGAACCCAAGCTCGCTGTCCTTACTCATTCAGCTGGTCACAATCGCTGTCACGCTGCAGGTGGCAGCGGTGAGGCCACGTATTCGGCGTTTTGGTTGGATGTTTGCCGCGGTCATAGGCGTTGCCACGCTTATCGGCACACTGCTTGGCGCAGAGGGACACACCCTTGATGTGACGCTTGCCGCGGTTTCCGTCATCGCTTACGCTGCGGCGGCGGCCATCATCATTGCTGATCAGGTGCGGCAGCGTTCGTTCAATTTGCAGGCCCTCTGGGCAGTGATCGCCGCGTATGTCATGGTTGGCCTGAGCTTCACGTTTGTCTACAATTTGGTCTCACTCGTTTCGGCAGCGCCGGTGTTTGGTGAGGGCCAGGCTGATTCCCTGTCGAGCCAGCTGTTCTTCTCCTTCACGACGCTCACAACAACCGGCTACGGAAACATGGTGCCGGTCACGCCGATGCTGCAGAGCATCGCCATTCTTGAGGCCATTGCCGGGCAGCTCTTCCTGATCACCGCCGTTGCACGAATCGTGAACGCGAATAAATCGATCAAAAGCACCCGTGCGCACGATTCGGAGGCGGACGAGCGCTGATTACAGCTGCGTCGGCTCGGTCAGACGCCGCAGTCATTGACGAGTGAGGCGCATCGCCATCGCTTGGGTCACGCTGCTGTCGTCCGCGAGGCGGCGATACTCGGCGGTGCCTCGGCCATAGAGGGCAACCTTCGCGTCGGTGTCGTGGTGGATTCCCCAGCCGTACTGCTTGCCCAACGGTGATGCGCGGAGGCACGCCTGTGGTTTTGCGACGAAGGATGCGAAAGCTTCGGCTCGTTCCGACGGCTTCAGTTGCGATTCGTCCACGCCGGCACGAATCAGGTGAACGGCAAAGAGAAGTTCATCAGAAGTACGCGCATACGGGGCCGACGAAAGCAGCTCGTATTGCAGGGAGGCAATTGTGGGCTTTGCTCCGCGCAATCGGCCACAAGCATGGGCGTTTTCTTGGCCACATCCGCGCACAACCGCCGCTCGTTCCGGCTCGGTTCTCCACAACCCAGCCAGCCAGACATATCCACAGATTACTCACGGGGCTTTCTTCGCAGGCTCCCCGTCAACTACGATCTTTTTCAGAGAAACCTGTACGAGAGGATGCCGGGGTGGGCTTTCACAATCTGACCAGCTATCGAACACAGCGCAAGTTGACGAGCCAGCCATCGCGGCGAATCAGCTTGCTCGCGGTGTTCGCCCTCGTCGCTGGCCTCTCGTTTGTGGCATTTGCTGCGCCGCAGGCAGCGTCGGCCGATGTGAGCGCACAGTGCGCATCCCCGACTCGAACCGTCTCACCGTCTGACCGTTCCATTTCCGTAGCCAGCGGCGAAACGGTTCTGGTTGCTGCCGACTTCACCGGCGGCATCGACGCACTGCCAACAAATGGCGCCCTCTGCATCGCCTCTGGCGCGACGCTGACCGGCTCGTACCTGAATAATGCGGCGGGGTCACTCTCTGTTGCCGCCGGGGGTTCACTCTCGCTTCCGTCGATTGCCGTCGCAACCGGATTCCTCCTCGACGTTGAGGGCTCGGCTGCGGTCGCCGGCCTGGCGATGAATGGCAATGCCACGATACACGTTGCCGATGGTGCAACGTTCACCTCGGCAGGCTCAATTGCCTCGGCCTCGGGGGAATTTCATAACGAGGGCGAGTTCCATGTTGACGGTGCGCTCGATCTGAACACCGGCGTCCTGTTCGAAAACTCCGGCATCCTCTCGGTCAAGGGCGGTGCCAATATCAACGGCCAGCTCACGAACTCCGGAATAGCCAACTTCTCGCTCGGGTTGACCATCAACGGATCGGGCTCGCTCCACAATAGTTGCGCGGTCAACGCGCTCGGCGATCTCATGAACAACGGTGGCACCTCACAGAACGAGGGCATTGTTCTCACAACGGGCAACTTCACCAATAACGGGCGTTGGACTCAGTCTCACAACGGGGTATCAAGCGCGGTCGGCTTCACCGACGACGGCACCGTCACCGGGTTTGGTCGCTATCACTTCACTGGCAACTCGAGCGTGCAGGGCACATTTATCGGAGACTCTGCGGCAGACCCCATCGTGGTGCAATCAACAGCCCCCGGCTCACAACTCTTCAACACGCAAACAGGCGGTGTCTCAAATGCCATGAGGGGCACGGTGAACCTACTCGTGCCGTTCCCCGCGTGTGGGTCAACAACAGAACCGAGCCCAACCGCCGACGTTGAGGTCGCCAAGGACGGCCCGGCAACCGTCTTCGAAAACGGAGTTGTCACCTACACCATCACGGTCACCAACCACGGCCCCTCTGCCGCGGCAGGGGTCACTGCATACGACCAGCTCCCCACGGGTTTCACGCTCGACCCGGCATCAACGACGGGCACCGTGAACAGCGGTCGCATCAGCTGGAGCCTCGGTGATCTTGGCGTCAACGAGACGATCACGCTCTCCTTCTCTGGAACGGCCACCGCGCCTGTTGGCACCATTCTCACCAACGGCGCGATTGCATCCTCAACAACTCCGGACACCGCGCCAAGCAACAACGACGGAACATCGGAATCCAGCAGGGTATCGACCGAGGTGATCGCGACTCCCCCACCCGCGAATGTCGCGCCCGTTGCAAACGATCTCACTCGTGACACCAGCACCAGGCTGCTTGAGGTCGGTCAGGTGCAAGCATCCGATGCAGATGCCGGACAAAAACTCACCTACACAAAGGCGACGTCCCCCGCGCACGGAAACGTGTATTTCACCGCATCCGGCGGGTTTGTCTATCTCTCCGACGCCGACTTTAGCGGCTTCGACAGCTTCGATTATCAGGTGTGCGACAACGGCACTCCCGTGCTGTGCGATACGGCAACCGTGACCTTTAACGTGTACCCGCGAGCCATAGATGACAACGCGCAAACGTTTGAAGCATCGCCCGTCGCTATTCCGCTCCTGGCAAACGATATCCCGGGCAGCCAACTCGAAACGACAATCACGGCCACCCCAGCCAACGGCCAGGTCTCTGTCAACGCCACCGCGGGTGTGGCCACATATGTCCCTGCCGATGGTTTTACGGGAACCGACACCTTTGAGTATCAGATCTGTTCGCTCACTTCTCCCCAGCTGTGCGCTATCGCCACGGTGACGGTGACCGTCATCGCCGAGAACAACCCTCCGGTAGTTCAACCGCTGACACAAATAACGGTCGTCGATTCGGCAACCACCGAAACCGTGACCGCAACCGACCCAAACGCTGGGGATATCCTGACCGATGAAAGCGGAATCCCGCCACGCAGCGGCAGCGTTTCTGTCGATGCGGGCGGAACCGTTGTCTACACCCCGCATCATGGCTTTGCAGGCCGGGATGAGTACACGGTCATCGTCTGTGACGACGGCACGCCCCAGCTCTGCGCTACCGGACTCGTCAGCGTAGAGATCTTGCCGCTTGCGTCACCCGATTTGGCAACAACGCGGGCAGGAACTCCCGTCTCCATCGAGGTACTCACAAACGATGCAGGAACCGTCTCTGCCCCCACCGTCGCCTCGCAGCCAACCAACGGATCGGTCAGCATTACTGGCGGAACAGCCGTCTACACTCCAGCGACCGGTTTTGTAGGGACCGACAGTTTCACCTACACAATTTGCGCGCTCGAGGCGGCTGACCTCTGCGCAACAACAACCGCAACTATCACGGTAACCGCTGCACAGCCCGGTACTACACCGCCTGGTACAACACAGCCCCCAGCTCACGGTGGAAATGCCTCCGGACCAAGCACGGGAGGCCTGGCCGTCACCGGCGCCAACGACCCAATCGCGCCTGCCCTCGGATGGGCAGCTTTGGCAGCAGGCTTCGCCTGCATTGCCGCGGCCAGAAGCCGCAAACAGCGCCAGATCTAGGAAACGTGCGACGCCCCACCAGAGTTACATATCACTCGATGTAACCACAATCAATATCTTGACACACTAACTTTCAACACTCACTCCATTTGTCCAGGGAACCAACGGGTACGCCACAGCTAAGAATGCTCACGACCGTTTATTTATCTGCCATAATATATATCAAGCGAGGGCTTGGGGGCCCTCGCAGTAGGAATCTAGGGTTCCTACGTTGGGGGTTCTTTTGGGGGTTCCCAATCACGTTAATCAACGGATTGAGAAGAGAAAAAACATGAACAAGCTTTCTAAAGGTCTAATCGTTTCTGGTCTTGGCGTCGCACTTCTGCTCGGAACCGGCGGCTCACTCGCACTCTGGAACGTCAGCGCGCAGAGCGAGGCAGGCAGCATCAACACCGGTGATCTGAACCTCGTCGTCGCTCCTACCGGCCAAACATGGGAGATCCAGACCGGTCCGGCCACCTGGGCACCAATCGCCGACATTGCCGACTTCAAGATGGTTCCGGGCGACGTCGTCCGCCTGACCCAGCCGATGAACGTCACCCTTGTTGGTGACAACATGAAGGCAAGCCTCACGGTAGACACCGAGGCAGCCGTAGTGTCGGGTGACGCAACCGCCGCAGACCTCTTTACAGTCAACACGAGCTTCCTTGCACCCGATGTCGCTGGCGTCCAGCTGCCGGTGCAGACTCCAGGAACCAACGTTTGGAACTTCAGCGAGCAGGTGCTCGGCGGAACCCAGACGTTCAAGCAGCAGATCACCTTCGACTTTTCCGCAGCGGCGTCAGACCGGGTCGGGAGCGTCTCGAAGGTTGACCTGAGCAAGACCAACTTCGTCCTTGAGCAGGTTGCGCTCTAACCAAGCGCTACTTCTACAGGCCTACTGGCGAGTGGATCGCTCATATCGATACACTCGCCAGTAAGTCACCGTTTTCAGGGGAGGTAAAGCGGCATGGGCACGACAGAATCACTGAGCATCATGGCTCACTTGCGCACGTTCCGACTCCCCCTCGCGCTCCTCGCACTCGCAACGACTGCCATCCTCATCTTGAGCACAGGCAACTCGTTTGCGACGTGGATGGTGTCGCAACAGGGCAAGGGCACCATCAACACGGGTCGTTTGAGTTTTCAACTCATGGATGCAAACGGCCAGAACGCTTCACCTTCAGATCCAAACAGCTCGGCATCACCGAGCTACTCGTTTCAGGCGCTGACAATCAGCGCATTATCACTCCTGCCTGGCGATACCAGAGTTGCGCTGATGAAGGCCACGAACACGGGTGACACACCGCTCACACTGTCTATCACCGGCATAGGGAACTCGGGCTCGTCGGCAGCACACAAGGATTTAGTTGACACGATGCGCATGGGCATTGTTTCGTCAGCGTCAACCACATGCGATCCCGCAACGATCACAAGCTTCCGCGCCGTCAGCTCGGTGACCGCAACCGAAGCGGTGCAGGTCGTCCCTGCGGCATCCGCACTCAAACCGGGCGAAAGCACCAACCTCTGCGTTGGATATCAGCTCTCAGACACCACACCGAACAGCACCCAGGGACTCGCCATCAGGTTCACGTTCCAAGTGCGAGCGGACCAGCACCGACCTTAACCACAACCTGTTGCCATCCGCAACGACAACAACACAACCCAGATGGGCGCATAGAAAGGGGCACAGCATGGCAGCACACGCAGCTAACCGTCGCTCCCGCACCGCATGGGACATCACCAAAGCAATTGCGTTTGGCGTTGTTGTATCGGCGCTCATTGTGATTGTCGCGGCCCTTATTGTTGTGCCGCGTGCCACGGGGTCGACCACCTACACAATCTTGACCAACTCGATGGCCCCGGGACTTCCGCCAGGGACGGTCATCGTGACCCAGCCGCGCGCGATCTCCGACATCCGCGTTGGTGACGTCATCACTTACCAGGTCGAATCGGGCAAGCCAGCGGTCATCACTCACCGCGTGGTTGGCATCAGCACCGACACCAGAGGCGAGACCGCGTTTATTACCAGGGGCGATAACAACTCGGTCAACGATCCTGAACCAATCATTCGCGAGCAGGTACTCGGCGTAGTTATCTACTCGGTTCCCTATATTGGCCTCGCTATTAACGCCGTGACAGGAAACGCAAAACTGCTTGTACCCGTTCTCATCGCGGTCGTGTTCATCCTTTGGGGCCTTGGCTATGTGGTCTCATACGTACTTTCACGAAAAAAGAAGCAGGCCGCCCTCCCGGAAGACGATGCCGCATGAAGCGCCGGACGCTCACAGTCACCATGGCGGTGACCACAATCACTATGGTCTCGTTGGCCATTCCGTCGTTGGCCACGGCCAAGTCAAACTCGTACGTAGACGGCATTGCACCCGTTGCGCAGCCTGAGCCTCTCCTGCTCAGCAATGACGGAACCGTCTGGGGAACAACACTTCCTGAACCACTCTTCGACGCGGCCCATCGCTACGTTCCTGGAGAAGTACTTGAGTCAGGTTTCTGGATCCTCAACAATTCCGGACACCCCGCTTTGTACACGGTGCAGGCCACAAACGTGAACATGACTACCGCACTCGCTGGCACCCTCAGCATGACAGTTGGTGGCGACGGTCTCACATCGGCCCCGCTGACCAACTGCTTGACGATGGTACGCAACACACCAATTGCGGCGGGCGAACGACTCTACATCCAAAGCGCTGTTTCGCTCAGCGAAGCTGCGCCCCTCGACGCACGAAACCAGGTGGCTTCGTTCGGAATCGGCACAACCCTGCACGACGCTCCACTCACGATTGCTGACGGTCAATGCCTGGATGACACGGATAATACCCTGCCTCCTATTGCCCCGATCGATACCGACCCACCTTCAACGCAGACGCCTGCGCCGCCAACAACCGAGACAGCTCCGAGCGACGGATCAGGCAGTTCAGCATCGCAAGCCGTTTCGGCACCTGCATCACAACTCGCGCTGACCGGCGCATACCTGGGAATCTGGGCCCTGCTCGCTGCGGCTCTCTCGGTGGGAGGCATTCTCATTGGCTTCCGTAAACGAAAGGCAACTCATGAGTGATCTTGGCTACGGGATGGCGGCACAAACCGAATCGCGGCGACGCTCGCTTCGCCGCTGGGTTGGTGCGGCCACAGTGCTCGTGTGCACGCTTGCCGGTGTACTTGGCTCGATGCCTGCCGAAGCACTCTGGAGCATTAACGATGCCAAATTCACCGCAGTAGCCTCAACAGACGTACTCACCGCCCCGACTAAACCATCCGCGCTGTTGCCTGAGGCAAACGCACTGTCGGTCAGCACGAGCACCGGCCCAAGCAGCGACACACTCTCGCCCTCGTATACGTTTGAGCGCTCGACAACAAGTGACTTTGCTTCCCCAACGACGCTGCACAGCGACAGCCCGACGGTGAGGGACACCGGAAACGTTGCGCCAACGGCCACCCCGATGAAGCTCAGCAAGATTTCGACCGGGGTAAATTCCTCGTGTGGGCTCTCGGCTGGTGACGTGTACTGCTGGGGCCAAAACGATACTGGGCAGCTCGCCCAGGGAACCCTCTTCACGAGCTCAAACGTGCCGCTCAAGGTGCTGCGGGTAACCGATAACGCCGGTTCCCAGATTCCTGCCGCCGCCGTCTTTGTCGACGTTTCGGTTGGCGAGGGAACCGCTTGCGCCGCAACAACGAAGGAAGCCTATTGCTGGGGCATTAACCGCTCAGGCAATGCGACGGCCAACCTTGCCGGCGTCATTACGCTCGCCCGAAAGGTTCCGACCGGGGTCATTGACGGCATCAGCTCGATCTCCGTCGGCTACGACCACACCTGCGCAATCTTTGGCTCGCGGGGCGCAAGCTGCTGGGGCGGCAACCTCAGCGGACAGATGGGAAACGGCAACTCGGGCGTGAGCGGAGCCTTCGCTCCAACCCAGGTTGCGACATACGGTGTTGCAGGCTCGGCGATTCCGAACGGTGCGGTTGCCACAAAGGTCAGCGCTGGCAATCAGTACACCTGCCTCATCGCTTCCAATAACGCGTATTGCTTCGGCATCAACACATACGGCTCCCTTGGCAACGGAAACACAACCATGTATGCGGTTCCTCAGCGGGTTGTGACGGGCACGATGCCGATCAACACCGTGTCAGACATCGTGACGGCGGTTGAGTCCCAGAACAACGTTCGCGCATCGTGCGCGATTGCAAACTCAAATGTGTATTGCTGGGGTGCTGCCTCGTACGGCGCGCTTGGCAACGGAACGGTTGCCCCAAACGTCTCCAGCCCGGTCCGCGTCCTCCAGGTTCCAGCAGGAACAGCCTTTTCCCTCGCGAGCGGAAGCTCCGGCCACTGCGTCATGACGATGACCAACATCTCGTGGTGCTGGGGCGGGGGGACGGCAGGGCAGCTCGGAAATGGGATGGCCGACGTCTCGTTACCAATCCAGACCATCGTCCCGCAGGGCAAGATAGTGGTTCAGATTTCGAGCAATTCGAGTACCCGGTGCTGGTTGTTCTCCGACGGCACGGCCGGATGCGCCGGCGCTGGTGGCTACGGCAGGCTTGGTGACGGCGGCGCCGCACGTCCGAACGCGTACACCCACACGATTGTCGCGATGCCGAGCACCCTGAAATGCGCGACAGGTGCCGTCTTGCTTGCCGACAACACGTGTTCGCTCACGTCAAACACCACGTACTACTACCGGGTGTCGGTCACACTCGGCAACTGGTCAAGCCCTGTCTCCGCCGTCGCCGCGCTCAAGACGGCCTAGGCGCACAAACCGCTCCCAGGTTGCAACCACAATCGCTCGTTAGGCTTCGGATGTGGCGAAGCATCCGGCCGCCGAACAGGATTCGGTCAGCGACCAAGACCGATTTACGTCGGTTGAGCAGTCGCTTGATGACCGCATCCACCGCTGGCTCAGGGGCCTCCCTCGGAATCGAGTATCGTCGTTTCTAACCGGCCTGCTCATCTTTGGCATCAAGCAAGCGTGGGCCTGCATTTTTGGCGCCCTGCTGCTTGTCGCGATCCTCGCAACGCAACTCTGGTACCCGGATAATGCGTGGCTTGCCCGCAACGACCTGTTGACCCTGATCGCTATCGCAATCCAGATCACGCTGCTTGCCACAAAGTTGGAGACGGCAAAAGAGCTCAGAGTTGTTCTCATCTTTCACGTTGTTGGCACGGGGATGGAACTCTTCAAGACACAGATGGGGTCGTGGACCTATGAGCAGGAGGGGTTTCTGCACATCGGCCCTGTCCCCCTGTTCACCGGCTTCATGTATGGGGCGGTTGGCTCGTACATGGTTCGCGTCTACCGACTCTTTGATCTTCGATTCAACCGCTATCCGCGGCAGTGGGTCACCGCCGTGATCGCATCCGCGATCTACGTCAATTTCTTCTCGCATCACTTTGTGTGGGATGCCAGGTGGCTCTTGCTTGCCGTCGTCGCGGTGGCATTTGGCCCAACCGTGATGCACTACCGCGTTCGAGAGCGTTATTTTCGAATGCCGTTATTGGTGGCATTTGGACTCGTTGCCCTGTTTATTTGGATCGCCGAGAACGCGGCCACGTTTGGCGGCGCCTGGCTCTATCCCAACCAGGCCGATGGTTGGAGCTTGGTCTCGCCGCAGAAGATCGTTTCGTGGTTTTTGCTCATGATCATTTCAGTGTCGCTCGTGACCTGGCTCTATCCACCAAAGCGTTTGGTTGTGCATCACGAGAGGGGCAGCGAAGTCTCCGCGTAGCATCAAGCCCGCGGCTCGCAGCCCGCAGCTTGCGATGACGGCTAGCTATCAAACACATCTAGTTGATTTACTGAACTAGTTAGACATACAATCTAGTCATGACCCCAACTCATCGTGATGCAGCGGAAGACTGGCCAAGCGACTGGCTCCGCGCTACCCTCGGCCTCTGCACGCTTCGATCACTTGAGGCTGGGCCGTCCTACGGCTACGCCATCATCTCTTCTCTCAAAGACAGCGGCCTCGGCACAATCAAGGGCGGAACGCTCTATCCCCTCCTCACCAGGTTTGAAGAGGCCGGTCTCGTGAGCACCGAGTGGCGGGCAGGCGATGGCGGCCCCGGCCGCAAGTTCTTTGCCCTCACCACAACCGGACGCGCAGAACTCAACCGGCTCCGCACAGAATGGGCAGCGTTCACCACAATCAGCAATTCATTCCTAACAGCCGACCCTATCGGCGAGGAGGTTTTCTCATGAACAACGCCAACAAGGCATCCGCCTACCGCACCAACGATAAATGGTTGGAAGCCTTCATCCTCGAACTCAGGATGCAAGATGTGAGCGGCAAGGTCATCGGCGACGCGGTCGCAAGCGCACAAGAACTCTTGCACGACAGCGGCGAACAGGCATACGAGATGTTTGGATCACCCCGCGAATACGCCGCCTCGCTGGCGCTTCCCAAACGACAGGCTCCAGAGTGGAACCGGCACGGCGGCATCTGGCCCTCGATGCTTGGGCTACTCGCGTTTGTTGTATTCAATACTTCAAGCACCGCGCTGCTCAGGGGGCACGATGTCATGCTCACCCCCGTCCAAGTTCCCCTCTTTGCGATCCCCGTTATGCTCGTGTGCACGATTCCGCTCTACCTCGGCGCGATCATCCGCAACCGGTGGATCCTCAGCGCCGTCCTCGCACTTGGCGCCTTCGGCGCGGTCTTTGCGTCGCTCCTCACCCCAAAGTCCCCCGCCGATGCCTGGCTGGTGATTGCCCCACTGCCACTCGTAATAATCGGCGGAATCGGCCTTATCGCGGTCGCAACCTGGGGCACCGTCATGACGAGACAAGAGATGTCTGAGCATCTCATCCAAGACCCCATCACCGGCAAAACGGCCGAACGACGTGGCGAAAGCCTGACCATTCGCATCGTTGCGTTCTGGATGCTGCCGGCCCTGTCCGCCGTGCTCTTCGCCGTCACCATGCTCAACAGATAATGGCTTGCTGCACAGTGCGGCACTAGAATCAGTCGGGTGAGTAGCGAGCATCCCGATACCAAAGGCGAAGACTCGCTCTCCGAGTATTACGAGGCTGAGGCCGCCGCGGCCGAGAGCGCCGGTCCCGATTCATCAGCGAAGGACGACGCTGACCGCATCCTAAGCACCACACCACAACCGTCAAAGCTCTATGTTGCGCTTTCCGATTGGCTGCTCGGAGTGGAGGCATGGCTTCGCTCGCACGGCGGATCCCGCCTTCGGAAGGGCCTTCGCGGGTTCTGGGCGGTCGTGGCCCTTGCGGGCGTTGTGCTGCTGATCGGCCCGATCATCAACAAGCCGCTGAGCCTCGACGACATCACAGGTTCTTCAACAACGGCAACCGAACACTGGATCGCCAGAGACTTCAACGTCGACTACCGCATAGACCGCAACAACAACGGCGAGCTGCGGGCAACCGTCACAGAGCACATCACGGCGTTCTTCACCGAGAAATCAAATGAGACAGGCATCACCAGGGTCCTCGCGACGCAGTACGAGGGCCACGCGCTCAACCCCAGGTTGCTGACGGCAACGCTCGACGGGGTAACGGTACAACCAGCCGAGACGGTCAGCGGAAACCAACTTGCCCTCTCGGTGGATACCGGCACCAGGCTCCAAGGCGATCACGAGTTTGTCATGACCTACGAACTCAGCAACCTGGCCTACTCGGCAACCGATACGGCATCAGAGCAGGCCGTTGATCTCCTCAAATGGGATGTGTTTGGGCCGTCTTGGGCACAAGCCCTCGCTGGCCTGGACGTGAGCATCACGGTGCCAAAGGAGCTGGATGATCGCCTCATCCGGCAGCCGAGAGGCAGCCTTGCCTGGACCATCGTCGGGGCTGGGCAGTGGCTCGAACGCGAGCCAGGCTCAGGGAGCGACGTTACCTATCAGTTCACAAACGACCAGAACATCCCGCCACACGCTCAGGCGTCGTTCACGATGAGTTTTGAGGAGGGCACCTTTACGATGCCCCCGCCAACACTCACCTACTGGATTCAGGTATTCGGCCCGCTCGCGCCGCTCGCGTTTCTTGCCCTCACGCTGCTGTTCGCCCTCGCGGCACGGGCCGTCGCCTGGAGCGATGCCAGAGGTCGACCCTGGTACATCGTGCAGTACGACCCGCCAAAGGGTGTCTCACCGCAGACGGCCGCGTACATCCTGCGTACTCCACAAACGGTTGAGCTTGCCGAAGCCCTCGAGTTTGCGCGCACCGATGGCAAGAAAACTCGGAAGGCAAGTTTGAGGGAGGCAGCCAAGGTTGCCCGCAGGACGGGACGCGCTGGCAACCTCCCCCGCGCGCTCACGCACTATTACTCCAGCCCCGAACGGCGAGGGCAGCTCACGAAGGGGTACCGAAAGGTTCCCCGCGGTTTTGTACGTGACTTCTTTATTGCAGCCCCGATTGCGCTCACGATCGTGCAGTTTGGCTTGATCAGGCAGCTTTCGAACCAAGTGGTGCTCTCGGTTATCTGGTGGCCGTTTGCCTTTGTGCTTGTGTCGTCGTTTCTTGCCGCCGTTGTGCTCTGGGTTGCGCTCTCGGCAAGGCCCCTCACGAGGAAAGGCGCCCTCGTCAAGCAGCACCTCCTTGGCATAGAGGCGTTCTCGGAGCGCACACAACTCCTGCAGCGCACCGAGACGAGCAACAAGTTGCTCCCCTACGCAGTGCACGCTGGAAACGCAAAAGACGCAGGGCAGCGCGTTGCGACGCTGATCGAACACGAGCTTGGGCCTGATGCCACGGCAGGTTGGCGCACTCGCGAGTTTCTCAGCTGGCCGCGTATCCTGGTCCGCGTTCTGTCGCCGCTCCTGATTATTGGCGCGCTTGCCGCCGCAGTAGCCCTGCCAACCCCGTACCCGCAGTCAGTTGACTACGAGTCCTACTGGGGCGACATTCCTGGCACGCTCTGGACAAAAGTCGAGGCGATCGAAGCCTCTGCAACCCTGTCGCGAACGCCGGAGGGAAGCGCTCGACTTGAAGTTAACCAACAACTCGAGGTCAACTTCTCGGACGAGAGCTCACAAACGCCACAGTTTGCACAGCAGTGGCCGGACTCAGCCAACGGGCAGGACCTCGGCCTCGAGGTGACCGCCGTTCGCATCGACGGCAAGGATGTCCCGTTTGCCGTCGAACGGGACCACGACACCAAACTCGTGCGAACCAAACTCGTTGAGGTGCTCACGGGAACACACACCCTCGACATTGACTACGCCCTCAACGCTGCGGCCTTCGCCGCTGACGAGAACGGGCTCGTTGACCGCGTTCGGTGGGCCGCGTTACTTGACGGCTGGGAGCACACAACCGGCTGGGGAGACGACCCTGCCCCAAAGCCGGTTCGGATTTCGTTCACACTCGATGACACGCTTGCCGCTCTTGCCACAGAGAGCGGCTGGATCACGAAGGATACCGAGTCCTCCGAACGCGCGCGCGAGTGGAAGGCAACGGTCATTCCGTTTGGCGAACTCAAGGAGCTTGGCGCCCGCGCCGCAGCAGCCTCGGAATCAAGCTCAGCATCAGCGGGGGCACACACCCACGTGCTGCTGATTGAGCAGGATGAGTTTGGCGGCTGGCCGCTCGACCCAACGCTTGACGATGTTGGCGCCATGCTCGATTTTCCCGCCGGCACATTTACGCAACCGGACGAGGGCACGCTCCGGTTCACCCAGTTTGTCCAAACACTTCCCGTCTTGGCCATCGGGTTGCTTTCCGCGATTGCCATCCTGTGTTTACCCGCTGCGGCGCTCATCGGGAGAACGACAGGGCTGCGGCTGTCAGAGCAGGGCCTGCATAGGGATCTCCTTCGTTGGCTGGCACCGTGCGCATCCGTTGCCGCGTTTGTCCTGTTTGTGTGGGCAAGCTCTGTGATGCCGAGCGATCATCCGCTGCTTCCCCTCGTTGGGTTTCCCCCGGTTATCGCCATCCTCGTGAGTGTGATCGGGCTCGTCGTCGCGAGGCCGCGGAAACAACACCGCATACCGGCCAAGCCATAACCCGCATCCGAGGGCCAACCGCCGAGTCTCCTCCCCCGTTCGCTCGTTGTCTGAAACACATCTTGACCGTACAGTTATGACTATGGAAACGTTCAACACCCCAACCCCAGACGAAGACCCGCTGCGCGCGCAAGCGGTCAAGCGGCTCAAGGCAAAGGCCGAGTTCGTCAATTACCTGTGGGTGTGGCTTGGCGTGACGCTCATCGTCAACGTGGTGTGGTTCTTCTCCGGATACCACTCGTATTACTGGCCCATCTGGCCGATGCTTGGCATGGGAATCGGCGCGTTCTTCATGGGACTCAACGCATACGGCCCCGCAACACGAGGAATCACGGAAGACCGCATCCAAGCCGAAATGCGCAAGCTCTCCGACAAGCAATAGCTGATGCGGCGTTAGCGCTGCAGAAATTCCCCTGCGCTCACGGCCACCGCTTCGCCTGCGGGATTAACCAGAACGCCTGCCCGGCCGCTGTCGGCAACCATCGTGCTGATATCGGCAAAGGATACGGCCGTCGTTTGGGCTGCGGGATGCCAGGCAAAAACCTCTGCCGGCGAGGTAAATGCGAGCGAGTAGACGGGTTCCGGTTGCCCTGGTGCCGAGGCACGCCCAGTGACCGTTGGCGAACCCATACCGGTCACGTTGCCGGCTTCGTCTGTGATCTCAAGCGCGGCGACGTAGAGCGTTGGCGTTGAGGCGAGCGCCTGGACAAAGTGCGGCCAGGGAATGTCGTTGGTCATCATCGCCGATTTGAGGCGCTCGTTCAGGCTCGGCATCGAGGTGAGTCCCCGCTCGATTTCGGCGGAGTACATGATGCACGTGAGGTCTGGCGATCCCGGGTTAATCGCAATACCGTCGTAGTCGGTCATGGCCTGGGCAAGAACGGCTGGTGCGGGCTGACCAAATGAGTTGGGCCGTGTGCCGGTCCGATACTTGGCCAATTCCTCGTTGCTTGTGAAGGCAAGGAGCAGCTTCCTACCGTCGTTATCGGCTTTGTATCCAATGGCGAGGATGCTTCCCACTTCAAAGGGCGAGCCGCCAGCGCCAAGTGTCGAGTCCGAGCCGTCGAGCAGCAACGAACCAAACGCGCACTGACGCAGCACGTTATTCATGGTCTGTGCATCTTTGCGCTGCGACCATTGGGCGAGCGCCGCCTCGACTGCCTCGTGGTGGATGAGCTGCACCTGCTCACCTGCTCCGCTCTGCTGTTCACCTGCTCTGCTTTGCTGCGCATCGGTGCCCGTGGTCTTCTTGTTTCGCGAGAACAGTCCCATACACAGAGGCTAACCCGTATCTCCGCGACGAGGGGCGCACCGCGCCTCTGACCCGGCACAGTTTGGTCGCAAATCCACCTCTCCTCGGCGCCTTGAGTGGATCTGCGACCAATCTGCGACCGTCCCTGCGGGAGAGGGACGCGAAGGAGGCCCAGCGCGCGCGGTTCTCGCGGGAGGCCCAGTACGAGGTTCTCCCGAGATGTCCACGACGCGGTTCTCGCGAGAGGCCCAGCGCGGGCGCGGTTACGAGGTATTCGTCGCGTGTCGGTTGACAGGTTTTGCTCCCGCACCTCATAATGGACGAACTAGTCCGTTAGATGAGTTCGCGGCAATCGGCCCAAGTCAACGACGATGACCTGTCCGGGAGGACCAAAGCATGACCACCCCCAGCGCGAGCATCCCCAGCGCCACAACTCCGGCAGCAGCTGACCACATCATCACCGTTGCACTCATCGGGGAGGGCATCTCAGCTTCCTTCACCCCACCGATGCACGAGCGCGAGGCCGAACATCTTGGACTTCACTATCGCTACGAGACCTGGGACCTTCTCACAATGCAGGAGAGCGCAGACGACATCGGCCTCCTCCTCGACCGCGCTCGCGATCGTGGGCTTGCTGCCCTCAACATCACGCACCCGTGCAAGCAGCGTGTGCTCGCACACCTCGATGAGCTGAGCCCCGAGGCAGCGCACCTTGGGGCGGTCAACCTCGTACTCATCCGCGACGGGCGATTCATCGGCCACAACACCGACTGGACCGGGTTTCGCGCGGCCGTGCTAGACGGTCTCCCCTCGATCGCCGGCAGTTCGGTAGCCCAGTTCGGCACCGGCGGCGCCGGAGCGGCAACGGCCTACGCCCTGCTTGACCTTGGCGTTTCGACGCTCACCCTGGTTGACGTCGACTCCGCGCGAGCCCTCGCGGCCGCCGACTCGCTGCAGGCCAATTTCCCCTCGGCACGCGTGACCGCCGCATCCGCAGTCGACGCCCCTCTCTTCCTCGGCCAGCAACAGGGCGTTGTGCATGCCACCCCAACGGGAATGGCGGAACATCCAGGGGTCGCGTTCGACGTGTCGCTCCTCAACCCGGATGCCTGGGTCGCCGACGTGGTCTACCGCCCCCTGCGCACGCAGCTTATTGAGCAGGCATCGGCGGCAGGGCATGCCGTTCTCGACGGCGGCCGCATGGCGGTCGGGCAGGCGGCCGACAGCATCCGACTCATCACTGGAATTGAGCCAAAACCAGAGCGGATGCGGAAGCATTTTCTCGAACTCCTCGCCAATGAGCAGGCGGCGCAGCCTGCCTCAGCGATGAACGAAGGTGCTTAAGCATGAAAACATCCATTGCAACCGTCTGCATCGGCGGAACGCTTGAGGCAAAACTTGCCGCAACTGCCGCCGCAGGGTTTGACGGCATTGAGGTGTTTGAAAACGACCTCATTGGCAGCGACCTGAGCCCCGAAGACATCAGGAGCATGTGCGGCGATCTCGGCCTCAGCATCGACCTGTACCAGCCGTTCCGCGACTTCGAGGGAGTAACGGAGGAGCAGCTTGTCAAGAACCTGCGACGGGCCGAGCGGAAATTTGAGCTCATGCACCGGCTGGGAACAGACACCATCCTAGTCTGCTCAAATGTGGCTACCGCAACCGACAGCTCAGATTCCCTCGCCGTTGACCAGCTCGGTCGACTCGGCGAGTTGGCCGCAAAGCACGAGGTAAAGGTTGCCTACGAGGCGCTCGCCTGGGGCAAACACGTATCGCGTTTCCTGCACTCGTGGCGAATTGTTGAGGCCGTCAACCACGCCAACGTTGGGGTGTGCCTCGACAGCTTCCACATTCTTTCGCGTGGCGACGATCCCGCCGGAATCGCGGCGATTCCTGGCGACAAGATTTTCTTCTGCCAGCTTGCCGATGCCCCCGCGCTGTCGATGGATGTGCTCAGCTGGAGCCGCCACTATCGGCTTTTCCCGGGTGAGGGCGCGTGGGACCTGCCCGCGTTTGTCTCCCGCGTCCTCGATACCGGATACGCTGGCCCGCTGTCGCTTGAGGTATTCAACGATGTGTTCCGCCAGACCGACCCCTTCGTCACCGCAAAAGAGGCTTATCGCTCACTCGTGAGCCTTGACGAATCCGTTCAAGCAAGCCGCGGCCAGGCGCTCGGTTCAACGGTGGATGCCGCAGGCTCGGCCATCCCGTCGGCCCCCGCAAGCTCCGGCCTCAGCTTTATCGAGCTGAGCGAAGGCCTCAGCCACGAAACTCCGCAGCTGCTCAACGCCCTCGGATTTCAGGATGTTGGCCTGCACCGACGCAAAAACGTGTCACTGTGGACCCGCGACGGCGTCAACGTTGTGGTCAACCACGATCTTGTCGGCCCAGCGGCCATCGCCTCGCTTGGGGTTGACGTTCCAGATGTTGCTGCGGCAAGCCAACGCGCCGCGGCCCTCCACGCAGAGGTCACGCCTCGCGACGAGGCCGGCGACGAAGACAGCATGGCCGGCTTTGTCACGCCAGACGGGACAAAGCTCTTCTTCAGCGCGGATAAACGCCGCTGGCGCAGCGAGTTTCCGCCCGCCCCAGAAGGGGATGCATCACAGACCGCTCCCACCCGGTTTGACGGCTTTGACCACATCGCGCTCATGCAACCGTGGCAGCGCGCTGACGAGGCCGTCCTGTTCTACCGCAGCGTGCTTGGGCTGTCCGGAGCCGGAAGTCTCGACGTTCCCGGCGTGCGTGGCCTCGTGCAGAGTCGTACCCTCGAATCACCAGGCTCCGCCATCCGCCTCGCCCTCAACGTGCCACCGGGCGAGCCAAACGTCGAAACCATTCTGCCGGTGCACTTTGCGCTCGCATGCACCAACCTCGTTGCAACGGTTCGCGAGCTCAAAGCCGCTGGTGTGCAGCTCCTCCCCATCCCCCGCAACTACTACGACGATCTGCAGGCCCGCTTCGATCTCACCGACGAGGAGATCGAAACCTACCAATCGCTCGACATCCTCTTCGACCGGGATGCGAGCGGCAGCTTCCTGCAGGCCTACACGACCACCGGCGGCAACCTCTTTATCGAACTGGTTGAGCGTCAAGACGGCTATACCGGCTACGGGGCGGCAAATGCCCCCGTTCGCATGGCCTCACAGCAGCGCCGCACAACGGCCTAACTCAGCATGTCCAATTCACCGAAAGGATCAATGATGACCCAACCAACCGTTTCCGTCGCCAATCCCAAAAAGGCGGCAATCGCTGCCTGGATCGGCAGCGCGCTCGAATACTACGACTTCTTTATCTACGGAACGGCGGCGGCCCTAGTCTTTAGCCGCGTCTTCTTCCCCGACTCGGACCCCTTGGTTGGCACGCTGCTTGCCCTCGCGACCTTCGGCGTTGGCTACCTTGCCCGCCCGCTCGGCGCGTTTGTGCTTGGTCACATGGGCGACACGATCGGCCGCAAGCGAGTGTTGGTCCTGACCGTGATGCTCATGGGCATCGCGACCGTGGTTGTTGGCTTCCTGCCAACCTACGAACAGGTTGGCATCCTTGCTCCGATCTTGCTCGTACTCATGCGACTCATCCAAGGATTTTCCGCGGGTGGAGAGCAGGCAGGCGCAAACTCGTCATCGCTTGAGCACGCCCCGGCAAACCGCCGCGCGTTTGTCACAAGCTTCACGCTCAGCGGAACGCAGGCAGGCCAAATTCTGGCCACGGCTGTCTTCATCCCCGTTGCACTTTTGCCTGAAGACCAGTTGCTTTCCTGGGGATGGCGCGTGCCATTCTGGCTCAGCGGGGTCGTCGTCGTTGTTGCGCTTGTCATCCGACGCACCCTTGATGAGACACCAGTCTTTACCGGCGAGATCGCCAGCAACGTCATTACTGAGGGCCCACTCAAGGTACTGTTCCGCGACCACCTCGGCGCCGTCATCCGCGTGATCTGCTGCGCCGTTGTTGCTTCGGTCAGCACCATCTTCACCGTCTACGCGCTGTCGTATGCGGTGAACACGGTAGGGCTCGACCGCACAACAATTCTGTGGGTTGGTGTGCTCTCGAACGTGATAGCCCTCGCCGCGATCCCACTGTTTGCCTCGCTGTCGGACCGTATTGGCCGCAAGCCGGTCTTCCTGTTTGGAACCATAGGCAGCGCCGTGCTGATGTTTGGATACCTCTGGGCCATCTCGGTCGGAAACTACCCGCTCATCTTCGTCTTTGGACTCGTCCTGTTCGGCTGCGTCTACAGCGCCATCAACGGCGTCTGGCCCGCGTTCTACGGCGAGATGTTCCCAACCTCGGTCCGCCTGTCAGGAACGGCAATCGGAACCCAAATTGGTTTTGCGATTGCAGGTTTCTCGCCGACCATCGCCGGTGCCATTGCCGGAGACGGCAACAACGCGTGGTTCCTTGTTGCGCTCTTTACCGCTGGCCTGTGCCTCATCAACGTGATCGCCGTGGCAACGGCACGCGAAACGCATAAGGTACCAATGTCACAGCTGGGTAAAGCGCCCGTCGAGCCCGCGCCGGCACGGGCCACCGCTTCGCGGTAGCCGCTCACAACGCAACCGCTGAGGATGTGGTGGGGGCCGCAAGCCGGTTCCCACCCGCATCCGTCAGCCACCGGCTCCCGCCCGTCCTGCGGCACTGCTGCTAGCCTGATGCGGGAGCCCGAAGGGCTTGCATACCCGTCACGACCCGTCCCATTCGTCAGCTGCATCGAACGGAAAATCTCAATGGCTGAGCACGCGCTAGAACAACAGGTCGCTGACCCCCGCCGCCGACGCGATGCCGAACGCACACAGGCCGATATTCTCCGCGTTGCAACGCAGGAATTTGCCGACGTCGGATTTGCCGGGGCCAGGGTCGACGAGATCGCCAAGAAGACGCAAACGGCAAAGCGGATGATCTACTACTACTTCGGCTCAAAAGAGGGCCTCTACCTCCGCGTCATGGAGATTGCCTACGAAACGGTCCGCAACGGCGAGCGCGACCTCGACATGTCAGATTTGCCTCCGGCCGACGGGCTCCGCAAGCTCGCCGAGTTCACCTACGATCACCACACCTCTCACCGCGACTTTATTCGTTTGGTGAGCATCGAGAACATCCACAGGGCCGAGCACATTGCCAATTCCGAGACGATCCCCGACCTCAACCAGGTTGCGGTAGAGACGCTCTCTGATTTGCTCACGCGAGGGCAGCGGGCCGGCATCTTCCGGTCTGATCTTGATGCACTCGACGTGCACATGATGATCAGCGCCTATTCATTTTTCCACGTGGCTAACCGGTACACGTTCCGTACGATTTTTGGCAGGGACCTGCTTGAACAAGGGCGCCACGAACACTACCGGACCCTCATCGGCGATATGGTGGTTGCTGCCGTGACCGACCTGGCCGCGGATTCGCCTGTCAACTAGCAAAGCGCGCGCCTTCAGTCTGATCGCATTTCCCCGATTGACACGGCGCGTAGACTGGATACATGGCCGGAGCACTCACGTTTCTCATGTTCGCAGGCATCTTTGCGCTCGTGCTCACCGGCTGCATGCTGCTCGCCGCCCGCGCCAGACGGCGCGGGATCTCAGGCCATCTCCTCGGCGTTGTGCAGGAGATCTACCACCCAACGGCGTTTGAGTCTCAGCACGAGGTCGAGTCTCAAGAAGAACGACTTGCGACCAAACCCGCGCCAAGCGACACGTAGTATCCGCTCAAAACGCCTCCTCACGAAAGGCCAACATGCGATCCCCAAAACTTGCCGTGTACGTTGCCCGTTCACTCGCTATCGCGGTCGGCCTTGTTGCGTTCATGGGCCTCTTTGTTGAGGATTCCCACATTTGGGCGGTGTTCAACGTTGATGTTCCCCTCGACCTCACCAGAATCGGCCTGACTGCTGTCCTCATCTACGGCGGCTTCATGGCCCGCACGGTTCGAGGCATCCGAAACAGCCTGTCGGTCGCCGGTGGCGTCTACCTGGCTATTGGGTTGCTCTCAGCGCTGAGTGACACATTCTTTGGGCTGCTCCCCCACGGCCAGGTGCCGATTGGCATCGTGCTCCAGCTCATCGCTGGCGCGACGTGTTTACTGACCGTCCGGGCCACCGCAAGGGCGACAGACGCCGAACTCCCGTACCCTGACGAGCAGGGTCCTGCTTAGCCTTCCCATTCGACAACGCGCAGCAACGCCGACGGCAGCGAGGGAAGGTTATGGGCCTCGCCCGTTCCGTGGAGCCTCGTCACGTCGTAGCCCTCAGCCGTCTTCAGGAGTCGCGCGAGTGGATGTTCTGAGCCGTGCACGATCCAGCCCCCGCCGGTGCTCGCTATCCGGAAGACCGTGTCTTCGTGGTTGAACTCGACCGTGCCAAAGCTTGGGAGCTCAACGGACTCAATTTGTGGTGTTGGTTTCATCTCTGATGCCCCTTCCCCGTGTGTGGGCAAGGATACGCCTGTCGCACGAAGATTGGGAGGGGTTGAGGTGGGGTCCTGCGTGTGGTGTGCATCGTTGTTAGCCAGGTTCATCCACGGTGCGGCTCTGCGCACCACGACACGGCTGTTGCGCTGATCGAACGCACCGAGGTCCCATCTGCCGCTATGACCACGTAGCTCGTTGCCGCATCTGCTGCGCTCGGCTCACCAGGAACACGAGGCTCAAGTCGGACGGCCGCAAATTGCCCGTTTGCCGATGGACAGACGGCGGCTATCCGTAGGGCTTCATCCGCGGGCGTGTAAACGATCTGCCCAGCCCCGTTCACAACCCGATTGTCAATGCTCTCGAGCGCAGTCCCCGCCGGCCCACGGGTTTCGGGTGGAGCCTCCGTTGTTCTGGGTTTCGCATCCGGCACTGCGTCCTCTGAACTCGCGACTCGCTCGGCCGCGAGCGTGTTCGTCGTTGAGATTCCCCATCGCTCGGGGACAGCAGAGCTATCCGCTGCTACGGGCGTCACATCAAATTCAAGCCGGGCTTCAACCGGGTCAAAGACCAACGCCGACACCCAGCCCCGAACAGGAAGCCGCACTGTGTTCGGCGGCGAGCCATCGAGGGGTGCGATGATCAACGCGCTTCCCCCTTCTGGTGACGGCGAGACGATGGCGGCGGCGGCAGTTCCGAGGTCGAGTAAGGCCGTGATCTCAGCGCCGGGGTCTGGCACGAGTGAACGGATAACGGTTTCGGCTCGAACGTCATGAGCGGATGTTTGAAGAATGTCTATCCCGCCATCGCCCGGCTGGGCGAACAGCAGATTTCCGTCTGCCGTCGTGACGCTTGCGGCCCAGTCGGCAGTTGCTGGAGTCGAGACCCCGCGAACGCCGGCGGCCACAATCCGATACTCCTGCCGGAACCGAAGCAACTGGGTCAGCTCGATTACCAACGTTGAGCCCTCGACGCTCGCACGAAACTCAGCTGGAGGATCAAGGACAACGCCCTCCGCTGAGGAATCAGAAAGCGCCTGGTTGCCGGTGAGTAGGATGCGCTGTCCCTGCAGCTGCGTCAGGGCCTCGGAATCGAAGCTAATGCCCTGCTGTTGCGGCCCTCGCGACATCGAGGTTGCCCCTGCCACCATCGTCAACAGCAGCAACGCACCAACAACGGCCGCGACCGTACGCGAAAAACTACTCATATTCGTAGGGCTCCTGAGGCTCTTCGATCATTTCGATCGCTGTTGGTGAAACGACGAGGGCGGTGAGGCTTGAGCCGCCCGGGTTCGCAACCAGCGTCCCCTGCACGGTCACCCAATCGCCGTCAGCGAGCGGTTCCCACTGGGCGCCAGCCTGCCAGCCCGGCGCACGGACCGGCACCCCAACCGGTTGCGCATCAACGGCGCAGCACGCGATCACAAAGCGAGTGACAAAGAGGATGTTGTTGTCGTTGGCGTCTGCGGTCACAAAGCCGGTCACCACAACCGGTTCACCAACGAGCGACCGCACGTCTGTCGTGTGACGGATGAGCGACCCGAGCTCGTGTGTGTTCAGCGAGGCTACGGCTCCGGGTTCGACGGCCATGGACGATTTCCCAGTGGCGCTTCCGCCGCCAGCGAGGCCGTCGACTGTCGTTCGGGTGCTGAGCGTTGCCGGCGGAACAACGAGCATTCCCGCGGCGACAACAACGCAGGTCAGGATGCCGATCGTGCGTCCGGCAGCGGCTAGCCAAGTTCGTGCGCCGGAATCGGTCTGATGTTCGTGATCGTGATCGTGTTCGTGGCCATCCTCGCCCGTACTCGCGGCGTTCCTCCCGAATCTCAGTATGACGGCGAGCATCCCGACCACAACCCCGATACCGGCCATGGCCGACGCAAACACCGTGTAGCGGGGGTGGATATAGAGTTGCAGCTGCCCGGTGCCCGCGAGGGTTACGATGCTTCCGCACACCACGAGGAGCAGCAAAACCAGCCCCCATTCGCGAGGCTTCCACACTGGGCGCGAAGCACGGGAACGCTTAGGCAACACTGTTGATCACCAGCCCGACGCATGCCGCCCCAAGCGCGGCAAGCCCAGTCATCAGCAGCAGCGCTTTGGCGGTAAACGTGGTTTTGAGCAGAGCAAGCATCTTGATGTCGATCATGGCTCCAAACACAAGGAACACGGCAAGCCCGCCAGGCAAGAAGGTTGAGCCGAACGACAGTGCAAAAAAGGCATCAACGTTTGAGCACACCGCGATACAGAAAGCGAGCACGAGCATCACGAGCACCGAGAGCACCGGATGCCCACCAACAGCGGCGAGGGCTTGCTGCGGCACAAATGCCTGAATGGCCCCGGCGATAGTTGCGCCGATGATCACTGCCGGCAGCATGATTCCACACTCAGCGGTGAACTGCGAGATTGCGCGCCTCCAGCGGTTACGACCAATGAGCGGCGGCGTTCCTACCTCGCAGCGCGCAGCGAACGATGGGACAAGAAGCGTTTCTGGATTGGCATGCTTGCTCAAGACCCAACCGATGAGGTTTGCGATCAGAAAGCCGCCGACGATTCGGCCGATGAGGATTCCCCCGTCCCAGCCAAACGCCTGATACGTCGTGACGATGACGATGGGATTCAGAATGGGTGCGGCAAGGAGAAACGTCGCGGATTCCGGCACCGTGAGCCCCTTGAGCATCAGCCCCCTCGCAAGCGGAACGTTGCCACATTCGCAAACGGGGAAGAGCATCCCAACGAGCGAGAGCACCGCCCTTCGCTGGACGGGTCGCTTTGGCAGGATGCGGTGGATAAGCGAGTCGGGCACCCAATTTTGGATGCCAACCGATACGAGCACGCCGAGGACAACAAAGGGCACCGATTCGTAGACCACGCTCAGGGTGAGGGTGAGCAGGTCGCCGAGGATTGGGCTCACATTCATCGCGCGCTACGCGACGAACGAGTTGGGCACGTATTCATTGGTTCCTTCAAGAATCAGCAGCATTAACGATAATGATTCTCACATAGAATAAGCCTCGGCGCACAACGGCTCGCTCAATTGGTCACGAGCGATGCGCAGGGGTATCCTAGTACCTGGCCCACTCTCGATCGGAGTTCTTTTCGTATGTCCTCTCGCGGATCTTCTTTTGTCTCGACCGAGGGAGACGGAACCGACGGGGCGATTGCAGGACGGGCCGACAGCGAATCCCTTCGCGACAAAATCACTCGATATTACTCACTGACCAAGCCAGGCGTTCTCTACGGCAACGTACTCACCGCGGCGGCAGGATTCCTCCTCGCAAGCCGAGGTTCGGTCGACACGCTCCTCTTCCTCATCCTCGTCATCGGCACAACGCTGGTCATCGCATCGGCAACCGTACTCAACAACGTGCTCGACCGCGATATTGACCAAGAGATGGAGCGCACCAAAAAACGGGCAACCGTTACCGGCCGCATCGGCGCCCGAAACGCAACAATCTTCTCGATCATCCTTGGCGTCACCGGCATGGCAATGCTCATCCTCTGGACCAATTGGCTCGTCGTCGCGGTTGGTCTTGGCGGATTCATCACCTACGTTGTGCTCTACGGCATGCTGTCGAAGCGCATGTCGATTCACGGCACACTTGTTGGCAGCATTTCCGGAGCCGCCCCGATCCTCGCCGGCTATGTAGGTGTTACCGGCAGCATCGACGCCGCTGCCATCATTGCGTTCCTTGCCATGTTCTTCTGGCAGATGCCCGAGTTCTTCTCGATTTCTATCTACCGTCACGACGAATACGAACGCGCGGGCGTTCCCGTCATCTCGGTGGTTCGCGGCATCCAGCACACAAAGATTCAAATCTTTGTATACACGGTCCTGTTTGTTGTAAGCACCCTACTCCTCCAGCCGTTTGGCTACGTTGGATGGGTCTACACGGCCGTCATGGGAGCACTTGGCGTCTACTGGATCGCGATTGGCATCGTTGGACTCAGCCCCTCAAGCAAAGAAGCCGACGAGCACTGGGCACGCAAGATGTTCCGCTTTTCGCTCGTCATGGTACTCGCACTGTGCCTGATGGTCTCCATCGGGCCAATACTCCCCTAACTCCACGCAACCGTCGCAGCCCTGCTGAGGGCGATATGCGGGCAACGCAGACCTCCATTGAGGGCAACGCATACACAAGTCGCGGCGTGCTCGCGCTTTTTGCGTTCCGGCGCACGCAAACGCGCGCGCCGGAACGTCGATCACCCATGCCCGCGATGGGATCACGCAGCAGCCTCACCACCACAGGACAATCAGCCGACCGCCACCACGCGGCACCGAGCACTGAGCACTGAGCACTGAGCAAGTCAACGCTTAATCTGCTAACGTTTCCATCGAGAGATGCTGCACAATGCACCATGAGCTAGCGGTGGCGTTCTCCGCAGCCCAAGACCCCTACAACTTGGGCAGCGTGAAGCGACGGTGATCCCTATCATCGAAGCTCTGCGTGCTGGGCGTCCGAGCCCATGCGAAGGCGCCCAGCACACTGCAGCCCCGTCAAATGACGGAGCCCGGCGCGCGCCCGTGGCACTTTCCTCGGCTACCGCGCCGCCACCCTGCGAAGACACCGCTGCCCTCCCGGTAGAATCAGCGAGTGGTTACACACCCCAAGTCAACAGGCATCGCCATTCTCGGACCCGTTTCCGTCATCACTCACGACGACATACGCCGCCCGCTCGTTGGCGAGCTGTCACGGCGCCTTCTTGTTGCCCTCGGCACAAGCAAAACACCCGTCTCCGCGACGAATCTCAGCGACGATCTGTGGGACGAAAACCCTCCTGCCAACCCGAAGGCAGCCCTGCAGACGCTCGTATCGCGAGTCCGCTCGCAACTTCCAGACAACGCCATCCAGCTCACGACAGCAGGTTACCGGCTGGGAAGCGATCGGCAGCACGACTCAAGCGATCTGTCGATCGCGCAGGACGAGCTCGCGCAGAGCAGGGCAAGCGCTCACGAGGGTAACTGGGACCAGTCAGTCTCCCAAGCCGAGCGCGCACTCTCGCGGTGGTACGGCGAGCCTGCCGCCGACCTGGGAGACGGCCAACTCGCCGAGCGCTTTCGCCGCCAGGCCGGCGACCTGTGGGAGGCGCTTGCGCTGGCAAAGGCAACTGGATGCGTGCGTCTCGGTCGATTCGACGAGGCCGTCGCCGTCCTGACCGAACTCAGCCGACGAAACCCACTCAACGAGCAATATCACATTGCGCTGGCCGCAGCCCAGGCGAAAGCCGGACACCGAACGGATGCCCTGCTCACCTTCGCGGAGTTCCGAGAAACACTTGCCCATCAGCTTGGCGCCTCGCCAACCAGCGAGTTTGTGCAGCTCAACGCCGAGTTGATGAGGGATGACGCTCCCCCAACTCCCGCGACCGCAATGGCAGTCGCTGACCCGATCCCAGCCCAAACGGCAGCACGTGGGATAACCCGCGGCATCCGCTACAGCGCAGAACCGCTCATCGGAAGGTCGCTCGATGTTGAGCGCGTGCTCGTGAGCCTGACCGAACATCGACTCACGACTATCCTCGGCCCTGGCGGCCTCGGCAAAACCAGTCTCGCCCACGCCGTAGCTCATGAGGCTGCAACGCGCGTCCCCGCGATCCCCGCCGTCTCTGTCGCGGAGCTCGCGGGCATCTCCTCGCCTGAGGATGTTGGCCTCATGCTGGCGACGGCGCTTGGCATCCACGAGACCAGTACCGCATCACGGCGAGCCGACGCGATTGCCAGGCTCGACCTCCGCAGCCGCATCGTGGCGGCCTTGAGCGAGCGGCCAACGCTGCTTGTTATTGACAACTGCGAGCATGTCATCGATTCGGCCGCAGCATGGGCGAACGACCTCCTCGGTGCCGTATCCGATTTGACCCTGCTCACGACAAGCCGGTCACCGCTCGCCATTCCCGGCGAGGCGGTGTACGAGCTTGCAACGCTCTCGACCGTGCCAACCGGGGAGCCTGGGACAGCGGTTCCTTCGACCACCCGCTTGGGACCCGCCGTTGAGCTATTCCGCGAACGGGCCCGCGCCGTCCGGCCCGGTGCCGCGCTCCCGATTGATGTTGTGTCGCGCCTGTGTGATCGCCTCGATGGATTGCCACTCGCCATCGAATTGGCGGCCGCGAGAGTACGCTCACTTTCTGTTGACGATATCGAGCAGCGCATCGGCGACCGCTTTGCCCTGCTTGGCGCTGGCGGCAATCGAAGTGCACCGCTGCGCCACCGCACGCTACAAGCGGTCATCGAATGGAGCTGGAATTTGCTCGGCGACAACGAGCGTGATCTCCTCACACGGGTGTCGCTCTTTGCGGACGGCTTCACGCTCGAAGCCGCAGAGGCCGTTGCCATCGCAACGCCTGGTGGACAGGGCGATATAGCGGCCGAAGTTGACGCGCTGGTCCAGCAATCGCTTGTGCGAGTGGTCGAGGAACCATCGACTGGCACCGTCCGGTATCGGATGCTCGAAACCATCCGTGAGTTTGGAGCACGCGCCCTCGCCTCCGCAGGCCAAACCGGATCGGTGCAGCAGCGCATGCTCGACTGGGCAAGGGACTATGCCACGGCAACCGCACCCCTGACCGAGGGCGCCCAGCAGCTGCGCGGCTTTCGGCTTGTGGAGGCCGAGCAAGAGAACCTCGTCGCGGCGCTGCGGTCCTCGCTCGAACTCGGGCGTCAAGACACCACGCTTGAAGTATTCTCGTTACTCAGCCTCTTTTGGGCACGACGGGGAGCCTACTCAGAAATGGGGAGTTTTATTGGCGAGGTTGAGGCCGCGGTCAGGGACTACAACGTTCCTCCCCAGCATGCCAACGCCGCTGGCGTTGTGCTTGGCATGGCGGTCGTTGCCTCGTCATTCACCGACCTGCGGAGCACCGTCAGGATCAGGAAGCGCCTCCTCCTACTCACGGCATCAGGACACGTCACTGACCACCGGGTCTTAGCGATGACCCGCCTTGCGCGAGCGATGGGCAGCAGCAGTCGCATCGACGCGACGCTCGCCGAGCTTCGTCTGGCTCCTGAACGCTCCGTTGCCGGGTTGGCGCTCATGCTGAGCGGGCAGAACGCCGAAAACGGCGGCGATTTGACTGCGGCAATCGCCTATACGAGCGAGGCGTATCAGCTGGCGGTTGCGGAGCAGGACCGGTGGTCCCAGTCATCGGCAGCACTCGCCCTCGCGCAGTTCAACAGCCAGACGGCGCATCCAGCTGAGGCCGTTCGTTGGGGAGAAATCGCGCGAGCAGGCCTCATCGATATCGGCGCAAACGACGACCTTCGGCAGCTTGAGTGGCTCATCGCTATTAACGAGGCGGCAATCGGTAACACCGATCGAGCCGCCACGATCTATGCGGCCTTTGTTGACCAAGACTCACCGCAGGCGCCAAACACTGAATTCCAGTCCATCGGATGGACCGGCCTCGCAGAGATTGCGCTCGCCGAGGGAAGAACAGACGACGGCCTTTCCCAGTACGCACGAGCAGTCGGCGTCTTCGACCGTCCGTCAGAGCGCGCATCGCCGTGGTCGTTGCTCGCAACCAGCGGCTGCGTCGCCGCCCACGTCTATGCTGGCAAGGCATACGAACCAGCGACGTCGGTCTTGGTTGATCGGCTACGGTTCAGGCTCATCGCTTCGTACCGGAGGCGGGCACTCTACACGGATAAGCCGGTTGCAGGTGCCGTCAGCATCGGCATCGCGGCGTACGCCCTCACTCGCCCTGACCTTCGTATGATCGGGCTTGAACTCACGGCCCTTGCCGAGGCTGTCAACTCTCGGCAAGACCAGCCGACGCTCAACCGTTCCCGCCTCTGGGAGCTTGCCGCGCAGCACAGCACCTTGGATGAGCGGGAATCGGCCCGCCGACTGGCATCCGCGCTGCCAATGGACGACCGAGTCACGCGAATCTCCGACCTGCTCATCGGCTCTGCGTGGAAGAACCACCGAACGAAATAACGCGGACCAGGCAAGGGGCAGCAACAGCACGCATCCCGCCCCGGTGATCCGGGACGGGATGCGGAGACCTGCGAGAGATCCCGATGGCTCAGGCCTTGCGCATGTAGGCCCGAACGGTGAGCGGCGCGAAGATGGCGACCACGACGGCTGCTCCAACGAGTGACCAAACAAGGTCGGCACCAATTGCGCCGTTATTCAGAATCTCGCGCACCGCGGTCACAAGATGCGAGACCGGGTTGACGTTAACAAACCCCTGCAGCCAGGTTGGCAGCGTGTCGACTGGCACAAAGGCGTTCGAAAGAAACGTGAGCGGAAAGAGCACGATCATCGAGATGCCCTGCACGCTGCTGGCAGAGCGGGCAATCACGCCAAAAAATGCGAAGATCCAGCTAATGGCCCACGCGCAGACGATTACGAGCAGCGCGGCCACGATGACCGCTCCAATACCGCCGGCCGGGCGAAAGCCCATGATGAATCCCATCACAAACGTCAGTGTCGTGGCGATTGTGTACCTGACGGTATCGGCGAGCAGCGCACCGGCAAGCGGCGAAATCCGAGCGATCGGTAGCGAACGGAACCGATCAAAAACGCCCTTATCCATGTCCTCGCGCAACTGAGTACCGGTCACAACCGAGGTGGTGATGACGGTCTGAACCAGGATGCCTGGAATGATGACTGGCAAGTAGCTCGCAACGTCTCCAGAGATGGCGCCACCGAAGATGTAGGTGAACATCAGGGTAAAAATGATGGGCTGCAGCGTGACGTCAAACAGTTGTTCTGGTGTGCGCTTGATCTTCAGCAGGCCCCTGTAGGCCATCGAAAATGATTGGCGAATCGTTTCACCAACCGTTACACGGTTCTTGAGTTGGCGCTGGGCGCCGGGGATGATGGTTGCGGTGCTCATGAGAGGCTCCCTGCTGGTTCTGGCTGGCGAGAAGCGTCAGAGGATTCGGTTGGGTTCGAGTCGGGGCCGCCAGCGGCATCCTCTCCCGTTCCGTGCCCGGTAATTGCGAGGAAGACCTCATCAAGGGTCGGCTTTTGCACGCTCATTTCCGAGAGTACGATGCCGTCGTCACGCAGCCGCACGAGCAGGTCGGTCACCCGGTCAGGGCGGTCCATCGGGGCCGTGATGCGCCCCGCCTCCGGCGAGATAACGGCATCGACTCCAAGCACCGCGAAGATTGCCCGCTGGGCCGCAGCCAGGTCAGCACTGTTTTCGAGTCGGAGCTGGAGGGCGGACGAACCAACGGATGCCTTGAGCGTGTCGGCCGTGCCCTCTGCGACTACCTTGCCGGTATCGATCACCGCAATCCGGTCGGCAAGCTGGTCGGCTTCGTCGAGGTACTGCGTGGTGAGCAGCACGGTTGACCCGGTCGAGACAAGGCGGCGGATGGTGTCCCACATCTGTGAGCGCGTGCGTGGGTCGAGACCCGTGGTTGGCTCGTCGAGGAAGATGAGCGGTGGCTGCGAAATAAGGCTTGCGGCAAGATCTAGTCGGCGGCGCATACCGCCGGAAAAGTTCTTGAGTGGGCGCTTCGCGGCGGCGGTCAGTCCAAATTCTTCGAGCAGCTCGTTCGATTTGCGCTTTGCGTCGGCGCGACTGAGACCGTTGAGCCGCGAGAAAAGCACGAGGTTTTCGGTTGCGCTGAGGGTTTCGTCAACCGAGGCGTACTGCCCCGTCACACCGATAAGTTGCCGCACAATTTGTGCGTCTTTCTGCACGTCGTGGCCAAAGATTGTTGCCGAGCCGGCGTCTGGCTTGAGCAGCGTTGCAAGCATGCTGATGGTTGTGGTCTTGCCGGCACCGTTTGGGCCAAGCACGCCATAGACCGTTCCGGTCTTGACTCGGAGGTCGACCCCGTCGACGGCCCGGTTTGAACCGAACGTTTTCACGAGCCCGTGGGCCTCGACGGCCCACTCTGAACTGGTGTTCACTGGAATTCCTTTCTTACGGAATGTGTGAACCCAATCCTCCACCGCGCAACTTACACGGCGCTGTCTCTTCGCTTACACCGCTTACGCAGCACCAACACGTGCCGCTTTTCCGCGAGTAACCCACGGAGCGGTTGCTCGATTAACCCTGAGAAAACGGGCGCGGTCCGCCGAAGGAGACGGGGTAGCGTTCCTTCAGCGTTCGGAGGTGCACCCAGGATTCCATTTTGTTGACCCCGACGAGCCCCCTGATGGTGTCAAGCCGTGCGCTCAGCGCGTCAACCGTTTCGGCGGTGACGGTCAGGAGCACGTCAAACCGCCCGATAACCCTCGCCAGAAATTCGATCCCTGGCTGCTCACTCAGCGCAGCAATGGTGCTTGCGCCGTCGCCTGAGACGTTCAGGCCGATGCCTGCGGCTGCCCTCCCGATGAGCGAGCGGTTGGAAACGACGGCCCCGATGCTCACGAGATTTCGCTCGAGCAAGAGGTTGAGTCGTTTCTTGACGGCACCTGGCGAAATGTGCACAACATCGGAAAGGCTTTGGTAGCTCGCTCGACCGTCAACCTGCAGAAGCTGGACAATCGTGCGGTCAATGTCATCCACGCGTTCGGGCTTCACCATTGCACCCCTCGGGAGCAGCGCTTCGCCGATAACTTCAATGTAGAGCTGCGTATTGAGGGCGACAACACCCGGAAATTCCCGGATGGTTGCGAGGACAGAATAGAGCTCATTTTGATCGGCTACCCGCAGGTCGAGCACCATGTCGTGGTTGCCGCTCGTGACGGATGCAAACACCGTCGAGTCGAGTCCAGCGAGCCGCTGCCGCAATCCGTCGTCGCTGACAGATGTCTCAACGGAGACGTGGGCAAACTGGCGAATGCCAAGAAATTCTGGGTTCCAACCGGCGATGACGGTGACCGTGCCTGATTCGAAGAGCGCCTCGAGCCTGTTCGTGATAACGGCCCTCGGCCGCTCAAGGATTCTCGACATCTCACTGTGCGACATTCGCGCGTCGGTCTGCAGGAGGTCAATGAGCTGCTCATCAATTGGTTTGGTCACGGTGTCCTCAGTAGGGGGCGCCGGTGGGCCAGTTCCCAGCGACGTTATTGATACCGCATAAGAATAACGCAGAACCGAGCCTTTTGCCCGCCTGATAGTCACGATTACGCACGGACTCAGCACATTCGTGCGCATTCCTAACGCAACTGCGGCAATAAGCGCCCGGCTTGAGCAGTCGACACATCGCACACGGTTGAACGTCATGGCGGCCCGCTCACGCTTGTCAACCCACTTGCCGAAGGCAAAACGGGGTCGTAGCGTAGGCCGCATCCTCGTCGCATACCGCAACCGACAGGATCGGCATTTCCACGCAGGAAATCAAAAAACCACACGGGAGTGCGGCCGCTCACAGCCCACAAAACGGACCGATACGACGAGGAACATATTGCTCGTTTCTCGACGACCCAGCGAGGCTCGCTCCCCCCTTGAAAACAAACAGGAGTTATGTACGCTCACGGCCTAGTATGGAACCGCGTGACTCACGGATAACTGCATCTCGCAGCATATGCTGGCATCTCAGAGCCAAGCGAGTCCGCAACTTTTCGCACAGCACGATGTACGCGCAAGAGGATCCCCCACCCATGATTGACACCACAGCAACGCCAGGTATCGGCCTCAACCGGCTTTGGGCACCAGACGTTCCCGTTCGCCCTGGCCCCCGGCCTCGCATCACGCTTGAGGGAATAACGAGTGCGGCTATCTCAATCGCCAGGTCGCAGGGCATTGCCGGCGTTTCGATGCCTGAAATCGCAAGCATCCTTGGCTGCTCAAAAATGGCTCTCTACCGGCACATCACCGATAAGGGAGACCTCGTTTCAGCAATGGTTGATGCTGCCTTTAGCGAAACCCCACCAGCACTTCGCGAACCGTTTGACTGGCGGGCGCAGTTCACGGCAGTTTGGGACTACCTCATCACCATCTACACCCGAGAAATCTGGATTGCCGACCTCCCGTCCGACACCAATCTCCTGACGCCAAACCACCTCAGCTGGCTCGAATCATCGCTCGCGATGTTCGCGCATTCGCAGCTCGCCGCCGCCGACCAGCTCACACTGATGCAGTTTGTCTCGAATGCCGCAAAAGGAGAGGCACTCCGCCAACTCGGCGAGCAAAAAAGCGGCCACCAGTTTGAGCTCTGGGTTCGTGACAGTGACGACGTCCTCGCCCCAGCGGTGACCCGCGAGCGATTCCCACTCCTCACCGCCGCAACCACCGGCGCGACGGCCGACGCCGAGCCGAAGAACGCGTTTATTCTCGAGATGATCCTTAGCGTCGTCGGTTCCCATTTTGCGGCTTTGTCGGCGGGAGAGCCCAGCGTCGAGGCATCAAACCACGAGCCAACCGCAGCGTCCGCAGCGGCACCGCTCGACAATGCGTCGGCCGAATAATACCCAGGCCAAGCCTCATAATCAAGGGCCTCCCCCGCTCCACCGAACTCATCTAGGTTGGGTACTGCGACAGACCGGTGCCGCATCGCCCAACTGCGCACGCACGCTTCACAAGCACGTGCGCAAGGGCGAGCTCAGCGTTTGAGACACGTTCAAGGAGGAATGATGTTGGTGCGTCACACCGCAACGGATTATCTCGAGGTAACAGACATCGGCGGAGGCGACTGGCGGGTGTGTGACAATCGCATTCCCGCATCCAATGCACAGAGCGTTCTTGGCCTCATCTCCCACGTTGAGGACCACTACGAGGTCATCGCGATGAACCACCCGTCAGAAAGCACAGATTTTCCGTCGTTTACGGAAGCGGTGAACTCACTCAGGCCTGCGCCCTCGCCACTGCTCTGACGGCGGGCAGCCGTTATTCGGGTGAGCGATCCTCCGATGATCGGCCGTTATGAAAGGGCCGAACCTCGACGGTGAGGCCGGTCGCTGTAGCCGCCCGGCCAGCCCAGCGGATAACGGTATCCCTATCGTCAGAACGCACAATCCACAGCCCGCCAAGGTGAATTTCGCCCTGACGAAATGGGCCATGTGCAATCTCAACACCCCCGTCAAAGGAACGGACCACCGTTGCGGTACTTGGCGGCTGCAGCCCATCCGTAAAGACAAACCCTCCGGATGCGGTGATCTCTTCGTTGAGGAGTTGTAACTCAGACATGATGGTTTCAAGACGCCCGCTCGCGGGGGCGGGTCCGTCTGGCTGGAAGATGCTCAGTAGGTACGTGTTCACGATGGAGTTCCCTTCGCCGCTCATGGTTCCACCCTACGCTTGAGCATCTGGATGTCCTACCCCCGTGGCAGACTGAACGCATGTTTGATACCTGGCCCATCCGAAGCATCGAGGCCCTCCCCGAGCACAAGAACGACGCGTCCGGCTGGCCCGCCTCGCTGCCTCCCGTCAGACACCTCCTCAAACACGGCATCACCCTCGGCCAGTGCACGGTACTTATTGGCGAAAATGGCTCCGGAAAATCAACCATTATCGAAGGCATCGCGCGCGCATACGGGCTTTCGCCAGAGGGCGGCTCCACCATGGCGCGGCACAGCACACGCCCAACGGAGTCGGCGCTTGGCGACATGATTCGGCTCACAAGAAACGGTGGCGCAAGCAAACGCGGATACTTCTTGCGAGCAGAGACGACGCACGGGTTTTTCACGTATCTCGAAGAGAACCCCGGCGGTCCTGAGCCCGCGTTTCACGAGATGTCGCACGGCGAGTCATTTCTCGAACTCGTCGTTGACCGCTTCACCGGCAAGGGGCTCTGGGTGCTCGACGAGCCAGAGTCGGCACTGTCATTCAGCGGATGCCTCGCTCTGGTCGGCATCCTGTCAGACCTCGTCAGGGCCGGCGGCTCGCAGGTCATCCTGTCGACCCATTCTCCGGTGCTCGCGGCGCTGCCAGGGGCCGATATTCTTGAGGTCGGTGAATGGGGCCTTCGCCAGACCGAGTGGCGAGACCTCGACGTCGTCAATAACCTTGCGTCGTTTCTCGACGAGCCCCAACGATACCTCCGCCACCTCTAGCACCAGCAAGGTCACCGCTCATGCAGCCCACATCGCGCCCGGCCCCCTCACACCGCGCGGCACTGCCGCCGCTGTTTACCAGCTTTTCGCGCGAGGTACTGGGCCCGTCCGGCCACACCGTCGCAGACCCGGTAGCCGAACCAGAAAGCGCCGAATACGGTGCCGTCAGGCTCGTGCTCAATGCACGGCCCACCCTCTTCCGGGTAGCCAAGACAACACCAACGAAGGTTGGCCAGTTTGTGACGGTATGGGCCCGCAGCGAGGAGGGGCCCATCCGACCATTTGACCAGACTGACGGAATCACAACCCTCATCGTGCTGGTTGCCACCCCTCGGAGCACCGAGCGCGGGCTCTTTGTCTTTCCGGCGGCAGCGCTCATTGCGCGCGGAGTCTTCGCTCAGGGCGGCACCGGCGGCAAACGCGCCTTTCGCATGTACCCGCCGTGGACCGCCACGACCAATGCCAGTGGGCTCACTGCTCAGCGATGGCAGGCCGCCTATTTTGTATCACTTTGGCCGGAATCTGAGCATTCGTTGGGCAGCAAGGCCGACACGAGCCGCCTCAGCCAGCTCATCCTGGCCTAGGCAATTTACCGCCCCAAGTTGACACGGGATAATCCATACCCTAGGTTGATTAGTGAGCTAGTCAACCAGATAACTAACCAGCGAGGTCATATGCTTCACGAAGAGCTGCCGCTTTTTCAACAGATCGCGGAACAGATCGCCGAACGTATTCTCAACGGCTCCTACCCAGAAGAGTCGCAGGTCCCGTCAAAAAACGAGCTCGCCGCGTTCTATCGCATCAACCCCACAACTGCAGCAAATGGGGTCAACATGTTGGCGGAACAGGGCATCCTCTACAAAAAACGAGGCATCGGCATGTTCGTCTCACCTGGTGCCCAAGACCTGCTGCGTGCACAGCGCAGGTCGGGATTCACCCAGCAGTACGTCACCCCGATGCTTCACGAGGCCAAGAACCTCGGCATCCAAGTACCAGAACTTCTCTCCCTCATCAGCAAGGAAGCAAGCCATGACCAATAGCATCTCGCTCAACAGCGTTGGGCGCACGTTCAAGGGAACAGTCGCGCTCGACAACGTGAGCTTCACCGTTCCCGAAAACACCATCTGCGGTCTCCTCGGCCGAAACGGAGCCGGCAAAACCACCATCATGTCACTCGTCGCCGGGCACGACCGCCCAGACTCAGGCACCGCTCGAATCGGCGACAGCAACCCCTTCAACGACCAAAAGACGCTCGAGAAGCTGTGCTTTATCCGAGATAACCAACGCTACCCAGACAATTACCGACTCAAGCACGTCCTTCGCGTCGCTCCCGAGTTCTTTCCCAACTGGGATCACCAGCTTGCGGCCGACATCATCCGCGACTTCCGCATCCCGGCAAAGCAAGACATCGCAAAGTTCTCACGAGGCCAGCTTTCGGCGGTCGCCATCCTCATCGGGCTCGCCTGCCGCGCCCCCATCACGCTCTTTGATGAGCCCTACCTCGGGCTCGATGCCACGGCAAGACACCTGTTCTACGACTATCTCATCCGCGACTTCAGCGAGCACCCGCGTACCATCCTGATGTCGACGCACCTGATCGACGAAATGGAATCGCTGCTTGAGCAGGTCATCATCGTTGACCAGGGCCGCATCCTTGTCGACTCAGACGTTGACACGATCAAAGGCTCGGCCACAACGGTTTCGGGCCTCACGGCCGACCTCGACGCGTTCCTCGTCGGGCGGCACGTCATCAGCCGACGCAGCATTGGCGGGCTATCGACCGCGCTTATCCACGAGTCAGTGAGCGCGCCGATTCGAGCAGAACACCCACTCATTCATTTTGAGTCACCGTCGCTTCAAGACGTTGTGGCTGCCTATGGCGAAGCCGATACCTCACTGGCGTTCGCCGCCACCAATACCTCAGGAGAATCCCGATGAGCACCACAACCTCAGTTCTCAAACTGCAGTTCGCCAAGCGCGACCTCGCGTTCCTCACACCACTTGCCACCATCCTCCTGACACTCGTGCTGACGGCGATCATCGCGTTTATCCTGCAGCGCGCAGGGCTCGACCCGAACTCGGAAGGCTACGAATTTGGGGCCAGACAAAACGCGGGAATGATGTACGCACTCCCCGGATTCCTCATCTACATGGGGGTTCAATCCGTTGGTACCACCTTCCCCTTTGCCATGTCGCTCGGAACGGCACGACGCAATTTTGTTCAGGGAACCGCACTCACCTTTGTTGGTCTCTCGCTCTACGTGACGGGCATCATGACGGTCCTGCTTGCCCTTGAGAAACTGACCGATCACTGGTTTGCCAACATCTATGCCATCGATGTGTATGTGCTCGGCGCTGGCGACTTCGGCCTGCTCATCCCGATCACGTTTTTCGCGACGCTTGCTTGCCTGAGCATCGGTGGAGCTTTTGGCGCCGTCTACGTTCGATTCCGCAACAAGGGCCCCATCGTCATGGGGCTCAGCATCGGCATTGTGCTCGCCGCCGCTGCTCTCCTCCTTGTTCCCTACTTCGGCGACATCGTCGAAAGCTTCAATCGATGGTGGGGCGTGCTGATCGCCGTCGCGATCTGTGGAGGCTCGCTCATCGCAATGCGGCTAGCGCTTGGGCGGGCATCCGTTCGCTAACAGATTCACCCCAGTCGTCGACCGATGACTGCCGTAGCCTCAAGAGACTCGTCACGGAGCACGCTCGGGCTCAGGCCCCCGGCCCTCATCATCTCGAGGGTTTCGGGGGCCTGACGCGCGCTCGTCTCGACGAGCAGGATTCCGCCGGGCGCAAGCCAGGTCGCTGCCTCACCGATGATCCTCCGCTGGAGGGCAAGCCCATCAGGTCCGCCGTCAAGCGTTGAGTGCGGTTCGTGCAGTCGGGCCTCAGGCGGCATGAGCCGAATTTCATCCGTTGGTACGTACGGGGCGTTCGCCGTGATAATCGCCACGCTGCCATGAATTTCGTTGCGAATCTGCAGCGGGATCGCATCGAAGAGGTCTCCTTCTCCGACCCATCCGCCAAGCGGCTCCACGTTGCGTTTTGCCCATTCGACGGCAACGGGATCATTATCAACCGCAAGCATCCTGACATTCGGATGCCGGCGCAGCAGAGCGGCGGCAATCGCACCAGACCCGCTGCACACATCAATCACCGTCACGAGCGCCTCGGTGTCATGGTCTGCGGCTACATGCTTTGCAGATGCGGCGGGGCTCGAACGCCGAACCAGGATTTCGACCACCTCGCGAGAAGCCTCACGTAAGAGCAGTTCGGTTCGACGACGCGGCACAAAGACGCCGGGGCCGAGGCGAACGCGATGGCCGTCAAACGCAGCCCAGCCGAGCAGCGGCTCAAGCGGAAGCCCCGCCATTCGCTGGCGAATCAGATGGTCAAGCGCATCGTCTGATGCTGCCGCCTCCATGAGCAGCGCCGCCTCATCCTCCGCATACACACAACCGGCAGCGCGCAGCTGCCGCACGACGTCATTGACCTGGGTATTGCGTGTCTCGCTCGTACTCTGCACCTTTGACTCGGTTGATGTAGCGTGTTGTGCGACTGTCCGCTAATGCAACGGAAGCCGTGCCGTCCTGATGCGGTGCGCGTTGACCGCCAGGGTAGGTGTGAATCGTACACCCGCAACCCTAACGGACTGACAGGTTGAGCATCCACCCCCAATCAGCACAACAACAATTGCGGACAGGTAGACGTTTCAGCGAGCGACATGGCATGTGGGAGTGACGGCATTGACCCAGAGGTCGGCGCCAACCAGCACCGATACACTCACAGCAGGAGCCCCCCGTGAACGATGATCCCCAGCAAATCGACCAAGTCTTACGCGCGAGCGACCCGGCATATACGGCCCTCGAATCCAAACAGGTTCTCGATGGCGTCTCGGCACTTGCACGAGAGGCGAGCTATTCGAACCCCGCGGCCCCCGTCGCGTTGACGCGGCGACGCCCTCGGCCAGTGATCGTCCTCTCCGCCGTTGTTGGCATAGCCGCTCTCGGGGCGACGGCCGCCTACACCGGCCCACTCATCGGTGCGTTATTCGCGCCGGAACCAACGGTGCGCTTCACCGCACGCGTCCCGCTCGAAGGCGACCTTATTGACCAAACCTGCAGTGTTGTCATTGACCTCGTTTCGACGCCGTTGTTCAACGCAGAAACCACTGATGACGGCTACACCCCTCCTGAGGATCCCGACGGCACCCGCTACGTCGAGGGTGACGGCGGCGGCGGTTACCTGGTCCCTTTTGAGCAGGGTAGCTATTCCGACCAGGAGTTTTCCGAAGCCGTTCGATTTGTGACCGAGCGGGACTGGTCGGAGGCCTGGCACAACAGGTTCACGGTCCCAGCGATTGTTGGGCACAACGATCGTAGTGAGGTCGATACACACAGCTGGAGTTCGCTAGAGGCCTCAGCGAGAGTTGAGATGACCGCCTTTGCGATCGATGATGCCCTCCGTGCGGCGGGCCTCAACACAAACGGTTCCGTCACCATCGTGTTTAACGCAAGCTGCACGGCCGCCGAATGAGCCTCGAGCAGCAGTCCGGCGTTTCAGCACGGCCAACCAACATTCGAGATGTTTTCCCTCCGGCCACGCCCACGATAGAAGACCTCGCGCAACAACACGCTCCCGATCTGCTCACCTACTTTGTGCGCCGCATCCAGGTCCCCGCCGACGCCGCAGAACTCCTCAACGACACGCTCGTTGCGATCTGGCGCGCAGAAGGCCGTCTCCCCAAAGACGCTGAACAGGCACGCATGTGGATGTTTGGCGTTGCCAAACGTGTGTTGAAACGCCACTACAGAACCGGAGCCCGTCACGAACGCATCCTGTCGCGCGCTGAGGCCTCGCTCACGGCTTCCCTCGAACCGGAACTCTCTCTCGCTGAACAGGCAGAATCTCACGCCTTTGTGCGAGAAATGGTCGATTCGTTGCCCCAACGGCAGCGTGAACTCGTCAAGCTCGTGCACTGGGACGGGTTCTCGATTGTCGAGGCAGCCCAGCATCTCGGTATTTCGGCCTCAACCGCACGGACACACGCACAACGGGCAAAAGCCCAACTTGCGGTCTTACTCGGGAGCGAGTTCGAGACGGAAGGCGAGTAGCAGCGGCCAGCGCGGCGGGTGGGTGGCGGCGATTAGCCGAGGCCAGATCGGGCAACCACAACGGCGATCTGCGTGCGGTTCTTGAGGCCCCATTTTGTTTTGATCGATGATTGAAAGGATTTGATCGTCGACTCGGCAACATAGAAGGTGGCCGCAAGCTCGGCATCGCTCGGACCGTCAACAAGCGCGATGGCGACTTCGCGTTCCCGGTCGGTCAGCATCTGGATCTTCTCTATGGCGTCACGGCGTGCCTGCACACTCACCGAGTTCTGCACCCATCGGCGGAGATGCCCCGCACTCCGCGCCGAGAATGCGGCTTCACCGGCCGCGACGTGACGAACCGCGTCAATGATGCCGGCGGGAGACTCCTCCTTGAGCAAAAACCCTGAGGCCCCAGCCGCGATCGCGTTGGGAACGCCACCGTCGTCGTCAAATGCCGTCATCATCAGGAACCACGGGAGGTGCGGCATCCCCTGAGCAAGCTGGACGGCGGTCACGCCGTCAACCGTTGGCATTCGAACGTCCATCAGCACAACGTCGGGTCGAAGCTGCGCGATGAGCGTGTTCACTTGCGAGCCGTCGCTCCCCTGCCCCACGACCTCAAGGTCGCTGGCAGAACTCAAGATTGCCGCAACGCCTTGGCGAGCAAGGGTGTCGTCGTCTACGATCAACACACGGACCGTTGATGGGGGAACCGGCGCGTTGCCGGTCTGATCCTGCTGAATACTCACCCTGTCATTCTATGGCGCGACGAGGACTCCAAATTATCCCTCTGTGCGTGGCGCGGGAACCCACGGGAGCCAGGCCGTGACCGTGAAGGTTCCGTCCAGAGCCCGCTCTGCCGACAACGAACCGCCAACAAGCTGGGCGCGCTCGCGCATCCCGACGATACCGTGCCCGCCACCTTCTGAGGATGCCTGGCCGTGCGTGAGCAGCGGGTTCACAATTTTCAGTGAAAGCCCCGTGCCTGAACCGCCCCGAACCTCAACAAGGACGTCGCCTCCTGGAGCATGCCGACGCGCGTTCGACAGGCCTTCCTGCACGATTCGGAAGCACGCGTGAGCAACCTCTGGATCGCAGGTCAGCGGATCGGTGACAAAAAGCGTCGACCTCACCCGGTCATTTTGGGCGTGTGCCTCCTCGATGAGCGTGCCAATATCGGCAAGGGTCGTTCCACCACCGCGAACCGCGCCAAGCTCGGGATTGCGCAAGACTTCAATCACGTGGCGCAGGTCATCAAGCGAGTTTTGGGCGGATTCGCGCACGACCTTCGCCGCAGCGGCGGCCTCCGGGTTCTCCTGCGGAACGGTCAGCTCGAGGGCGCCGGCGTGCAGCGATAAGGCAGAAAGCCGAGACGCGAGGGTGTCGTGAATCTCACGAGCAACTTCTTGCCGCTCACGCTCACGCGACACCTCGGTGTGCAGCACCGCGACGTTGCGGGCTGTGGCGTCGGACTGGTGTCGAACATCGCTCAGCTCTGCCGTCGTCCGACGCACAAAGCCGACCGAAAGTGTTGGCACCATGAGTACGGCAGCAATGAGCGGGATGAGCCACCCGATGACGCTCCGAAATTGATCCCAGCCGTCGGCATCCGTGAGGAGCTGTCCAAGGAGTCCAGCCGGGCCGCACGCAATATCCCAGATAACGGAAAGAAGCGTCGCGACATAGGCGACGCCGATAAGTATCCAGACATGTCGACCGCGACGTGCCGCGATAAGCGCGGTCAGCGCAATGAGGCCTGGGAACGGCGAGGAAGGAAATAGCAGCGGTATCCCAAGGAGCACGATCGTCACAGCCAACGGCATCCGGTGTCGCCAGAACAGCAACAGGGAGCTTCCAAGCAGAATGATCGTGCCAAAGCCGGCCCAGGTGATCATGAATGCGGGATGATCTGCTTTGGGCGAGTTCCACAAACCGACCGGCAAAAGTGAGCACAGCATGCTGAACAGGACAAGAAACAGGCTCAGTGAAAACGAACCGATCCGCCGCCAGACCCTTCTAGCTTGTGACTCTCGGCTGGGATGGGGTCGCTGATCGCCGCGGTACCCACCCATCGGGGGCACACCAACGGGTGGCGGCGGAGCTGCAAACGACATACTTGCAAGCTTAGGCGTGAGCGAACGTGCTCTCATCCCACGTTCGGTTGTTCTGCTTGGAACGCCTACCCACCTTTTGGTCAGGTCATACCGGACGGATGGACGATGTGAACCGGCAGGCGACTTTGGTTGAGTTGACAGCATCGTGGCGACCGCCCGGATGCCAGTTCACACAGCTCAACGAAAGATCATCATCATGAAAAAGCTCTCCTCTGTTCTTGTCGGCCTCGCGCTGGTTGCCTCACTGAGCGCATGCGGCTCCTCGCCATCCGTCTCAAAGCCGAACGACGACGCAAAGCCGGCCGCCGAAGCAGAGGCCGCTGCAAAAGAAGGCACCCGCGAGAACCCGTACCCGCTCGGTTCGACTATTTCGGGTAAGGAATGGGATGTGGTCATCAACAGCGTCAACCTCGATGGGAACGCCGCGATCGCCGCTGAGAACCAGTTCAACTCGGCCGCGCCAGAGGGACAGACCTTTATCCTCGTGAACGCAACGTACACCTACACAGGAGAGACGTCGGCTTCGCCCTTTATCAACACGAGCATCGACTATGTGGCAGGCGACAACAAGGCCTACAAATCGAGTGACGTCTCTGTAGTGACTCCAGAGGCCGTTGGCTTTGATGAGCTCTTCACCGGCGGAAGCACAACGGGGAACACCTCGATCGCTGTTCCCGTTGCTCTTGACGGTGTCCTCCGTGTCACGGCCGACATGTTTGGCGACGGAGTATTTGTCGCGATCCGCTAACCCGACCGCGGCCTCCGCTATTCGATTCGCCCCACGTTCCAATTCTCACCAGCATTTCCTGGAATTTGGGGCGAATGGATGTACCAGGAGAGCTATCAGACCCAGGAAGTTTGACGACGAATTGACTGGGACAAGATCAACCTGAGTTAGGGGCTCATCCATTCGCCGCTCGTTGCGTTAATTCGCACCAGCATTCGCAACGGGCGGCGAATGGATGCGACTCGGCACGCGCCGGCCGGTCAGAGTTTCTTCTGCTGCTTCCGCGCGAGCTTGGCCAGGTCTTTGTCGATGAGGTACTGGATGCGAACGTCGCGTTTATTCCAGTAGTCGGCATCAACATTGCGACGGAGGGGATCGCCCTTGAGCATGTTCTCGAACGAGCGACTGAGCTCAAGCCAGGCATCCTGGCGGGCCTCTTCAGCCGTGGCACGCACGTAGTCGTCATCTTCGCGAAGGCGATTGAGCTGGGCGGCAAGCAATTCGTAGACCTCTTGGCGCCGAGTTGGCACCTCTGGCTCGTCAAAGACGGCGTCGCCGTGTCGAACCCACGCGGCAAACTTTCCGTGCCCCTTAGTGCGCGCGGCCTGGACCCGCTCGGCGTCCTCGTGCTTCTCATCGGCAATCGAGGCGAGCTCCTCGCGCACGGCCCGCATGACAGCGGCCTCATCGTACGAGGCCTGGTCACCCATTGCGTTCATGATGATGAAGTTCTTAGCGGCCATGCGCACAGAAACCTCAGCGATCATAACGCCCTGCCGCACAACTTCCTCAACGGGGGCGAGGGGCGGATCGACATGCTCAACCGCAGCGGATGCGTTGCCGGCGTTGCCGCGTCGGCGTCGAGAAAACCACGACATGACGGTGCGCTCGCTCCCTTCAACTTCGACGAATAGGGCCCGCTCGGACTCCGCAGATTTGAATGCCCGCGGCCATCGCGAAGGGGTACATTCCGAGCCTACTCGACACACGACCTGAACGCAGAACCCTCAAACATTTTGGGTTCCCACGGAGGACCAGCTCCACATCCTCACGTCGCGACGAAGCAGCAAAATCTTCACCGTTCGCGCCTTGTGCCGCTCGCCCCAACTGCGTAGTCTGGCGGGAGAGGGGCTGCTGCAATGAGGCACTCATCCGGGGTCTTTGGCGGTTCCATCACACAGAGCACCACGCGCAATTCACCGAAACCACTCGGTGGCGCAAGACACGGAAGCGAGAACCCAATGGATGCAAACATGGATATGAACATGGACATGTCGATGATGATGAAAAACATGGACAAAGCCCTCATGCAGGAAATGATGGAGTCGTGCATGGCAGCAGAGCAGGCCGCAATGGTCTGCGCCGACACCGATATGACCATGATGGGCATGGATGGAATGTCGACCATGGCGCGCTGCGCAAGCATGTGCATGAACGCCGCAGATATGGCTCACATGATGATGCGCATGATGAACCGCTCGATGGGCATGGACATGAAGTCGATGATGTCGATGATGAGCGCCTGCGAAACCATGATGATGGCCTGCGCGGCAGAGTGCTCAAGCCACGACATGGAGTGCTGCACTGTCTGCGCTCAGGCCTGCACCCAGCTGGCCATGTCCTGCGGAACCATGATGACCGCAATGAAGGCCATGATGCCGATGCAGTCAGCAACAAACGCCTAAACCGTACCTTCTCGTTGTAGCTCCTCGTTGGGCCATCGCCCTCGAGAGTGTTCTTGCGCGCAGATTTGTAACGCACGCACAGTAGCGCCCGGCTTCGTGCCGGGCGCTACTGGGTTAACACACTGGATCGGGGGCTGGATGCCCACGGCTCCTGCTGGTGGTTGAGCGGTCGCTATGCCGCAGCGTCGGTGATGCGCACGTTGAAGCGATCTCCGCCGACCGAGAGCACGTGATAGGTATTGTGAACCGAAACAGGGCTGCCAACCTCAACAAGTCCGCGGAGGTCAAGGTGGTGCCAGAGGGTGAGCTGGTCGGCGCGCTGCGAGCTGCCCTCCCAGAAGGTTGAAACGCTGATCGTGCCGTCAGCGCCGAAGCCGGTTACCACGTAGTCGCGCCACTGGCTCGGGGTTGAGGCGACAACACGTGAGAGTGCCATGTGCATGTGGAAGCCAGCCGAAACGTCAAGGGTGTCCTTTGTGATCGTCGTGTCGGGCGTAGCCGACCAGTTTTGCTGGCTCATAGTTGTTCCAGAGTAGGTTGGGTCTGCGCAAAAGCCCAGCGCCCCTGTCACACAGCGTCACAGACGCTGGCGCATGGTCTCCATTTCGCGCGAGGGACGCAAGAACCACGGGCATCGTCGATCCCGGCTGGGCGGACAGCGCCGCGAACAGGCGAGCAAAGCGAGGAGGCAAACAGCGCCGCGAACAGGCGAGCAGAGCAATGCTAGAGGGGTGTCTAGGGGCGCTCGCTAGCGGGACGGACGTCGCGCTTCGATCGTGACGGCCACCGGCATCCAGTGCGCTGGCCGTTGCAGCCGGCCTGGGATGCGCGTTGCCGCGTTTCCCCGCGCCGCGTTGAGTTGCATCTGGGTGACAAAGAGGGCGTCGCTCAGGTCGGCGTCTCGCAGATCAGTGTCACGCAGGTCAACGCCGATGAGGTCGGCTCCGCGCAGATCCGCACCGCGCAGATTTGCCGCGATGAGGTAGGCGCCGCGCAGGTTCACGCGGCGAAGATCGGTTGCCGCGAGGTCAACGCCAATGAGGTCGGCTCCCCTGCCGCGAGTGTGCAGCGTGATCGCGCGTTTTGCCGCAGTCGCTGTTGGCTTCCGCCGCGGTTGGCCGCCGTTGCCATCTGGGGTGTCGCCAGAGGCCTCCTCGATGTTGCCGCGAGCAGCGTCGTCAAGGGTATCGAAAGTTCGGGCTCGAACCGTGGCCGGATCCGGCGCACCAGCTTGGCGAGAGTTGCCCTTACCGTGAGTGATCCGTGTGTCGACAGGCGCGCCGTTGTCGGCTATTCCACTCGGCCGACGAGCCCCGCCCCGCTCGGTAGACCGCAGCAACTCGCTCACACTCAGCAGCACCTCGCTGACCAGCTGGCGCTGCGACCCGGCATCAACGTCACGCAGCCGGACTGCGGGAAGCAGCGTCATGTGTTCAGTCTCGGTCAGCAACCGGTTCACATCACCAAGCAACCCGGCAGTCTTGGCAGGAACGTTGACCGGCACTGCATCCGTGTCCCGCATCGCTTCGAGGCGCACACGCGCTTCAACCAAATACGCAAGGAGCTCGTGCAAGAGCCGCATAACCGGGAACGACTCAAGCAGCATTGCGGATGCCGCGGCATCCGTTCGCCAATCGACTCCGCCAAGGGTGTGCTGCGAAACCTTCTGGCCTGCTCCGTTGCAATCAAAGACGGTGCAGCCCTGATACCCGGAATCACGCAGGCGATCGTGGATGCCACAGCGCGAGTCCGACCGCAGGTTGACGCAGGCAGTGCCAGCCGGTTTATCAACGGCAAATTCAGACGAGGCTAGGAACGGCAGCGCTACGCAGCACAGGCCAAAGCAATTGGCACAATCGGCTACCAGACTCGCGGGACCGCCGGACGCGGCAAGGACCTCGGCGGTCATCATGTTGCCTCGGGTGGACGGGGTCGGGCGGCGGCGGTGCCAGCTGCGGGGTCTGCGCGATCTGCAGAGGCTGCGGGGTCTGGCAGGGCTGCGCGCATCGCGCTGTACGCGGCGAGCGCGTTCCCCCTGGTCTCGCGGAGGTCAACGATCGGGGCCGGGTAGGAAGGCGTGCCATATTCCGGGACCCAGCGGCGCACGTACTCCCCGTGAGGATCAAATTTCTTTGCCTGGAGTTCTGGGTTGAACACCCTGAAGTACGGAGCGGCGTCAACGCCGCTGCCGGCGACCCACTGCCAGTTGCCAGGGTTGCTTGCCTCGTCGGCATCCACGAGCGTGTCCCAGAACCAGGCTTCACCAATTCGCCAGTCGACAAGCAGGTTCTTGATGAGGAAGCTTGCGACCACCATGCGGACGCGGTTGTGCATGGTTCCGGTGTGCCAGAGCTCGCGCATCCCAGCATCCACGAGCGGAATCCCCGTGCGGCCGTCGCGCCAGGCGGCAAGCTCATCTTGGTCGGGCGTTGCCCACGGGAACGCGGCAAACTCGGGCCGAACGTTCTGCTCTCGAAGGGCAGGAAACGAAAACAGGATGCTCGTGTTGAATTCACGCCAGCCAACCTCGCTCAGGAATTTGGCCGCGTTGTTGGCGGCCTGACCAGTGACGCCGGCGCTTCGGGCGCGACGAACGGCATCCCACACCGCAAACGGGCTGATCTCTCCAAACCGAAGGTGCGGACTCAGCCACGAGGTGGTGCCGTCGGCAGGCTCATCCCTCAGGTGATAGTCGTCGATCCCGTCGTTCAGGAAGGCGTCAAGCCGCTCGTGTGCGCCGCGCTCTCCAGGGGTCCAGGTTGCTCGCAGCCCGCTGGCCCAGTCGGGTGCGGTCGGGAGGAGTCCCCAATCGGTGAGCGTGTCACTGTGCACTGGTGCCGAACGAATCCCGGTGGGCGCTGGCAGCGGCTCCCTCGGTTCCGGCGTCGCGAGACAGGCACGCCAGTAGGGGGTGAAGACGCGGAAGGGTGTTCCTTGGCCTGTCTGCACCGTCCACGGTTCGTGCAGCAGGTTGGCGTGAAAGCTCCTTGCCTCGCATCCGGCCTCGGTGAGCGCGGCCTTAATGGTGATATCCGCGTTACGGGCGTTGGTATAGCGCCGGTTCCAGAACACGGCGTCGGCACCAATTTCGGCGGCAAGGCCGGGAATGACCGTTGCGGCGTCACCGGCCCGAAGCACGAGCTTTCCCCCGATGGCGCCGAGGTCATCGGCAAGGGCGCTCAGCGAGTGGTGGAGCCACCAGCGGGATGCCGCCCCAAGCGCGCGGGGGGCGGCGCTGTCGGGGCCCGCCTCGGGGCCAACCTGGGAGTCGCCGGCGGCGGTTTCCAGCACATACACAACGATCGTTGTCCCGCGTGGCCCAGCGGCAGCAATCCCTGCTTGAAGCGCGGGGTTATCGGCGAGGCGCAGATCGTTGCGCAGCCAGACCAGCGCGACCGGCCCATCCGCTGTTCCCTCAGCCAAACGACTCGATTCGACCGATGTGGGATCGCCGGCATCGGTTCCGAGCGTCAAGGATGCGATCAACGGTTCTCCGTCTTGGTTTGGCGCTTACGCGTTGGCTTTTCCGTCACAGGTTATGTCGGGCGGGCGACGCGGATTCCGCGCGTTGGGTAGCCCCTGCCGCCGCGGTGATGCGATTCGCCATCCCGTTAAAGATAATGCCGTGGAAGGGCAATATCGAATACCAGTACAGGCGCCCCCATAGCCCCCGTGGGAAGAAGACCGCTCGCTGCGAGTAGCGGGAACCGGCGTTACCGTCCAGCGGCTCGGCGCTCATCTCTAACCAGGCTTTGCCAGGGACCTTCATCTCGGCCCTGAGCCGCAGCAGGCGGCCGCGTTCGAGCTGCTCAACTCGCCAGAAATCCAGTGCTTCGCCGACCTGGAGTCGGTCGGGGTTTCGGCGGCCCCTTCGTAGGCCAACCCCGCCAACGGCCTTATCCATCCACCCCCTGATGGCCCAGGCAAGTGGGAACGAATACCATCCGCGCGCTCCCCCGATGCCCTCGATGACTCGCCAGAGGTCAGCGACCGACGCCTCTGTTTCGCGAACGCGCAGATCGGTGTACACCCGGTATCCTGCCCAGTCTGGGTCGCTCGGCAGCGGATCGCTTGGGGCACCATCAACCGAAGCGTTCTGCCAGCTCGTTTCAATTTGTCCATCGCGCATCTTGTCGAGGGCGAGCCTGACGGCCCGACGGTAGCCGGTGAGTCCTCCTTCCGGCGGGCTCACAAACGCATCGAGGTCGAGTTCGCGCACCACGCAGTCATTCTGGAGCGATTCAACGAGCGGAATGGCAAGGCTGCGAGGGATGGGCGTCACGAGGTTGACCCAGTGGGCAGCAAGCCGCGGGGTAAGCACCGGCAGCGCAAGAATGGGGCGATGCGGCAGCCCGGCCTCTGCGGCGTAACCGTTCATCATGTCGGCATAGGTGAGGACGTCTGGACCGCCAATATCGAAGCTGCGGTTAACCTCGACTGGCACGTCAAGCGCATGGAGCAGGTAGTACAGCACATCCCTCACGGCAATCGGCTGGATGCGGTTCTTGACCCAGCGAGGCGCGGGCATGGCAGGCAGCACTTCCGTGAGATTTCGGATCATCTCAAACGAGGCCGAGCCCGAGCCAATCACGACGCCGGCCTGCAGCACAATGGCCGGGACGGTCGAGTTGAGCAGCAATTCGCCAACCGCGGTCCGTGACCTCAGATGCTGGGAGAGATTCGTTTCTGGGTGGAGTCCGCCGAGGTAGACAATCCGCTTGACGCCAGCCGCCTCGGCCGCCGCAACAACGTTGCTCGCCGATTCGCGTTCCGTGGTGTCAAAATCGCGGCGGCGCTGCGCCGATCCCATCGAATGCACGAGATAGTAGGCCGCGTCGATCCCGTCGAAGGCTGCCGCAAGTGATTCCGCGTCGAGCAGGTCGCCCTTCGCTATCTCCACGGCGCCGGCCCACGGCACATCCCTTAGGCGGTCTGGTGTCCTCGCGAGCACCCGAACCCGGTATCCGGCGTTGAGCAGGATCGGCACAAGCCGCCCGCCAACGTAGCCGGTTGCCCCGGTGACAAGGATGCGGCTGCCAGGCGGGAAAACAGGGCTGTGTGTCGTGGCATCCGTCTGGTCGCTCATGGTGAGCAGTTTAGGCCGGAGGGCGGTCCCCTGTCCCGGGGTTGACAGTCGCTGTTCGCGTGCGGCGGTCGTTTCCGAGGGTTCAGAAGGAATTTCAATTCCGACTATCTTTAACTACTTAGGTATGGCTATCCTTATTAACGGAATTACTCGTGTGGATGCGCGCCCAAACCCCCTCTCTCACAGGCGCCGGTCGTCCGCACATCAGAACAAGTCCCTTCTTCGGGCGCTCTTTGGCGCGCCCGAATGACGGGCGCCAACCCCAAGGAATCAGCAACTATGACGCTTCGCGCGGGACCAGCTCACAGCAAACCCCTCCCCATCGACCACACCGACCCCCGCCAATCAGCAGCTTCCCCAACGAGCGGACTCGCCAAGCGCGTCGTGAGCATCGCGCTCGGCACGCTCATGCTTGGTGGAATGCTGACGGCAGGTGCGGCATCCGCAACCGCCAACACGGTCGTCGCCTTCGACAACGCGGCCCTCGAATGGGGACTCAACGAACAGCATCAACTTGGCTCTCAATTTGGTGGCTGCGACTTCTTCTCGGCAGGAGCCTCTGACGGGTCTGCTACCCAATACCGCACGCAAGAAGGCAACCTGCACATCATCAAGCGGGCGGCCGACGGCACGGCCACTGCCGCGAGCAAGGCAACCCGCTGCACCCCGGCATCCCCAACCGTCAGCCAAGAAAACGGCCAACGGCTCCTCTTCAGCAAGGGTGTCGGCACAACCGACACCACAACCGGCGTGACCGAGATCCAGTGGACAGGTACCGCATCGATCAACTCCTACGGCGGGCTCGTGCCGTGGAACATCTTCGACCCAAGACTCGTAGTTGCGGCCGACGGAACCGGCCAGCTCCTCGCCGGCGTTGGCGGTTACGGCTCGTCGATGGATGACCCAAGCCAAAAGTTCCCCCTCAACCGCCAAAACAACATCACGCTTGCCCAGTTCAGCAATGTGACCGTCGGCGAATCAGGAATTACGGCGACGCCAGCCTTTGGCGGCATCGACTACTACCCCATCGAACAGGGAGTGCGTTCGAGCGTTTCGGCGATCACGCCACAGATCAAAATCCAGCGGCCGGGCTGGGGCTCGTGGCCAGAGAACTTCGTTGATTTCCAGTACCTCACCGGCCTCTCAACGTACTGGCACACGTCAGGCCTCACCGCCGACGAAAAGAAACCGCCGCTGCCGGTGACCGTCACCTTCGACTCAGGCGTGCCCGTCATGCCAGCCGCAATCGTGCAGCACCCAGTCAGCGCTACCGTCAGTTCAGGAGCATCCGTCAGCTTCAGCACCGAAGTTTCTGGCTTCCCCGTTCCCAGCATCGCGTGGCAGACCAAGACTCTGAGCGGCGAGTGGACAACCGTCGAAGGTGCAACGGACAAGAAGTTCACGATCACCAATGTCACCACCGCAGACCATAATGGGCTGAGCATCCGTGCCCTCGCCCATAACGAAGCCGGCGACGCCACCACAACAGAGGCAAAACTCACGGTCGATACCGCCTCCGACATCGTCATCACCAAACAGCCGACGTCTGTGACGGGCAAGGCTGGCGGAATCTTCCGCCTCAGCGTGAGCGTTACCGGCTCGTCGCCGCAATACCAGTGGCAGCGCTCAACCGACAGCGGCGCGACCTGGGCAAACTGGGGAACAAATACGGCAACCACAAGCAACCTCGCATCTGCATCGGCCGCAAATAGCGGAGACCAGTACCGCGTACTCGTGAGCAACGGCGTATCCGATCCCGTGATCTCGGATGTGGCCACGCTGACGCTCACAACGCAGGCTCCCGTCTTCACCGCCAACGCTCTCGACGCGATCGGCTTCGAGGGAGGAAAAGTGCTTCTCCGCGCCTACGGCAACGGAGCTCCAGACCCAACCTGGTCCTGGGAAACCAGTGCTGACAATGGCTCAACCTGGTCAACCTACCCAAGCAGCGGCAGCACCCTCCTCTACGTCGAAAACCTCACCAAAGAGATGAACGGCAACCTGTTCCGTGTTCGCGGCGCAAACGGCGTTGGTGAGGATGCGGTATCTGAGGCGCGCAAGGTGACGGTACTGCCAGCCCTCGAGCGAGGCAGCATCTTCACGTCAAACGGAAACCTCAAGCCAGAGACCGTCAACGTCCTCTCGGTCAGCGGAGCAGGCTACACCGTGCCAGATTCCTACACCGGCTTCATGCGTATCGGTTTCATGGAAGAAGAGAAGTGGAACGCCGCTGCGCCGAACAAGGACAACTTTGTTGGCGAGAGCGGAACCATTTACGCGGCGACGCTCAAACGCGATGCCGGGGCATACGCCCGCACCCTGACGATGCCAGCTGGCGCGTTTGACCCCGCAAAAAAGTACGTCTTTGTCACGTTCAGCAGCGTGGCAGGCGACGGCGCGCTCACGAGTGCGGCACCGGCGATTCTTGCCGGGGACATCCTGACCGGGGCCGCTGCACCCCACGAGGTTGCTGACCCGTCGGCGAGCGCCAGCATCAACGAGACAGACCTCGGCCTCGGCACGGCAAAGGCCGGCGAAACCGTGACCGTCAAGAATCTCGAGCCCTTCGCTTGGTTCCACACGACGGTGTTCTCGGAGCCAACCGCACTCGGCTGGTTCAAGACCGACGCTGAGGGTTCCTTCGACGTCACGCTTCCGTCCACCCTCAGTGCGGAAACCCACTCGGTTGTCCTGCAAAACCCTGCGGGCCTGTTCCGCGCGTGGCAGCCGGTCTCGATCGAGGCGGTGGATGTTGAGGTGCCGCCAACGACGCCTGGTACGGGTCCCGGAACGGGTACTGGTCCTGGAACGACGCCGGGCTCTGGCGGTGACGGCTCGGGTAACGGCAGCGGCTCAGGCGGTGACGGCTCGGGTGACGGCGGCTCAGGTAACGGCAGCGGCTCGGGTAACGGCAGCTCAGGTAACGGCAGCTCGGGCAACGGCGGCGTTGCCTCAAGCGGTTCGGGCGCGCTACGCAACGACGCATCCGCTGCTTCCTCCGCAGGTCTTGCCGTAACCGGCATCGGCCAGGCAGAAGGCCTGCTCCTCGCGGCATCCGCGCTTGGCCTTATGCTCATGGGGGCGGCACTCGCGCTGCGCCGCCACCCGCGCGACCACTAGATCGGCCGGCCACAGGCCGCACCAACAGATCTGACGCAAGAGTTCCTTCCCGCCCCCGGGAAGGAACTCTTGCGTCACATCTGCACCCCATACTCGCCCGCACTCACGTGCGGACGAATCGAGGTGACCCAAATGTGTCTATTTCTCGGAGAATCCACACATTTGCGTCATGTGGTTGGGGCAGCGCACTGGATCGGGGATGGGAGGTTCGGTCTTGTGAGCGTGAGGGCGCTTCGCAGTCGGTCCGTCCCCGCGCTACCCCTCGCAGCTGACGAGACCGACCACAGCAAATGAGCCCGGTGCTACCTCGCACAGCCAATGGCATCTGACCCACCTCACACGGCCGGAGTACTCAACGGCAGCATGCGGAGGCACCACGCACCATCGGGCAGCCACCAGCCGGCACCCGCGATCCACCAGCTGCCAGCCGGCATCCGGCAGCCACCACCCGGCATCCGACGTCCAGCAACCGCCACCCACTAGCCACCAGCCGGCACCGGCACCCGACATCTACCAGCCGACATCCGACATCCGACATCTGCCAGCCGGCATCCGACATCCAGCACCCGACATCCGGCCTCCGCCAGCCACCAGCTGCCAGCCGGCAGCCACCACCCGGCATCCGACGTCCAGCACCCGTCATCCACCAGCCACCAGCCACCAGCCACCACACCACTACCGCACGTGGCCAACACCGTTCCAGATGAGGATGGCCGCGAGCGCAAGCATCGCCGCGCTGGTCACGATGAGGGTGTTGCGCACGAGCCAGTGGCTCGTGGCCTCAAGCCAACCCTCTACCTTCGTGTTCCCAAAGAAGTAGGCGAGGATGGGCGCCGCAATGGTGAAGGAGGCAAGCGCCGTAAAGATCACAATCGCGAGGAAGCTCTGGGTGAAGTTGAGTTCCGGCGAGCCGATGAGCAGCCCGGTCGCGATCGCGATCAGGAGGTTTTTCGGGCGGAAGGCCGCGTAGAAGAAGCCGATCGTCACGGCGTGCCCAACCGAGAGCTTATCGGCGGCGGTCATCCATTTTGGCAGGGCGTCGCCTGTTGACGATCCACCGGCCTTTCGGCGCCACTGGACGACGGCAACAACGGCGAGCAGGATGCCAAGGCCAATCTGCAGCCATCCAAAGAGCGGCCCAGGTTCGGCCCCGGGCATTCCTTTTCCGGAGGAGCCGGTTGGCAGCAGGAGCGAGATGAAGGTGAACGCCGTGACGGCAACCGCGATGCCACTGACCCAGCCAAAGGCGAAGCCAACGCTTGCGCTTTTTGAGCCGGGCGAGATGAGCATAAGGATGGTTCCCATAATGGGCACGGGGCTGATTGCGATGCCGAGGCTGAGCGCCAAAATTTCAATAAAGACAGTGCCCATCGTGGCCCCCTTCCATTCTTCGTACTGCTGTCAGACTATGCGATACCGGCGCACCGAGTCATTCGTTCTGCGGCGGTTCCGCGCGTTCATTCTGTTGGTCGTTGACCGAGCCTATTGCAGCGACGAGGTCAGCCGTGCCAGGTTGTCGGGGATCTTCTGTCGCCACGGCCGGTTCATCCATTCGCTGGGGTCGAGTTGGATGCTGGCCGCGCGATAGTCGTCTTCCACCCGACGCAGCGCACTCACAAAATCGCGCCCCTGCACCATGACTGAAACCTCCATGTTCAGGCTAAACGAGCGGATGTCCATGTTCGACGACCCGATGATGGCGACGTCCTCGTCAACGCTGAAGTGTTTCGAGTGCAGCACGGTTGGCGAACGGTAGAGGTAGATCTTGACTCCTGCCCGCAGCAGCGCTTCGTAGTACGACCGCTGGGCGTGGTAGACGAGTGTCTGGTCGGCAACCTCAGAGGCGAAGAGCTCAACCTCAACCCCCCGGGCCGCAGCGGTCACGATCGCGAGCAGCGCGGATTCGTCCGGCACAAAGTAGGGGCTCGTGATGCTGATTCGCCGCTCGGCTTTGTGGATGAGCGCAACAAAGAGTTTGAGATTATTTTCGTTTTCAAAGCTGGGGCCGCTCGGGATGACCTGCGCATCCACGAGGTCTGGGTCGCTTCCGATGACAACTGGCGTGGTATCAAGTTCGAGCAGGTGGCCCGATTCGCTGAACCAGTCAGTCACAAAGACGGCATCCAGTTCTCGAACGAGCGGGCCCTCGACCCGCATCATGAGTTCGTGCCAGTGCAGGCCGCGGCGAATGTTTCCAGGTTTGAGGTAGGTGGAGTCGATGAGGTTTTGTGAGCCGGTGAACCCAATGGCACCGTCAACAACGACAAGTTTGCGGTGATTTCGCATGTCGGGCCGTTGCCAGTGCCCGCTGAACGGACGGAGCGGGAGCATTGGCATCCATTCGGCACCCATGTCGGCAAGGATTTGTCTGGTCTCTGCCCGACGCGGGAACTGTAGGCCCGTGACGTAGTCTGAGAGCACCCGCACTGATACTCCCCTTGCCGTCGCCCTTGCGAGGGCGTCAAAGAACGGCGCGGTTGTCTGGTCGTGCACCAGGATGTAGAACTCAACGTGCACGTAGTCAACGGCGGTATCGATCGCCTCGATCATCGCCGTAATCGAACCGATGTAGTCGGGCAGCAGCGCCACTCGGTTGCCGCCGACCATTGGCAGCGAGCCGAGGTTGACGTTGAGTCGCACGAGCGAGCTGAGCCAATCGGGCCATTCTTCGCGATGGCCAACCGCGTCAAGGCCTGGCGTGCGTTCGTGCATGAGCCGGTTGATCTGCGCCTGCTTTTCGCGACGGTCTCGTGGCAGGCGTCCGATACCAACAAGCAAGAATGCGAGCGCACCCAAAAACGGGATGAACACGATCGCAAGCACCCAGGCGATTGCCGAGGATGGCCGCCGGTTTGCCGCGACAAAGACGGCGGTGATGATGACGATGAGCACGTGGGCCGCGGTCAGCAGCGCGCCAACGAAGTATCCGGTGGTCATGATGTCTCCGCTTGCGTGCGCATTTCATCAATCTAGTGGACGCCGTGGCCAGCGCACGAGCGTCACGCCGAGTTCACGTCTTCGAACATCAGTGGTGTCTCACTGCGGCTGACGGTTGGCGCGCGATTGAGGTCCTCGCGCAAATACCTTGCGTAGCCGCCAGGGGTCCGACCCTCGGTTCGGCCAGACGTCAGCACCCAGCACTCGTCGGTTGCATGGCCGTGAATGCCAGCGGCAATCAGCCGATCAACGAGCCCTACGTCCTCATGCTCGGATATCCGCGCGAATCCGCCACAGGAGACGCAGTGATCAGCTCTGAAGCCGAGGTTCGCGCCGTGGACGTGGCCGTTTGCTTTCCCGGGGGTGTGGGTTGCCCGCCAGGCGGCAAGCTGCTGCGGGCTGAGGTCGTCAGGGTCTGGCCTGACGGTTCCAATCATGAGGCCAACGCCGGAACGTGCGAGGTCGTATTGGTGCGAGAGCCAATGCTCGGGCACAACAGAATCGGCGTCGGTGTTGGCCACCCACACGTGCCGGAGCGGTCGATGCCCAAGCACGCGGAGGGCGTGCACAACACCGGCTGATCGCGCAGTTCCGACGCTCCGTGCGTCGATGATCAGCGGTCGAATAGTGCCTCCTGATGCCCGCCTCGCCTCGTCGACCAGCGCTGCGGTACCGTCGTCGCAGGCATCCAACACGCAGATGACGGCCACGTCTGGCCCCGGCGAGCGGCCGAGCACCGTTGCGTGCGCGGCCAGGTGGGCGACGGCATCCAGCACCGAATCGAGGCACCGTCCGACAAGTTCTTCTTCGTTGCGGACGGGGATGACAACGGCCATGGCCGAGATCACGGCGCTCATGGGCGAATCAGGCCTTCTGCCGCGGCAACAGAAATCGGGTCCCCGACCACAAAGACTTCGAGCAGCAGGTCATGCTCAATATGCGAGACCACCCTGTTGAGGTCGAGGCGGCGACGGATGATGTGGTGCACCTGGTCGCCGGTCAGCGGATACTCGGGAACGAGGTGCCGCCAGTGGCAGGCAAGAAGCGTTCCACCGGGCCGCAGCGCGCTGACGGCGCGGTCGAGCACGGCGGTCACGTCTTCGGCGCTCCAGTAGTAGGCCACCTCTGAGAGCACGATGAGGTCCCAGTCCCCTTCTGGCCACTCCGCTGGAATGCTCAGCCGCTGAACCGTTGCGTGTGGAAGCGAGGTGAGGCGTTCCGCCGCGCGTTCGCAGGCTGCCGAGGCTGCATCAACGGCAAGCAGCTCGTTGCTGCGTTCCGCAAGCCTGGCCGTCAGTATCCCAGTTGCGCACCCGATTTCAAGCGTCGAGGTGTAACGCTCGCGCGGAAGTGCGGCCATGGTGAGGTCTCGCTTTCGCCGCTCATACCAGCGGGTCTGGAATCCCCACGGATCGCTTTTTCCCCGATAGAAGTTGTCAAAAAACTCGTGCCCAAGGCTCGCGCTCCGTTCCGAGGCTCGCTGCGGCTCGATGAGAATTTCAAAGTCGCGCTCAAAGTGCTCCTGGATGTGCCGCCCAATCATCACTTCGTCGCCAGGCAGGTCAGAGAGCGGCCGAGTCTGGCTCACGTGTTGGTTAAGTGCCTCTCGCTTTGCGTGCCGTTCGCGCGAGTCGAGGCGCATCCGAAACATCCGCCGCCAGGGAACAGCCGGGTCGCTCGGCTCGGCCCAGTGCCACAGCCAGATCGGATATTCGAGCAAGCGGATTCCTTCCTGTTCAGCAACGTGTTCGGCGACGGCGGCCACAACCCGGTGATCGCGGTGCCCATCCCCACGCCACGGCGAAAGGAGCAGCGCGCTCCCCCGTTCGGTCACCTCGGTGAGTTCCGCGCGAAGGGTCTCTGCAAGTTGCTGGGCAAGGGGATGCTCCGCAAGCGTCTCGCCGCGCCCCTCTCCCATCCGCCCGTCTGGCAGACCGGCAAACACCACCCGTGCTTCTGGTGCGACCAATGCTAGGGCCGCAAGCACTTCGCGGCGCCGCCAGTCGCCAAGCTCGGCGGGCGTGTGCGTCGGGGATTCTGGATGCGATGCTTCGCCATCCGTCGCCATGACGAGCGTGATGGCGATCCCCTGCTGCGCAGCGCGTGCGATAAGCCCGGCCGCACCAAGCGTTTCGTCGTCTGGATGCGCGGCAATCACGACGAGTCGGGTAACCCCGTCGAGGGTTATTTCGGGAAGCTCGTTCCAGAGCGGTGCGCGCATCCACTCCGCTTCGCTCGTTCCAGGGTCTCGGTGGCTGAACGCTACCATGGTGCCACCTCGCTGTCATCGGAGGCGAGGAGCTTCCGCCCGAGGGATGCGAGGTCTCGGTCGGCGTGATGCTGGCGGATGTACACCATGAGGTCTGCGACTCGTCGCGCGTGATCTTCGTCGAGGGCAAGTGGTGCCGGACCGAGGGCGTGGCCGGCCTCGCCGATAACACGCTCTGCGGTTGCGGCCGCATCTGCCCTGACGCGCGCTGCGGAAAGGACGCCGGAACGCTGCGTGTGCGAAGCGCCGGCCGAGGGCGGTTCAGCGTGATCGTCTGCAACATGGCTGCGCGCAGTGGCCCCCGCCGCATCAACGCTGTGTGCGGCCTCCGCGAGCAACGCGCGGCTCCCGCCCAGCAAAACGTCGAGCCGGCCGATGGCGGTGAGCATGAGTTGGTCAGGCTCCGTGTTCGGATTCATCGCGGCCGCAGCAACGCGCCTTGCCACACCAACGGCACCCCCGTACCAGCAGGCGGCGACGCCGAGGCCGCCCCACCAGAATCCGGCTCGGTCAAGATACCAGCCGGGGTCACCGACGGGAACGGCGACGGAGTTCTTAAAGGTCACTGGCGCGCTGACGACCTGTTGCAGGCCCCGCGACGCCCACGGGCCTTCGTGGGCGGACACATCCTCTGTGCGCAGGTTGACCACGAACAGCTGGCGCGCGCCCTCGTCGTTGATCACGGCCGTCACAAGCGCGTGCGAGAGCTGCCCGGCAAGCGAGCACCACGGCTTATCGCCGGTCAGCACCCAGGCGCCGGGCCCTGTCTCCGTTGCGCGAAGGGTCGAGGCCGGGCCCTCTGCGGCAAACACACCCCACGAGCTCAGTGGGCCGGCGCCGACCGAGGCAAGGTCAGTTGCAGGCGGCGCCTGTCGGAAAATGGCAAGGGCGTCGAGGTGGGGTTCAAGGATTCTGGCAATACCAACGTCCCAGGCCGCGGCAGAGGCGAGGAGGCTCCAGAGGAGAGACGTGCTTCCCTCACCGGGAAACGGCGCTGAGGTGCCGACCCCAACCGCCCAGTCGATGACCTCGCGGGTATCAAACGGCCGAGTTGGAAATCCGGATGCCCATGCCGCAAGCGCTTCGTCTTGCTGCCCCGCCGCGAGCGCAACGCTGGGAGGATAGGTGCCGATCCGCACGGCGCGCGGGCTGCCGTTGATCCGATACTCGGTGAGCATGCGAGCCTCCCTGTTGCAAACGTGATTCCCCCTGTCTACGACCGCAACACGGCTGTGTCAAGGGTTCGAGGGGGCATTGACACCGCGGCCATGAACCGCGTATGACCGGCGGTATCTTGACCCCCGAACACGGGAGTATGCTGAGCGGCAGGTTCGGCGAAGGAGTTGAGATGCACACGCAATCACCGCACGAACAATCGCGCCGCAGGGCCCTCGATGAGGACACCCGCACGACCAAGCGATGGATCATCGGCGAGCCGCTCCCGAGCGATAAGCTCGAAGGTCAGCTGCTCTCCAAGCGCCTTGCGCTTCCCGTGTTTGCGAGCGATGCCCTCTCAAGCGTTGCCTACGCGCCCCAAGAATTGCTCATGATCTTGCTCGTTGGCGGCCTGAGCTTCCTGACGTTTGCGCCGTGGGTTGCAGCGGCGGTTGTCTTCCTGCTGATCGTGGTGGTGGTGAGCTTCCGCCAGCTCGTGCGGGCCTATCCTTCCGGCGGGGGTGATTACGAGGTAGCTCACCGTAATCTTGGCCGAAGGGCCGGTGTTGTTGTTGCGTCTGCGCTGCTCGTTGACTACGTCTTGACGGTCGCGGTTTCGGTTGCGAGCGGGGTAGACAACATCCTCTCGGCCGTTCCTGAGCTTGGCCCATACCGCGTCGAACACGCCGTCGGATGTGTGGCCGCCCTCGCCGCAATTAACCTTCGCGGCGTGCGCGAGTCGAGCAAGGCCTTTGCCGCACCGACGTACCTCTTTGTTGCCAGCATCGGCATCATGGTCGCGGTTGGCCTCATCCGCACGCTCGCAGGAGACCCGCCGATCGCTGAGTCGGCGCAGTACGGGGTGCAGGCAGAGTCGCTCACGCAGGCCGGGATTGTGTTGCTCATCCTTCGCTCGTTTGCGAGCGGCTGTAGCGCGCTCACAGGAGTCGAGGCGATCTCAAACGGCATCCCTGCGTTCAAAAAGCCGAAGGTGCGCAACGCGCAGCAGACACTCGTCTGGATGGGGGCAATCGCCATCGCGCTGTTTGTTGGGCTCATCGCGGTCGCGCTCGTGAGCGGTGTCCACTACGCAGAAGACGCCTGCCATCTGGTTGGGGTTGCAACCTGCGAATCCGCAACCCAGCGAAGCCTCATTGCCCAGATCGCCTCGGCGACGTTTGGCAATAACAGTGTGCTGTTTTATGTCGTACAGGCCACGACCGCCGCGGTGCTGCTGCTTGCCGCCAACACGGCGTTTAATGGGTTTCCCATGCTTGGGGCTATCCTTGCGCGCGATTCTTACGCCCCGAAGGCGCTGAATACTCGGGGCGACCGGCTCGTGTATTCAAATGGGATGCTCGTACACTCGCTCAGCGCCATCGTGCTGCTGGTCGTGTTTCAGGCGAGGCTGACAAGCCTCATCCAGCTGTACATCATCGGCGTCTTTGTGTCGTTTTCGCTGGGGCAGATTGGCATGGTGGTGCATTGGCTTCGCGCGCTGCGCAAGCTCCGTTCCCGTCAGAGCGTGAGACGAGTCATCCTCGGTCGGCTCGCGATCAACGGGCTCGGCGCTGCAATGACCGCCAGCGTGCTTGTTGTGGTAACCGTTACCAAGTTCACGCACGGTGCCTGGATTGTCTTTGCGATTATGCCTGTGCTCTCGCTTGGCATGCTCGCCATCCACCGCTATTACGGCTCGGTGCAGCGGGAAACACGATACGGCACGGTCGAGGCCGCTGCAGAAGAGGTCGCGTCGCAGCCAGTTGGCGATCACGCAATTGTGCTCATGGGCATCTTGCAACGGCCAACGGTCAAGGCCCTCGACTACGCCATAGCCGCCGACCACGCATCGCTTGAGGCCGTTCACGTCTCAATAGACGCCGAGTCAACGGCTGCCCTGCAAACGGCCTGGGTGGATGCCGGGCTGAGCACACCCCTTCGCATCCTGCCCTCCCCCTACCGCGACGTCGTCACACCGCTCCTTCGCTACCTCGTCACGCGTCGCCACGAGCACCCCGACGAGATCGTCACGGTGTATCTCCCCCAGTACATCGTTGGCCGTTGGTGGGAAAACCTGCTGCACAATCACAGGGCGAACCGGCTGCGGCAGAAGCTGCTGCTTGTTGAGGGCGTCTCGATCACGCTGGTGCCGTGGCTGCTCGAATCGTCGTCTCGACTGTACCGCCGGGCGCCAAGGCCGCTTCCTGGGCACGAGCGTGCCGGTATCCCGCTGCGCCCAGGACGCAAAAAGAGCTGACCTCGCTGGCCGCAATGTGTTAGGGTTACAACGTAATTTTTCGGTGCCAAGCACCCAACAGGAAGGAGTAGCCAAATCATGATCACAACATTTACCGTGACGGTGAGCGTCTCTACCTTCCGCCCCTTGGCCGCATAGCTTCGTTTGAGAAGCTCTTCCCTCGCGGGCACGGCGTGATGCTCAAGTCACCCGTAGCTGCCGTCGCGTTCAGGAGACGTCTCGTCTGAGCCGTTCGGGTCCGTCACGCTCCGACACTATTGCTCGGTGAGAGACGAAGGAAAGCCGCTCTACCGCACTCCGCAGAAACAGCCACTCCCCCAAGCATCCGATCCACCGGTTCAACGCGCCGGTTCCACTCGCTGGTGTTCCTCAACACGGTGTTCCTCAACCCGGATCACCTGGAGACCACGCTCACGGCCGTTCAGACCCCATATTCGTTGCATCACATATCCGCGGGATTATTTGTCCCTTTCACCCGGTTAAGGAAACACATGACCAACCACAACGACACCCATCCGCCCTCAGGGCCGGTAACGATTCCTCGCCCCGGCTCAGCACCGGAGGCGGGCGAGGCAGTTGCCGCCGCACCACATGAACAAACCTCCGCCGCTGCACGGCCGGTCGAGAACCCGCTCGATGGCAAGCTCTCGGTCCGCGACCGCCTGGTCATTACCATCTTGCTCGTCTCCACGTTTGTCGTGATTCTTAACGAGACGATCATGGGTGTTGCCCTTCCTCAACTCATGAGCGATCTCGGCATCCTCGCGAGCACTGGCCAGTGGCTGACGACGGCCTTCCTGCTGACCATGGCGGTCGTCATCCCAATCACTGGCCTCCTGCTCCAGCGGTTCAATACCCGCCCCGTCTTCGTCACCGCGATGACCCTGTTCAGCATTGGTACGCTCGTCTGCGCGCTCGCCCCAGGATTCAGCGTGCTGCTTGCCGGTCGCGTCATTCAGGCGAGCGGAACGGCCATCATGATGCCGCTGCTCATGACCACCGTGATGACCCTTGTTGCCCCACAGTCGCGAGGCAAGATCATGGGAACCATCTCGATCGTCATGTCGGTTGCGCCCGCTCTTGGGCCCACCATCTCCGGCATCATCCTGAACGCGCTGAACTGGCGCTGGATGTTCTGGCTCGTCCTCCCCATTGCCCTCGCCGCGCTCGTCTTCGGTCTCGTCCGTATTCCGAACATCACCGAGACACGCAAGGTTCCAGTCGACGTGCTCTCGGTCATCCTGTCGGCGTTTGCCTTCGGTGGAGTCATTTACGGGCTCAGCACCATTGGTGAGGCGGCAAACGGCGGGGAGGTCTTGCCCCCGTGGATTCCGCTCTCCATTGGCACGGTGCTCATGGTGGTCTTCATCCTTCGCCAGCGCTCGCTCGAAAAAACTGACAGCGCCCTGCTCGACCTGCGCACCTTCCAGTCGCGCACGTTCAGCATTTCGGTTGGCATGATGGCTGTGAGCATGATGGCGCTGTTTGGCACCATCATCCTGCTCCCGATCTACATGCAGCAGGTGCTTGAGCTCAAACCGATTACCACCGGCTTGCTCTTGCTGCCTGGCGGTCTGCTGATGGGTCTACTCGGCCCAATTGTTGGCCGCATCTACGACCGTAAGGGTCCAAGGGTGCTGCTGGTTCCCGGAGCTGTCCTCGTCAGCCTCGTGCTGTGGTCGATGACGCTGCTCAATGAGAACACCCCGTTCCTGTGGGTACTGGTCGCCCACCTGTTCCTGAGCGCTGGCCTCGCGCTCATGTTCACGCCGCTGTTTACGGCGGGACTCGGGTCGGTTCAGCCGCGCTTCTACTCCTACGGGAGCGCAATCGTGGGTACGGCGCAGCAGGTTGCCGGTGCAGCAGGAACTGCCCTGTTTATTACCGTTATGTCGGTTCAGACGGCGGCTCAGGTTGGGAACGGAGTCGAGCTCATCCCCGCAACGGCGAGCGGCATCCACTTTGCGTTCCTCTGCGGGGCGATCCTGTCGCTCTTCCCAATCGTTGGTGCCTTCTTCGTGAAGAAACCAGAAGATCAGGAAGCTCCACACCACTAGCGGCTGAGGCCGGCACCCGCAACCGACGCTGCGGGTGCCGGCCTGCTCTGGCACACACGCAGCGTTCACCCGGCTCACTGACCCGACGCGGTACAGTAGCCGGGTGAGCTTTGACACCCTCGACGGCGCACGCCGCAACTACCAGGCGCTGCGCTACCAACCAAATGCACAGGCCATCCAGTCGTTCCGCGAGTTTGCAGAACGCCAGTATCCTGAGGCAAGCAAGGCAGCTTCCGGCTCCATCTTTGCGCGAATCCTTGTGATCGTTGTCATCGCCCCCATGCTCTTTTTCCTCTTCCTCTCGATGCTCGGGATGCTCGTCAGCGTGGTGAGCGGCAGCTCGTCGCCCCTCTATTTTGTGGCAGGGCTTGTTGTCACGCTGATCCTTGCGGGCGCCTGCGGCTTTGGAATCTGGGCCTTTGTCAAAGGGCTAAGAAGCGGTGGCGTCTATCCTGCGTGGTTCAAGCTGTTTTATTTCGCTAACGAAAACGGTTTCCGCTTCACACCGCTGACCACAAATCCCTTTTACCCTGGCATGATTTTTAACATCGGCAGTGGGCGGCAGTCAAGCAACCGCATCCACAGCGCCCCAAATCAACGGTTCTTTGACATGGGCACCATGAGGTTTGTTACCGGCTCAGGCAAGAATCAGACCACCCACATCTGGGGCTATCTCACGTTCCAGCTCGACCGGCGACTCCCCCACATCGTGCTCGATTCGAAGCAAAACAACGGCAACCTCTTTGGTCTTGAGATGAGCAACTTGCCATCCTCCTTTTCCAAAGACCAGCGACTCTCGCTCGAAGGTAATTTTGACGATTACTTCACGCTGTACTGCCCAAGCCAGTACGAGCGCGACGCCCTCTACGTACTCACCCCAGACCTCATGGCCCTCCTCATCGACCACTCAGCGCCCTTTGACGTCGAGATCGTGGATGATCTGGTCTTTGTGTATTCGCAGCGCGGCTTTGACCTCTCCGACGAGGCCCTCACCCGCAGGTTGTTCGGCATCCTTGACACGGTCGGGGCGAAGACGCTCCGCCAGTCGCACCGCTATGCCGATGATCGTGTGCCTGACAGCTCAATGAATGTTGTCGCCGTTCCCGGTCAACGGTTGCGGAGCCGCTGGTGGGTGGCCATCGTCACTGCCCTCGTGATCGTGTTTGGGCTTCCGCTCCTTGGCATTCTCACCACGATGATTGGCGGCTTGATCGCGGTGTTGACAGGTTCAGGCCGCTAGCAGGGCCCTGTTCTTGGCTGGTTACGCCAAGGGCCGCATCCTGGCCAACGGATAGACTGATACGCACGGCTCCTCAACCCGACAGACGGATTAATGACACTCACACCACACGAAGCGCCACAGTCAGCTCCGGCCCCTCGCCGGGTTTCACCGGTCCGCACCGTCTTGCTGACGTCGCTTGGCAAACTTGTGCGAGGCGTTGCGAGGATGCGCGGTGGCAGCGGCTCTGCCCTCCCCGGTCTACTCGTTGAGAAAATCGACCCGCACTTTATGAGGCGAACGCTTGACCAGCTTCCGTTTGGCGTTGTGGTGATTAGCGGTACCAACGGAAAAACGACCACAACAAAGATGGTCGTCGAACTGCTTGAGGGCCAGGGCCTCACCGTCTTCACCAATAAAACCGGCAGCAACTTCACTCGAGGAGTGGCCTCCGCGCTCCTCGGCGAGGTCTCACTCACCGGAAAGACAACTGCCGACATTGCGATCCTCGAACTCGACGAAGCCCACGCCGTGCATTTTGTCCGCGCCGTCGCACCAAAGTACAGCCTGCTACTCAACGTCATGCGCGACCAGTTGGACCGCTTTGGCGAGATCGATACAACGGCTAACCTGCTGCGAGAAATTGCCATCCACACGACGGATGCCGTTGTCCTCAACCGCGAAGATCCTCGGGTGTTCCGCCTTCGCGACTCCCTGACTTCGCAGCGACCGGTGTTTTTTGGGCTCGACGAGTCGTTGCTGTCGCTGTTTCCCAATGATGACAGCCTGCGAGGCTCGGCACCACAGCCTCCTGTTGAGGGTGGAACGGCTGCCGCGGGCGACGCACCGGCAACCGCCCTCGCCCGGCCGGAGGCCGATGTCACGCTGCTGAGCATCGACGGCGATTCGGCTGTCTTCGAGTTCGACGGCAAGCGCGTTGGCACATCACTCCAGCTTGAGGGCGTGTATAACATCTATAACGCGGCTGCGGCACTCGCGCTGACCCGCACGATTCTTGGTGACAAGGCGCAACGCGATCAGCTGATCACGAGCCTTGCCAAAGTCGCGCCCGCGTTTGGCCGCGGCGAAAAGCTCTCCGTCAACGGGCAGCCGCTTGAGCTTGTCCTCGTGAAAAACCCGAGTGGCTTCCGCCTTGGGCTTCACTCGTTCAGCCCAGAGGGCTATGCGACGATGATCGCGATCAACGACAACTACGCCGACGGCCGCGACATGAGTTGGCTCTGGGATGTTGAGTTTGATTCGCTTCGCCCCGCCGGTGTCGCGACGGTCACCGGTATCCGCGCCTACGACATGGCGCTGCGGTTGCAGTACGACGAGGTTGCGGTTGGCTCGGTCGTCCCCGATCTGAGCGAGGCACTCGCCGAGTTCATCGCGAAGGCCCCAAACCAGCCAAAGCGAATTTTCTGCACCTACACGGCGATGCTTGCGCTGCGCCGTGAACTTGGCAAAATCACGACGGTGGAGGCGATTGACTAACATGGCGACCCAGCACGATTCACCAACGCAGATCCACGTTGTTCAGCTCTACCCGCGCGATATGAATATCTATGGAGATTTTGGCAACGCGCTTTCTGTTCAGCGTCAGCTTGAGTGGCAGGGCTACGAGCCGGTTATGCACACGTACGATCCCGGCGACACCTTCCCCAAAACCGTCGACATCATTGTTGGCGGCGGGGGCCAGGATAGCGGGCAGGGCATCGTCCAAGACGACCTGCTCGGCATCGCGCCACGGCTTCACGATCTCGCGGATGCCGGCGTCCCGATGCTCATGATCTGCGGGCTGTATCAAATGTTTGGCAAGTTCTTTCGCACCATTGATGGCACCACAATTACCGGAATCGGTGTGCTTGACGTCGAAACTATTGGCAAGCCGGAGCGCCTCATCGGCAACATCGTCACTCACAGCGACGAATTTGGTGACATCATCGGCTACGAAAACCACAGCGGACAGACGTTCCTCGGAACCGATGCGGTCCCACTTGGCACCGTGATGCAGGGCGAAGGCAATAACACGACCGATACGACAGAGGGCGCACGATCGCGCAACGTCATCGGCAGCTATCTCCACGGCTCCCTCCTCCCAAAGAATCCGGCGCTCACAACGTTTTTGATCAATGCGGCCCTCCACAATCGCGGGCTCGACCCGGTCGGGGCGGGGGCCCTGTCTGCCGCGGGTCAGGCCGCCGCGGCATTCGCCCGCAACGCGAGGGAAGTTGCAAAGAAGCGCCCCCGCTAACACCAACTGAGTTTGGTCTCTCGGCGCGGTTTGGCAGGAGACTCGGCCCGTCATTCCAGCGAATGCCCTCGCTCACGGCCGGCAAACACTGCCCCTCTGCGCCTCCGTTTGCTGGCAGAATGCCCCCTAACTGGCAAAACGGTCATCGATCATTGCGTTTTCGTGCGATCATTATTTTTGGGCACAATGGTGCCCGCAAGAAGCATTAGACGCTTGCGTCTGTCCGCGACACGGTACCTTCCGGGAATTGGGTACCGCGTTATTTGGGGGGCCTAATTATGTTTTTATTTGAACCAGAAGCACGACAAACGATCGATCATTTGCGCAGGCAGACCAGCGTGAATATCGTCGGGCGTTGGGGCAGCGGTCGTTCGTCGACCGCACGCGCCGTTGTTGAAGACCTCGAAAAGAGTGGAACCGAGGTCTATTTTCTCGCGGGCAATCCCTCACTCAAGGTTGACCCCTTCTCCGGTGTCTTTGAGCTCAGTTTTATCAACGAGCAGCAGTTTCCGCGCGGCCATTCTTCCATTGTTCGACTCGCGGATGCCTTTGCCGTTGAACTTGGCATGGGCCGCAACAAGGTCATTGTGCTCGACGACATCGAGAACATTGATCATCAAACCCTCGCCGTCGTTGCGCTCGCGCAAACGCGCACAAGCGCTCCCCTGCTGTACACCTCGAACGCAGGTGCCGTTGCTGACCGCAGCAACCCGATCATTGCGACGAACCGCTGGCCAGAAGCCCGCATCGAACTCAAACCGCTGCGCTACGAAGAAGTAAACGAGCTGGTCCTTTCCCGTCTCGGACACAGCGTTGATGCCGCCGTCATCACCCGTATCTTCAATAAGTCGGCCGGCAACCCTCGGCTTGCTCGGGTGATCGCAGAAAGCGCCGCGATGCACGGGTCCATCAAACTCCGCGACGATGTTTGGGAGATGATGGCTCCCTCCTTGTGGAACACCCACCTTGAGGGAACCGTCGAGTCCATGCTTTCGCACCTCTGCGCTGAGGAGGCGACGGCGCTCAAAACGCTCACGATGCTCGGTTCAGAAACCGCCGAACGATTCCTGAAGCTAACCGAGACCCACGTGCTTGATTCCGTCGAAGCTCAGGGGTTTATCGCCCTCCTCGGCGACGGAAAGGGCAAAACACTCATTACGGTACAGCCACCCGTGATCGCAGACTATTTCCACAACCAGGCACGCTCCTCGGCTCGCGCCCGCATCGCAAGTCGCATCCAAGAGGTGCTCGGCATTTCTGAGCAAGAACTCGCGCAGCGTGAGGTTTCGCAGCCAGAAGAACTTGATTCGCTGAACGTCCTGCGCCGAGAGTCAACCGTTGACGACGCAACGCTCGCACGCTATTTTCAGCAGCAACAGCACATGCATCTCACGCTCAAACGAGAGGCGTGGCTCGCGCAGCCGTCGCTGGCAAATGCCGTTGATTTCCTCGCGGCCGTGTGGGATTCCCCACACGACGAAATCATCTTCTCCGAGGTATTTGAGCTCACCAGCATCGCGGCAGACGATGATGCCCTCTTAGTACTGCGCTTCATTACCCTGCAGGCTCAGTGGCTTGCAATCAGCAGGCAAGAGCTAGATAAGGCGCAGCAGCTACTCATGGGCTTCGGTTCTGAGCATCCAACGTGGGCAGGCCACATGGATGCGTACTGCGCCCTACTCGAAACCATCTTGATTGCGGTGCCAGAGCGGTACGAAGAGCGGCTCGCCGCCGCGATGAACTCCTACCCTGAAACGGGCATGGTTGCCACGATTCTTGCCTATATCCGGACTGTTAACGGCTTTCCACGCGAGGCCCTCGAGGTCCTCGACGCCCTGCCAGATACCGCTATCCCCCTTGCGAGCAAGATGGCCGACTTTATCAGGGGGCTTGCCCTCTGCCAGGTTGGGGAAGTCCGCCAATCACTCGACTGGTCGCTCGCCAAGCGGGCCGACGCTCGATCACGCCTGCAAAAATCGGACCTCTACTCGCACTCCTACGTTGCGGCAATCGCTCTCATGCAGCTTGATCTGTGGGATGAAGCTGAGCAGGTACTCAGCAGCGTGCTTGCCCTTGCCCGCCCCGGGCTGCTGTTCGTCTCAACCTACGAGGCTATGCTTCGCCTCACGGCTGTCATCGTTGCTCGAACCAACCGCAAGTCGCTTGCGGCCACGTTCATTCGGGAGGCGGAGGATTCCTTCCCGGGTAAGCACCCAAGCAAAAACGGCCCCCTGCCGGGCATGCAGACGGCGCTGAACTCGGTAGTGATCGAGGCGAGGCTTGGCGATTCGCAACGCCTAGAAATTGAGCTCGCGGCATCCCTCGCCGACAGCGCCGAGCGCGGATACGTGTTTGCGGCGGTATCAACTGGCATCGTTGGCCTGTGTATCGCACCGTCTTACACGCTCTACGACGAGGTGCAGCGACTCGTTGACGCTCGCCATAATCCGGCGCATGCTCGGCTCCTGAAGATTGCTTCGTTTGCCCTTGCTGGTTCGAGCGACGATCTCATGCGGGTGGTGACGGAATACACGCTCGACGGTGACGAATACCTCATCTCGCTGCTCCTTCGTTCGGTCACCCGCATGCACAGGGACAACGACGAACGAGACAAAGCGTTCGATGTTGAGACCGCGCTTGTTGAACTCGCGCGAAAGCATCCGAGTCTCCAGCCGAGTGTGTCTCGTGAACCGCGCGCCGCGGTGCACCTGCTCACCGAGCGCGAGCGTGAGGTCGCGCTCCTTGCCGGCACGCTCACCAACGTCGAGGTAGGACAACGCCTCGGCATCAGTGCACGAACCGTCGAGAACCATATCTCAAATGCCCTCCGCAAGACTGGTGCGGCGAGCAGGGTTACGCTCTGCGAGCTGGTTTCCGGCCAGCCCAGGTCTGAGACTCCACTGCGCAGCCGCTAACGGCACCGCGCGATAGTATGGATGCCGTGACCGACAGCATCCCTTCGACCGAATCCGGCCTGCGCGCAGACCCCATTCGTTTTCCCCTCGCTCAGGGCGTTGGCGATGAGGTCAGCCAGCTCATCACCACCGCGCGGAACCTGGCGAACCAGGGGCTCAGCGAGGTGCATCCTGAACTGCAGGCCGCTGGGCTGTACATCATGCGCTGGCTCAGCACGCACGGCCCGACGCAGGCTGGCAAGATCGCGGAAGCGCTGCACATGGACAAGAGCGCGGTGAGCCGGCAGACGCGCTCCCTCCGCGAGTACGGTTTTGTGACAAGCGAGCAGGACCCAACTGACGGACGGGCAATGGTTGTGCAGCTGACACCGCTCGGGCAGGGCAAGCTCGACGGACGCAAGCAAGTCTCTCGTGAGCGATTCTATTCAAGGCTCGAAGACTGGACCGCCGACGAGCTCAACTCGCTGCACGAGTTACTCGCAAAGCTCAACCGCAGCAAGCCGTTTGGCGAGTAGCGTGCCATCGCGGGCGTCGAGCATCCAGCTTCCGGTGCGAACCAACCGGCTGCTGCTTCGCAACTGGCAGCCTTCCGATTCAGCGCCCTTCATCGCGATGGGTCAAGACTCACAGGTCATGCAGTTCTTCCCATCCGTGCTGTCACAGGCAGAGAGCCAGGCGTTTATTGACCGGCAGCAATCGCACATCACCGAGCGAGGCTGGGGATTCTGGGCGATCGAACACGATGGCGCGTTCATCGGTTTCACCGGGCTGGCCACGGTTGGTTTTGCTGCTCATTTCACCCCGGCCGTCGAGATTGGGTGGCGCCTTACTCCAGAGGCCTGGGGCCATGGGTTCGCCACCGAGGCCGCCAGCGCCGCCATAGACATCGCGTTTCACTCGCTCGGCCTCGATCAGGTGGTATCGTTCACAGCATCGCAGAACACCCCGTCACGGGCCGTTATGGAGCGCCTAGGAATGACCAACGAGCCAGCGGACAACTTTGACCATCCCCGCCTTCCGGAGGGGCACCCACTTCGAGCTCACGTGCTCTACCGGGCCAGGCCAGCCGCCTAGGCGCTTGGAGACGCGTATCGGCGCAGCCGAGCGTTGAGCGACATCCGCACGACCGGCCACTCGCTTTCGATCACGGAAAAGACCACAACGTCGCGAGGGATGCCCTCTTTCCAGATGTCGTGGTTGCGCAAGACACCGTCCTGCTTTGCTCCGAGCCTCGCAATCGCCTCGCGCGACTGGTGATTGTGCCAGTGCGTACGGATCTCGACAGCAACCGCATTCAGCGTGTCAAACGAGTGCGTGAACTGCAAGAGTTTTGCCTCGGGATTGATGCCGGTTCGCTGCGCCGACTTTGCCATCCAGGTCGAGCCGATCTCGACGTGGCGGTGATCCTCACGTATGTTCATGAGCGTCGTCATCCCGATGGCTCTACCGGTTTCGTTGTTAATCGTGGCCCACGGCAGCATCGTGCCAAGCTGCTGCAGCCCAAGGCGGCGATCAATCTCGGCCGACATCCCCTCCGGCGAGGGCACCGTGGTGTACCACGCCGCTTCCCAGAGCTTGCCCTCGTCGGTCGCGAGCGCCAAATCGTCATGGTGCTCATGGCTCAGGGGAACGAGCGTCACGCGCTCACCGGTCAGGGTTACGGGGTCTGCAAATGCCATAGTCAAACCCTAGTCAAGAACCCGCGTTTCATTCCGAATATCCACGCGGAATACTCGCATTCGCTCACGACGATTCTGCGCGGGCCGCGGCCCGCCAAACGTTAGTCGTTCCAGACCAGGCAGAACGGATGGCTTGCGGGGTCGAGGTAGACGCGGAAATGTGGCGTTGGCTCCCCGAGCGGCACGATCGGGTGGCCCGTCGTGCGTGCGCCGCAGGCGATGACGGCGGCCTCTGACCAATCGATGTCCTTCACGACGACGTCGAAGTGGGCCTGCGCAGGATGCTGCCCTCCTGGCCACGTTGCCGGCACAAAATCGTCGATTCGCTGGAACGCGATGTTGCCTCCGGCCCCGCCGATAAGCTCAACCCAACCCGTGTCGTCTTCCGACGCAACGATCTCACCCCCGATCAGGTTCTGATAAAACTCAGCAAGCTCGAGCGCATCCTCGCAGTCGAGTACGGGATATTGCAGCGTTCCAATGGCAGTCATGTCATCCTCCTGAACGGTTCGGTTGCTCGCCATGCTACCCGCTCGCGGGGTGCATTCTCGCTCGCGGGGTGCAAAAAATCGCACCCCGCGAGCGCAAGTGCACCCCGCGAGCGAACAAACGGTTACTTGCGTTCGCGCTTCTCACGCACACGCATGTTGACCACGATGGGCGAGCCCTCAAAACCATAGATCTCGCGAAGGCGTCGCTGAATGTAGCGACGGTATCCGGGATCGAGGAAGCCGGTCGTGAACAACACAAATGTGGGTGGACGCGAAGCTGCCTGCGTACCGAAGAGGATGCGCGGCTGCTTTCCGCCACGAACAGGGTGCGGATGCGCCTGCGTCAGCTCCGACAGGAACGCGTTGATCTTGCCCGTCGGGATGCGCTTGTCCCACGACTCGAGAGCGGTCTCGAGGGCGGGCACAAGCTTCTCAAGGTGCCGCCCGGTCGTTGCCGAGATGTTGACGCGAGGAGCCCACGCAACGTGCGCGAGGTCGGTCTCAATCTCGCGCTCCAAGTACTTGCGGCGTTCGTCATCGAGCAGGTCCCACTTGTTGAACGCGAGCACAAGCGCGCGGCCTGATTCAAGCACGAGGTCGATAATGCGAACATCTTGCTCGCTGATGGGCTGCGAAACATCGAGCAGCACAACGGCAACCTCTGCCTTTTCGAGGGCAGTGCTCGTGCGGAGCGAGGCGTAGAAGTCTGCGCCCTGCGCCATGTGCACGCGGCGACGGATACCGGCGGTGTCAACAAACGTCCAGACCTTGCCACCAAGCTCGACCTGCTCGTCGACAGGGTCGCGAGTGGTGCCGGCAAGGTCGTTCACAACAACGCGCTCTTCGCCTGCCGCCTTGTTCAGGAGGCTCGACTTGCCAACGTTTGGACGGCCGAGGATCGCAACTCGGCGAGGTCCGCCAACCTGGCGTTTTGCAACGGCCGACTCGGTGGGCAGCTTTTCCATGACCATGTCGAGCAGGTCGGCAACGCCGCGTCCGTGCAGGGCAGAAACGGGATGCGGCTCACCGAGGCCAAGCGACCACAGCGCGGCGATCTCAGGCTCCTGGCGAGCGTCGTCAACCTTGTTCGCAACGAGAAACACTGGCTTTTTGGTCTTGCGCAGCATCTTCACGACCTGCTCATCGGTGGCGGTTGCCCCAACGCGCGAGTCAACGATGAAGAGCACCATGTCGCAGAGGTCAATGGCTACCTCGGCCTGGGCGGCAACGGAAGCATCGATCCCGCGGGCGTCTGGCTCCCATCCACCGGTGTCAACGATGCTGTACGGGCGTCCGTTCCACTCTGCCTGGTAGGTGACGCGGTCGCGTGTGACGCCTGGGACATCCTCAACAACTGCCTCGCGGCGGCCGAGGATGCGGTTCACAAGCGCTGACTTGCCAACGTTCGGACGGCCGACGATCGCAACAACCGGAAGCGCCGGCAGGTAAAGCACGGCGTCGGGGTCGGCATCCTGCGCCTCGAGCAGGCTGATGTCTGCGTCGTCGAGGTCGTAGTCGTCGAGGCCCATGCGAAGCGCACGCGAGCGAGCCTCAGCCGCTTCGTCGTCAAGGTTCTCGAGCCGCTCGTCTACTGCTGCGTCGACCTCAGCCGCTCCTTCGTCGAGCGGGTCAACAAATCCTTCGTCGCCTGGCACTGATGTGTCGTTTGTCATGCTTGCTCCTTCACCGTCGCCGCACGGATCACAGTGATCACGGCATCCACGGTTTCATCAAAATTAAGGGCTGTCGAGTCGACAACCTCCACGCCTTCGGCCGCATTCATAAAGTCGACAACTTTGGAGTCGGCGGCGTCTCTGGCTCGGATCTGGTCCGCGGTCTGGTCGACAACGGAGTCTGTGACTGATTCGGCTGCCGCGCTGACGGCACCAATCAGTTCTGCGCCGCGCCTCGCGGCACGCACGCTTTCGTCGGCCGTGAGCAGGATGCGCACGGGCGCGTCAGCAAACACCACGGTCGTGATGTCGCGTCCTTCAACAATCACGCCTGGCAACTCGCTGCTTGCGACGATCGAGCGGAACAGGTTGGTGAGGTACTCTCGCACCTCTGGCACCCTCGCGACGGCGCTCACGGCGGCGCTCGTCTCCGGGGTGCGGATGGCCGCCGTCACGTCGGTGCCGTTCACGGTCACGGTGACGTGGTCTGGGTTGAGGCCGATGGAGTAGTCGAAGTGGGTGAGGGAGCCGCGAACGGCATCCGCGTTCTCACGGTCAAGGCCGGAATCGGTGACGTGCCAAGCGAGCGCCCGGTACGCGGCACCGGTGTCGAGGTATCCAAAACCAAGCTTTCGCGCGGTTGCGCGGCTCACGCTTGATTTACCGCTGCCTGCCGGTCCGTCAATCGCAACGATCGTTGGGGTCTGCCCCCGGTTCTGTGCGGTCATAGGGCTGCGATTCTCCATCCGCGAGCTTCGAGATCTTCGATGGCTCGCTGCTTTACTTCGGGAACAACCGAGATCTCGGCAAAGCCGATCTGGGCGCCGGGTGAGTGCTCAAGGCGAAGGTCTTCCATGTTGACCCCGATCTCACCGATCTCGGTGAGCAGGCGACCGAGCGTTCCCGGCTTATCGTCGACCATGACGGTGACAGATTCGAACCGTCGGTTCTGGCCGTGTTTGCCTGGGAGCCGCGCGACTCCGGCGTTACCAGCCGCGATGGCGTCGGCGATCGCACGGCGCGCACCAGGGGTCGCGGTGCCGTCAGCCTCTGTTGCGGTGAGCGCGCCAATGACGGTGTCAAGGTCATTGCGCAGTTCGTGCAGCACCTCAACAACGGGGTTGGCGTTGGCACCGAGGATCTGCAGCCACAGCACTGGGTCACTCGATGCGATGCGGGTGGTGTCGCGTACGCCCTGACCGGCAAGTGTCACTGCGGTCTCCGGAGCATCCGTAAGTCGCGCCGCGAGCAGACTCGCAACAACCTGCGGCACGTGCGAGACAAGCGCAACGGAACGGTCGTGTTCCTCCGGTGTCATCTCGATCGGTGTGCTGCCAAGATCAAGCGCAAGGTCTTCAACAAGGGCAAGGGCCCACGACGGAGTCTCCTCGTCGCGGCAGATGACCCAGGGACGTCCAAAGAAGATGTCGGCGCGCGCCGAAATAGCGCCGCCGCGTTCCCGCCCTGCGAGTGGATGCGAACCGATGTAGTTGGTGAGGTCTACTCCCTTACCGCTCAGATCGCGGAACGGCTGCAGCTTCACGCTCGCAACGTCGGTGACCACGGCATCAGGGAACGCGAGCAATTCGCGCTCAATCAGGCTCGAGGTGACGTCGGGCGGGACGCAGACGATCACAAGCTGCGGGATGTCGCCTGGCTGCGGCAAACGGCCTGCACCGTAATCAACAGCGAGGGCGAGGGCCGAGGGCGAGGCGTCGTCGAGGGTCACGTCGATGCCTTTTTCGCGCAGCGCAAGCCCAATGCTCGCGCCAAGCAAACCGGTACCCACGATTCTGACCTGACTCTTCAGCCTGGCCGAACGCTCGGTGTCGCTCACAACGTCTCTTTCGGGTCGCTGCCGCGCGGAGGCGGCGTTGGTCGGTATGTTCGGAAGGTTATTTTTTCTCGGATGTTTTTTCTGCGTCGCGCACGATCGTCAGAAGTTCACCCTGTTCTACTTTAGTCAGTTCGCGAACCGCACCAGACCGGAGAGTTCCCAGGTTCAGCGGGCCAAACTGGCGGCGGACCAGATCAATCACCGGGTGACCGACCTCTTCGAGCATCCGTCGAACGATGCGGTTACGACCGGAGTGCAGGGTGATCTCGACGAGCGAAACGCCTTTGCCCTTGCCCTCGTCAATCAGCCGCGCCTTGTCAGCTTTGATAGGGCCGTCGTCGAGTTCGATTCCGTTGCGGAGCCGCGCGATGGTCTGCGCAGAGACCATGCCCTCAACCTTGGCAATATACGTTTTGCTGACACCAAAGGACGGGTGGGACATGACATGCGTCACGTCACCGTCGTTGGTCAGCACAAGGAGTCCAGAGGTGTCGTAGTCAAGTCGGCCAACGTTAAAGAGGCGGACATCAAACTGGTCGGTAAACTCGCGCAGGTCTGGGCGGCCAACCTCGTCGCTCATAGTGCTCACCACGCCTCGCGGCTTGTTGAGCATGTAGTACTTCTTCGAGACGTCAAGCTGCACGGCTTTGCCGTCAACAGTGATCTTGTCGGTCGCGAGGTTGATCCGACGGCCCATTTCCTCCACCGTCTTGCCGTTGACCTTCACCCGGCGCTGCGCAATGAGATCCTCGGATGCTCGACGCGATGCCACACCAGCAGCGGCAAGCGCCTTCTGCAGGCGGACACCGGAGGGGCCGGCATCCTCGGTCTCTTTGTCCCAGGCGCTGCTATCGTATGTCACCGTCAAATCCTTCCGTGCCGTCTTCGAGTAGTGGCGAGATCGGCGGCAACTCATCAAGTGAGTTGATACCGAGCTGGCTCAGTAAGAGGTCTGTTGTTCCGTAGGCAATCGCCTGGGTCTCGCTGTCGGTCGAGACCTCGGTGATGAGGCCGCGGCCGAGTAGTGTTCGAACAACCGAGTCAACGTTTACCGCCCGGATCGACGCGATTGCACCGCGTGTGATGGGCTGTTTATAGGCAATAACCGACAGGGTTTCGAGGGCCGCTTGGGATAGTTTACTTGGGTTATTCGTGTGCACGAATTCCGCAACAACATCGTCGTACAGGGCGCGCACGTACAGGCGCCATCCTCCGCCAACCTCGCGAAGCTCAAAGCCACGCTCGATTGAGCCGTCTGACATACCGTTGTAGTCGTCAACGAGGCGCGCGATCGCTTTGCGCACCAGGTCAACGGGCGTGTCGAGGGCCGTCGCGATGGCAACGGGGCTCTGCGGTTCGTCGGCAACCAACAGGATGGCCTCAACGGCCCGATCAAGATTTACCGTCATGAGTTACCCGTCATAATCTGCTCCAAGGTTTGCAAGGTCGTCGTCTGACCAATCGCTGTCGGTCCACCGCAGCACAAGATCGCCGAGCGGTTCGAGCTGTTCAAACGTCAACGACGCGTGGCGGTACAGCTCAAGCACCGCAAGGAAGCGGGCAATGACAACACCGCGCTCTGCGACGCCCGCGATGAGTTCGCGGAAGGAGACGGCTTCTCCTGAACGAAGCTGACTCACGATGAACGCGGCCTGTTCCCGAATGCTCACGAGGGGTGCGTGCAGGTGATCAAGACCAACCGACGGCAACTCTCGCGGCGCCATCGCGAGGGTCGCGAGCGCCGCAAAATCTTCGAGGCTCAGCGTCCAGACGAGCTCAGGGGTCCGCTGACGATATTTCTCTTCGAGACGCACCTGACGCGCGTGGCGGGTGGCTTCCTTGCCAAGCTGTTCGGAGAACCAGGCGGCGGCCATCTTGAATGCGCGGTACTGCAGGAGACGGGCAAAAAGCAGGTCGCGGGCCTCAAGCAGTGCAACATCCTCGGCGTCAACCACCTCGCCCTGCGGAAGCAGGCTTGCGATCTTCAGGTCAAGCAGGGTCGCGGCAACAACGAGGAACTCTGAAGCTTTGTCGAGTTCGTCAGCAGAATTGAGCTCGCGCAGATACGCAATGAACTCATCGGTGACCTTACTGAGCGAGACCTCGGTGATATCAAGCTCGTGCTTGCCGATGAGATTCAACAGCAGATCAAAAGGGCCCTCAAAATTACCAAGGGAGACCCTAAACGACTCGCCATCACTCTCGGCGGTGTTCGCCGAGGCATCAGCAACATCAACCGCGTCGTCAGGAACCCTGTCGACGACCATAACCACTCACCTACGCAACGGCTCCGCGGGCCACGAGCTCCCTCGCGAGCTGCATGTAGGCCTTTGCCGCGGCGTGATCTGGAGCAAACGTGGTGATGGGCTTTGCCGCGACCGACGCATCCGGAAACTTGACGGTGCGGCCGATAACCGTTTCGAGGCACTGGTCGCCAAAGACCTCAACGACGCGGTCAAGTACCTCACGTGAGTGCAGCGTACGGGAGTCAAACATGGTCGCGATGATGCCATCCATGGTGATGACGGGGTTGAGGCGATCTTTGATTTTCTCGATGGTCTCAATCAGAAGGGCAACACCGCGCAGCGCGAAGAACTCGCAGGCGAGCGGAATCACAACGCCGTGGCTTGCGGTGAGCGCGTTGACCGTGAGCAGGCCGAGCGACGGCTGGCAATCGATAAGGATGACATCGTAGTCGTCACTCACCTTGCGAAGCACGCCGGCAAGGATCTGCTCGCGGGCAACCTCGTTGATGAGGTGTACCTCTGCCGCTGAGAGGTCGATATTGGCAGGAATCACGTCGAGCCCGTCAACCTCGGTGTGCTGGATAGCTTCGCGGGGGTCCTTGACGCTGCCAAGCAGCAGGTCGTAGATGGTGGGAACGTCGTGGCTGTTGACACCGAGTCCGGCCGAAAGCGCGCCCTGTGGATCAAAGTCGATCGCCAGCACGCGGCGCCCATACGCGGCGAGCGCGGCGGCAAGGTTGATGGATGTTGTGGTCTTGCCAACGCCACCCTTCTGGTTACACAGCGAAATGATGCGGGCAGGGCCGTGGCTTGAGAGCGGTGCGGGTACGGGAAACTCCGTGATGGGGCGCCCAGTTGGGCCCATCGCTGCCGCACCACTCTGCTCCGTGTTTGCCACCGGGTTCCTCGCTTTCTCCGTCGAACATCCTCGTGAACGTACAACGTCTTAATCTCCCATAATCCTAGCGGCTGGCCGGAGCTTCGGTTTGGCCAAGGCAGGTCTACATTTTTTCCTCGGCAGAATCAACGCTGGCTGCTACCGTGATGCTGTGACCAGTAGCGAGACGCGACCGCCCCTCCAGCCAACCAGCGCTGCCTCAACCGAGCGGAGAGCCCTCGTTGTGTCGATGGCTGTCTCGCTTGGGATGGCCACGGTGGCCGTCGTCTGGGGCATTATCACAGGAGCGCGCATCGTCCTCTTCGACGGGGTCTACCTTCTTCTCGGCATCGGGCTCTCGTGGTTCTCGCTACGGGTATCAAAAACCGTTGAGGCTGGGCCGACGGCCAGGTATCCGTTTGGCCGCGAGAGCCTCACCCCGTTTGCAATCGCAATTCAGGGCCTCGCCCTTGTTGGCACGCTCGTATATGCGGCGGCGGATGCGGTTGTCATCATTCGCGAGGGTGGCAGCGAGGTCGCTCCGCTTGCGGTGGCCGGTTACGGTTTTATTACGGCAGCCATCGGGATTGCGGTGACCATCCTGCTGCCGAAGTTGGCCAAGGGTTCTGAGCTCATCGAGGCCGAGGCCTCGCAGTGGAAGGCCGGCGCTGGTCTGAGCGTTGTGATGACGGTTGGCGCCGTCGCCGCGCTGATGCTCGCCAACGTCCCCTCGCTCTCCGGCATCATTCGCTACATCGACCCAATCCTTGTGCTTGTAGCCGTGTTGTTGCTCGCGCCCGTTCCAATCAAGCTGCTGCGCACAGGGTTTGGCGAGCTCCTCGAGGCCGCGCCTCCCGCAGATATTCAAGCCGCCGTGCACAATATCCTTGCGGAGGTGCAACTGTCGTTTGGGCTCGACGATCCCATCGTGCGTATGCATAAAATTGGCAAACGTCTCTACCTCGAAGCCGATTTTGTGGTGCTCGCAGGCGAGTGGGATGTCTCAGAAGAAGACAAGGTTCGACGGGCGATCATCTCCCGCGTCGAAACGCTTGGCTACGATCTGTGGGCGAACGTCGAGCTCACGACGGACCGCGACCTCGCGATCTAACGCCAGCTCACCCCGCGATGGCGACGGGAAACAAGGCAGCTGCAGAGTCGTCAGTCTCACCGTCAAGCAGCTCACCGAGCCTGCTCCGGGCGCGCTGAAGATGGGTCCTGACCGTTGAGCTCGAGATCTTGAGATGGGCGGCGGCCTCTTCTGCAGTGAGTCCATCCCAGTAGACGAGGATAATGAGCTCACGTTGCCGCTCAGGGAGCGACCGCACCATCTCGCGCACAAAATCGTGGGTCTCGGCCTGATCGCTCAGGCTGCGCTCGTTCTCAACGCGTTCACGTACGGCACCTCGCAATCGTTGGCTCAGCGCATCCGTTTGTCGTCGCCCGCGGTAGTGGCGAAGCAACGTGATCCTGGCAACCCCGAACATCCACATGCGTGCGCGCACCTCGTCGTTCGGAATGCGGTCGCATTTCTGCCACACGACCGCACAGGTTTCGCTCAGCAGGTCAGCGGCATCTTCGGCGTTGTCAATTCGGTGCAGAAAGTATGCGAGCAGATCTGTGGCGTTCTGGCGGATGAGCGCTTCTACCGTTGCGGTCATCGGTGCGTTCGTCCTTCGACTCATTTGGGTGCCTCACAAAAGGCAAAGAGTTTCAGCGCGGCCGATTTCTTGGCATTCAGCCCGTTGTTGGCGAGCTCGGTTTCGATGAGTGCGAGGAGGTCGTCGGCTCGTTCAGCAACGACTACTGCGCGACGGACCTGTTCATCCTCCAGCCCAGGATACGTTGTTGCCGGATCGGTCGAAACGGTTTGCTCCGCAAGCGTTGCCGCGAGCTGAGTCCAATCACGCCCGGCGAGAAACTCCTCAACCGCCTGAAACTCAGCGTCGCTGTACTGCTCTGGGTCACCAGCTGCGCTAACCGCGATGGCGCCGCCCAATGGTTCAAAATCGTTTCCGTCAACGTTATCAAACGTCGCCGTGACCTCAGACGGCTCTGCTTCGCTCACGGTGGGAAGCGGGGCAACCTGCAGCTGCACCTGGCAATGAGCGGCTTCGCCGCCGTCAATTGTGTACTGCTGGGCAATGCTCACAACCGCGGTGCCGTTTACCCAGTCCGCGAGAAGGGGCACCGTCACCGGGGCACTCGCGCCAATCCCAAGCAGCGCAGCACCGCCAAAGCCAAATGCGGCTATCGCGCGGCGGCGACGTTTCAGGTGCCGGTTCCCACCACGCAGCGCGGCCGTCTGCGCTACATTCGCAAGAAGTTGGTCGGTCTCGTTGTGCACCGAGGCGGTCCTGATGACGTTCGATGGGGTGCTTCGGCGGAGCAGCGATTCAAGTTCTTCGGTGTTCATAGGGGGGGTCCTTTCAATTGGGTCACCCTATACGCGCCATGACTCGCTCAATCCGTCTACCTTGCCCCAAAATATTCTGAATGTTCTGTAATTTTGTTTCGCGTTGGCGCCCGCAAAGGCTCTACAACGCGCGGCTGCAATCGTCAGCGTGCTCGCGGGTGGGCCGTCACATACATGTCGCGCAGGGTATCCGCCGTCACCAGGGTGTAGATCTGGGTCGTTGCAACAGACGAATGGCCAAGCAATTCTTGGACCGTGCGAACATCGGCCCCGCCCTGCAGCAGGTGCGTGGCAAAGGAGTGGCGAAAGGTATGGGGTGACAATTCAACGCCAAGGTCAGCGGCCTCCGCCGCCGACTGGATAACCAACCACACGCTTTGCCTGCTCAGCGGCGCGCCCCTCGAGCCAAGAAACAGCGAAGGCGTGCCTTTTCCTCGGGCGGCAAGCACTGGCCGCGAGCGCACAAGATACGCGTCGAGTGCTGCCTTTGCGTAGCTACCAAACGGCACGATGCGCTGCTTATTTCCTTTTCCAACCACTCGGATGAGGTTTACCGCTGAGCTGTTTCCCTCGCCGGTGTCTTCGCCGACTGCCAAGACGTCATCAACGGTGAGGCCGGTGAGCTCAGAGACACGGGCCCCCGTCGCGTAGAGCAGCTCAAGAATGGCCCGGTCTCGCACGGCGATGGGATCATCGCCGGTGACAGCCCCAAGCAGTATGCCCATCTCGTCGACGGTGATTGCTTTTGGCAATCGTTGAGGCTTTTTGGGCGGCGTCAGGTCATGTGTGACGTCCTCGGCGACGAGCCCCTCGCGCAGCAGATATCGGTGCAAACTCCGAACGGACGACAGCATCCGAGCAACCGAGGCCGAACTGAGCGCCAACGTGCCGTCGTCAGCGGTTCGGCTGGCCAGCGAACCGACATAGTCAGAGACATCGGCTTCAGTGAGTGAGCTGAGGTCGCCTTCTTGTTGCGCGATCAACCAATCCCCATAGACCGCAAGATCTCGCCGATATGCGGCAACGGTGTTTTCGGACAGCCCCCGCTCAAATGACACGTGACGCAAGAAGTTCTCGACTGTGCGGTCAAGAGCCACGCGGCGCGGATCGTGTACTCGTGATGGTTGGGTGCGATTCGATGCGCTGTCAGCAGGTACCGGCGGAACGCCGACAGACGGAGGCATCATGACCGCTCGCCCCTCACCCACTCGCGGCGTTCCCATGGCTCGTCCACATTACCAAGCGTCGACCAGTTGCGCTCGCGTGATGCATGGGCGGCAAGCACGGCAATACACATCACTGAGTTCTGGACGCGACGCTCAAGAACCGCAGTGACCACGTCGTCGAGCGGCACCCAGGCGCGCTCGATGTCAGCCTCTTCTCCAGTCCGTGCGAAGGTTTCAGTCGCAGAAAGCCCACGTGCCAAGTACACCCGAATGGACTCGCTACTCCCGCCAGGCGAGGTATAAAACTCGGTTAAGAGTGACCAATCGGTAGCGGCCAGGTCTGCCTCTTCTGCAAGCTCACGCTTGGCGCCAAGAAGCGGAGACTCGCCAACTACGTCCATCAGACCAGCTGGAATCTCCCAGTCACGAACCGCGATCGGATGCCGATACTGCTGAATGAGCAGGACACGGTCGCTCTCATCGAGGGCAAGAACAGCAACCGCGCCCGTGTGATCCATATAGTCGCGAACAAGCGTTTCGCCGCCGTACTCGAATGAGTCACGTCGAATATCCCAGACAGCGCCGGCAAAGGCACGTTCGCTCGAATGAATCACACGTTCACCGGGCACGCCGTCGATGAGATCGGCGGCGTACGTGGGCGACGTTTGAGAGGCTTCTGGCTTAGGCATCCTCTGACTTTACCTCGAACAGGCGGCTTGCCTGCTGGCGGTCAAGGGATGCCTGCACCAGACCGGCAAACAGCGGGTGTGGACGACCTGGGCGTGAACGCAGCTCCGGGTGGGCCTGGGTGGACACGTAGAACGGGTGTACCTCGCGGGGCAGCTCAACAAACTCGACAAGCTCGCCATCTGGGCTGGTTCCGGAGAAGACGAGTCCTGCGTCGGCAATCGCCGCACGGTACGCGTTGTTCACCTCGTAACGGTGGCGGTGACGCTCTTCAATCAGCGTCGAACCGTACAGCTCCGCAACGATAGAGTCGGCACCGAGCGCCGCCTGGTACAGGCCAAGGCGCATGGTTCCGCCAAGGTCTCCCCCGTCGATGATGTCAACCTGCTCGGCCATCGTGGCAATAACAGGAACGGGTGTCTCAGGGTCGAACTCTGTCGAGGACGCTCCCTCAAGGCCTGCGACGTTACGGGCATACTCAATAACCATGCACTGGAGGCCTAGGCACAGGCCGAGCACGGGGATACCGTTCTCGCGCGCAAACCGGAGCGCGCCAAGCTTGCCCTCGATGCCGCGGATGCCGAAGCCACCCGGCACACAGATTCCGTCAACCTCGGCGAGCGCTTCCGCTGCTCCCTCGTCCGACTCGCAGTCGTCGGAGGGTATCCAGCGGATGCTGACCTTGGCCCCGTGCGCAAAGCCGCCGGCTTTGAGCGCCTCTGTAACCGAAAGGTAAGCGTCTGGCAGGTCGATGTATTTACCAACAAGTCCGATGGTGAGTTCGTGCTTTGGGTTGTGGACGGCATCCAGAACCGGCTGCCAGCCGCTCCAGTCAACCTGCGATGCGGGCAGGCCAAAGCGTTCAACGATGTAGCCGTCAAGGCCCTGATCGTTGAGCATGCCGGGGATGTCGTAGATGCTTGGCACGTCGATTGCGTTAACGACTGCGTCTGAATCAACGTCACACATGAGCGCGATCTTGCGCTTATTTGCGTCGGTCACTGGGCGGTCGCTGCGAAGCACAATGGCGTCTGGCTGGATGCCGATCGAGCGAAGGGCCGCAACGGAGTGCTGCGTTGGCTTTGTCTTCTGCTCGCCTGACGCTCCCATGAAGGGAACGAGTGAGACGTGCACAAAGAAGACGTTTTTGCGTCCGAGCTCGTGGCGCAGCTGGCGGGCCGACTCAAGGAACGGCTGCGACTCAATGTCGCCAACGGTTCCACCAACCTCGGTGATGATGACGTCTGGGCGAGGGTCAAGCTCGGCCTGCGCGCGCATCCGGTTTTTGATCTCGTCGGTGATGTGCGGAATGACCTGAACGGTGTCGCCAAGGTACTCGCCCCGGCGTTCCTTCGCGATCACGGTTGAGTAGATCTGACCGGTCGTGACGTTTGCGGCCCTGTCGAGGTTCACATCGAGGAAACGCTCGTAGTGCCCGATGTCGAGGTCAGCCTCGCAGCCATCATCGGTCACGAAGACTTCACCGTGCTGGAACGGGTTCATCGTTCCAGGATCTACGTTGAGATACGGGTCAAGCTTCTGCATGACCACGCGGAGTCCGCGGGCCGTGAGCAGGTTGCCGAGACTGGCCGCCGTAAGCCCCTTGCCCAACGAAGAAACGACACCACCAGTCACAAAAATGTGCTTCGTAATGCCGTTTTGATTGCCCGCGTTAATGTTATCTACCACGGGCTTCAATCCTAACAGCATCCGGAGGCTACCGACACACCACCGAGCACTTTGCTCGGCTAACCCTTCGGAATTGGTGGGCCAAGAATCAGCAAGACCACAAAGACGGCGGCAACGGCAAGTACGCCAAGACCAATCGCCACGAATGGGCGCCGCAGCACCCAGGCCTGTACATGTTCAATAAATCCGTGTGGCGCGTCGCCACCGGGCACAAGCCGCCACGGCCCGTCGAGGCCGCCCTTGCGGTCAACAACAAGCTCAAATGGGATAGTCGTAAACGGCAGTACCGAGGAGACGAGTCCCAGCATTCCGCGGCCAACCGACCACCGTTGGTTGACCCAGACGAAGGAGGTTGTGAGCACATAGCTCAGGAAAACAAAGCCGTGTAGCCCTCCCGCAATCGGAACAACGGCATCCGTCGTCTGCGTCACGTATTTGAGAAACATCGCGATGAGGAGAAAGGCCCAGGTCACCGCCTCGGCAAATGCGAAGAGTCGGAAAAGATTGCGCGGCGACATGTGGCCCTTTCAAAGTGGCTGAGGGTCAAGAATGAGCGGTCATGGGCTCACCAAAGGATCTATCGGGAGGCAGCCCAACCGTATCAGGCTCAGATGAACGCTTGCTCAGCCAGAGTCCGTGCTGGCCTCAACAGGCGGCTGCAGGTGCTGTCGTCGTCTCTAGCGCCGATTCTGTGCGGGGACGACGACCTGCTTCACGATCATGAGCAATGCTGCCGTCACCGGGATTGCGATGAGTGCGCCAAGGAGGCCAAGCAACGTACCACCTGCGAGCGCTCCGATAACAACGAGTGATCCGGGAACAGAAACCACACGGTTCATAATGCGAGGCGTCAGCAGATACGCCTCAAGCTGCATGTAGATGATGTAGTAAATGCCAATACCGATTGCCGTCCCCGGCGAGTTGAACAGGCCGATGACCACCACAACGCCAGTCGCGAGCACCGAGCCAATCAGCGGGATCAGGGCGAGCAGGAAGACCACAACCGCAACCACGCCGGCAAACGGAACGCCGAAGATCGTCATCGCGATAAAGCCGAGTCCCGCGTTCAGCAGGGCAAGCAGGACCATACCGTTGACGTATCCACCAATAGATTTGGAGACCTGCTCGGTAATGTCAATGACCTTGCGGCGGCTCGACCGTGGAACGATCGAATAGGCTCCCTGCTTCATCTTGCTGAGTGACGCCAAGAAGTACAGGCTCAGGATCAACACGATGATCGTGGCCGTCACCCCGTTGGCGATGCCAATACCCGCGTGCCAGATGCCGCCGGCGAGGTTTGTCCAGTTCTCCGGCTTGTTGATGAAGCCGATCCCGAGGTCGATGAGTCCGCCAAGGTCAACGGCGTCACCAAATTGCTTAGAGAAGTCCTTGAACCACTCTTGATTGCGAATATCGGTCAGATATCGTGGGGCGAGGCGAACGAACTCGCCAATTTGCTGGGCAAGTAGCGGCACAATGATCGCGAGCAGCCCACCAACGATGAGGGTGAACGCGCCAAATACGACGCCGATTGAGAGCCCCCTACTCATCTTCTTCTTTTCGAGCCAGCGCACAATCGGGTCGAGTCCGAGGGCAACAAACAACGCCGCAACGATGTACACGATAATCGTTGACAGCTGGCCGATGGCCGCCCCAACAACAATCGCAAGCAGCCCACCCATTGTCACGATGAAGCCAAGGGCAAACGGCGAACGCACGCTTATCTCTTTACTCGGGCGGCGCGCGGATTCTTCGAGGAGGTCATCGTCAAGGCTCGGGCCAACAGCATCCACAGCCGCGGCCTCTGATGCTTGCTTTGCTGCGGGGCGGGATGCTGACGGTGTGCGTTTTGCTCGAAAGGCCATGGCCCGACAATAACGTGTGAACCCAACTTGCGGTGGTCGGTCGGGGCGCGTGTCTGATCGACTCAGCTGTTGTGCGACAGTTCTAGTAGCTCCCGTGCGTGCGTGAGCGCACTCGAAGAGTCGCTCAAACCCGACAGCAGTCGGGCGATCTCGCCAACTCTGGCATCGCCGGTGAGCGTGGTTACGCTGCTCTCGGTGTATCCCCCTGAGCTGTCTTTAACGACCTGCAGGTGGTTATTGGCAAAGGCGGCCACCTGCGCAAGGTGAGTCACGACAATAACCTGCGATGATTCCGCGAGTCTGGCAAGTCGCTTACCGATCTCGATGGCGGAGGCACCGCCAACACCTGCGTCAACCTCGTCAAACACAAACGTCGGCACCGGGTCTGTGCCAGCAACAACCACCTCGATGGCGAGCATGACGCGTGAGAGCTCGCCTCCAGACGCGCCCTTACCGAGCGGACGAGGGTCGCTTCCCTGATGCGGCTGCAGCAGGATGCTGATGTCGTCAGCGCCGTGGCTGGCTGGTTCGGCAAGGGGCTCAACTGAGACAACAAGTTGAGCATCGGGCATGGCGAGGGCAGAAAGCTCGTGCGAAACGTTGGCCGCGAGCCGGTCGCCGGCCTCACGGCGCAGCTGGCTGAGGGTGTCGCCTGCGCCAACAAGAGCTGCCTCGTCATCATCGATAAGCGTTGCGAGAACCGCGATGCGGTCGTCGTCACCGTCGAGTTCGAACAGGCGTTGGCCTGCGGTGGATTCAAGGGCGATCACATCGCTGAGCTCTGGGCCGTATTTACGCATGAGGGTGGCGATGGATGCTCGACGCTCCTGCACCTGCTCAAGCTCGCGCGTTGTGTCTTCGTCGAGTCCGGCAAGGTATCGAGAGAGTTCCGTCACGGCGTCGTCAAGCAAGAAGCTGGCGCTCGTCACGGATTCGGTGACGGCCGCGAGCGCAGGGTCAAAAGCGACGGCTCGTTCGAGCTCTCTCCTGGCCGTTTCGATGAGGCTGCGGGCGTCAAATCCTGGGGCCTCGGCGTCTTCGGCCGAGATCGCCTCACGCGCCCCTGCGGTCGCGGTGCGGATGGCCTCGCTATTGGTCAGGATCTCGGAACGTTCTGCGAGCTCCGTGTCTTCGCCACGCTGCGGAGCAACCGCGGCGATTTCGTCGACGGCAAGGCGAAGCTCTGCGGCTTCCCGCTGTCGCCGTTCGCGGTCGTCGGACAGACCGTCGCGTTCGGCCCGGTGTTCGCTGAGGCGGTTGTAAATCTCTTGGTAGGCGGCAAGGGCCGTGGCAACGGGAGTGCCGGCAAAACGGTCAAGCACCTCACGCTGGGCGCTGACAGAGCGGAGCCGCTGCTGATCGGACTGCCCGTGCACCACAATCAGCTCGGACGCAAGCTCGCCGAGTACGCCTGCGGGTGCCGCGCTCCCGCCAACGGTGGCCCTACTGCGTCCTTCGCTCGAAACGGCTCGGCTGAGGATGAGCTCCCCCGCTTCGATCTCGCCGCCAACGTCATCCACTCGCCGGGCAATCGAGGGTGAGTCGCCAACGTGCCAGATGCCCTGGACTCGTGCCTGCGACGCCCCCGAGCGCACAGAGCTGGCATCGGCACGAGCGCCAAGCAGCAGACCAAGTGCCGTGACAACCATTGTTTTACCGGCACCGGTTTCTCCGGTAATGGCGGTGAAGCCGGGGCCAAGCGGAAGCCTCGCGTCCTTAATCACGCCGAGGTCACGAATAGACAGTTCGTTAATCACCGCGCACCGGTCCTCTCCATCCGTCAACGGGAAGGTGAAACTTATTCACCAAACGATCGGTAAAGGGCGCGTCAGCGATGCGTGCGAGGCGCACAGGAATCTCGGAGCGGGTAACCGTCACTCGTGCACCCTGCGGCAAATCCCAGGTGCGTCGGCCGTCGCACCAAAGCACACCAGTGCCTTGGTTCCGTTCGAGCACCTCAACAACAAGCGATGAACTCGGGTCAACAACAAGCGGCCTGTTGAACAGCGAGTGGGGGCTGAGGGGAACCATGAGCAGCGCGTCGACGTTCGGCCAGACGACGGGGCCGCCGGCAGAGAACGAATAGGCGGTTGAGCCCGTTGGCGTTGACATGACAACGCCGTCACAACCAAAGCTTGACAGCGGGCGGCCGTCGACCTCGATAACTACCTCAAGCATCCGTTCTCGGGATGCCTTCTCAACCGTTGCTTCGTTGAGCGCCCAGGTTGAGTAGACAAGCTCGTTGTCGTGAGAGACATCAACCTGAAGGGTAATGCGTTCTTCAACCTGATATTCGCCGGAAAGCAGGCTTGTTGTTGCCTGTGAGAGATCGTGTTTTTCGCTTTCTGCGAGGAAGCCAACATGCCCGAGGTTCACTCCCAAGATGGGGGCGGATGCTCCGCGTAGCAACTCGGCAGCTCGCAGAATCGTGCCGTCGCCGCCAAGAACGATGGCGCTGTCTATGCGATCAATACCAATATCGGTATGGAGCAGTGCGATGTTCAGTTCTTCGCCGGTGTGCGCAAACACGCAGGCGCGCTCGTCGGCGCTCATGACAGGCACCACGCCGGCCTCAATCAGCTGGTGGTATACGGTGACCGAAGCCTCAATGGCCTCGCGACGCGCGGTGTGTGAAACCAGCAGAATATGCTGTGGCCGTGCGCGTGCGGAGTGCTGTACCAAGCTCAAGCTCCTGTCTGAGTCAGCGTTGCGGTGGTCTGTATCCATTCTGTCGGATTCTTGCCGTGCGTGGCGCTCAACCACACAACATATTCATGGTTACCCGCGCTACCGACAATTGGTGAGTTGATGAGTCCAGCGGCACCGAGGCCAAGCTCCCAAGCGGCGTCAAGCACCAGGCGGATGGCATTGGCACGCTCTTCTGGCCTCGTCACGACCCCTGCCTTCACTCCGCCCCTGCCAACCTCAAACTGCGGCTTAATGAGCAACACAAAATCAGCATCCGGCGCGCTGCTCTGTCGCAGGGCGGGAAGGACCGTTGTCAGCGAGATAAACGAGAGATCGGCGACAACGAGGTCTGGGGATTCTGCAACCCCCGTGGCTTCAGCGAGCGTTTCTGCGGTCATGTAACGCGCGTTAAAGCCCTCGACCAATACGAGTTCGTCGACGTCGTACAGCTCGGGGGCAAGCTGGTCGTGACCAACCTCAATGGCGAGCACCTTCCGGGCGCCGCGTTCAAGGAGCACCTGGCTGAACCCGCCAGTTGAGGCGCCAACATCCATTGCAAGGCGCCCGGCAACAGCAACGTCGGTAAACGCGTCGAGGGCACCAACTAATTTGTGTGCGGCTCTACTCACAAAGCGGTCGAGCGTGTTCACCTCAAGCTGTTGCGAGGGCGACACCTTGAGCGATGCTTTGGTGACCACAACGCCGTCGACGGTAACATCGCCCGCGGAGATCAACGTGTTGGCGTGGCTCCTTGAACGAACGAGTCCCCTGTCGGCAAGTGCGGCGTCCAATCGTAGATCGGCCATTGCCGCCCTTTCATCGATGAATATCCCCACCCTCAAGCTGCGCTTGCAGCTCGGCGTGGATGCTGAGATAGGCCTCTGCCCGTCGTTCGAGCGGTTGCTCTTCGATCACCGTGAGCTGCGAAAGCAGACCATCGTCTCGCGATGGGGCTTCACTCGGAAAATCGTTCATGGGTTCAAGGCTACCGCGTCGCTCACATATCCCCGCCTCGCGGGGCGCATTTCTGCTCGTGGGGCGCATTTTTTTGCACCCCACGACGAAGAATGCACCCCACGAGCCGGGGATGCCTCCGCGATTACGAGTACAGTTCCGCCGGAACCTCGAGGCCGTAAATGGCCAAGCCTGAGCCCCAGATAACGTGGCACCCTGCCCGCAGAAGGTTGAGTTTGTCGTCGCCGTGACGCACAATCTCGACAACGTTCGAACGCATCCGCACCTCAGCATCCCCAACACGCACGCTGTTCTCTTTTGCGTTCACAACAGACTCAGGATACGGCTCGTGCAATTCGCGCAGGTCACCAAGGATGAAATCGGGACGCATCGTCTTATCGGCGGCAAGTAACTGCTTCGCTCGATCAACTCCGGTCATGACATGGACCGAGCGGATGCCGGCACGCTGGGCGCCAAGGATGTCAGTATCCAGGCGGTCTCCAATCATGAGGGCATTTCGAGATCCAAAGCGTTGGAACGCCTCGTCAAAAATCGCCACCTCAGGCTTACCCGCAAAAACGGGGAGCCGACCAACCGCGGTGTGCACTGCCGACACGAGCGTGCCGTTGCCGGGGGCGAGCCCGCGGGCCACGGGGATAGTCCAGTCAGTGTTTGTTGCGACCCACGGAATACCGGTTTCGCCCTCTGGCGCGGCAAGCGCAAATGCTGCCTCAGCCAGCTGGGTCCAGCCGACCTCTGGGGCAAATCCTTGGATGACCGCGGCAGGCGCATCATCGGCCGAACGTGTGACCGTAAAACCGGCGCGCTCAACCTCAACAACGAGCCCGTCGCCACCAACTACCAACACCGTAGAACCGGCAGGAACGAGCTCAGCGAGGAGCGTCACCGCCGCCTGCGGGGAGGTCACAACATCCGAAGGAGCAACGTTTAGCCCAAGGTCGCTCAGATGAGTTGCAACGGTTGCGTCTGTTCGTGAGGCGTTGTTTGTGATGTAAGCAACACGAACCGACTCCGCCGCCGCGTTGAGGCTCTCAACCGCGTGCGGAAGCGCCGCTGGCCCCTTATAGACAACCCCGTCAAGATCGGCGAGTACCAAGTCGATGCTGTGGAGGGGCGAGGGTCCGTTAGGAGTGGTCTTCTGGCGAAAGAGCGCCATCGTTGTCACCGCTTTCGTTAGGGGTCTCGGTCGTCTGGATATCTGTTGTATCGCCGTCTGCCGTCGCCGACACTGACGGTGCGGCGTCCGTGTCCGCAGAGTCTTCCGGCGCAGCGTCTACGTCAGCTGCGCCAACTGCGTCAACTGCGTCAACTGCGTCAACTGCCGCAGCGTCTCGCAGCACAGCATCCACCGACACAGCGTGTGCATCTTCGGTTTCTGTAGCCTCGATTTCGGTAGCCTCGATTTCGGTCGGCTCCACTGCCGGCACCTCAACGCTCTCTCCCTCTGACCGTTCCAAGCTGCCCGAATCGCCCTCAGCCAGCGCGTCAGCCGCCGTGCTATCGCTATCGCTATCGTCTTCAGCATCAGCATCAGCATCAGCATCAGCATCAGCATCAGCATCTACAACTGTCTCAGCATCAAGTCCTTCATTTTCCCACTCTTCGAGCTCACGACGTTCGGCCTCGGCGATTGCCTCAGCTTCACGACGAGCAGCCTCCCGTGCTGGAGCTTCGGCTTCCCACTTCGCCGCTGCATCTGCCGAGTCGATCTCGTAGGCAAGCTCCTCGTCGAAGACGTCAAGAATGTCCATGGTCTCGTCGTTGCCGTACTTCTCCTGAAGCGCCTCAAACGCAATTTCGGCGCGCTTGCGCCACACAGCGGCCTCGTCAACCCGTCCGAGCTCCTCGAGGACCTCACCGTAGGCAGCAAACAGGTCGGGGCTGAAGCTGTACGCACGGTTGGGGTCGAGCTGCGGAATCTCGAGCTCGTCAAGGGCCCGATCTGGCTGTCCCTGGTCAAGACGCGCCCCGGAAAGTGCAATTGCAACCGAGACCTGCACGTCGGCAGGAAGGCTGCTTCGCTCAACGGTTGTGCCGAGTTCAAGAGCCTTGTCTGGACGTCCAAGGCCTCGTTCGCAGTCAATCATGAGCGCAAGCTGGTTGTCGGATCCCGAGATACGGCGGTAGGTGCGCAGCTCGCGAAGGGCCAAGGCAAAATCACCCGTCGTGTACGCCGTGATCGCCAACGTCTCACGGACAATCGCGATACGTCCGGCTCGCCGAGACGCAGAGATTGCGTGCTGGTGAGCCAACTCCGGATCGCTGTCGATGAGGCGTGCGGCCATCGCAAGGTGCATTGCGACGTTGTCCGCGTTCTCCGGCGTCAGCGTCTTGAGCTCAAAACGGGCGCCCTTGTTCAAATCTTTGGGGGTGAGATCCTTCGGAAACTCGGGATCCTCGTGGCGCGTGCGAACGCTCTTCAGCTCGCGCGCTAACATTTCCTCTTCGGTCAGCTCACGGTATTCGCGGCGGTCGCCGCTCTTGTCATCGGTGCGAACATAACGTGAGGGTTCACGGTCACGCCCGCCACGTCCATCACGGCTGTCGCCACGCTTCCCCATGTCGGGACGACCTGGGCGATCCGGACGCCCGCCGCGCTCTGCGCGTCCGTATCCGGAGCCTTGCTGACGGTCATCACGACGGGGCGCCCTATCATCACGCTGGGGACGGTCGCCGGAACGCGCTGGACGTTCTGAGTTGTACGGACGGTCGCTACGTGGTGCTCGATCATCACGACGTGGGCGATCCGAACTATAGGGGCGGTCACCGGCCCGTTGAGGTCGTTCTGAGTTATAGGGGCGATCGCCTGAGCGTGCGGAGCGATCAGAGTTATACGGACGATCACCGGAGCGTGCTGGGCGATCAGAGTTGTACGGCCGATCACCGGAGCGCGCAGGGCGATCAGAGTTATACGGGCGGTCACCAGAACGCGCCGGACGATCAGAGTTATACGGACGATCACCGGAACGTGCAGGGCGATCCGTGGAACGCGCCGATCGGTCTGAGCCATACGGACGATCACCACGCGGCGCGCGATCATCACGACGTGGGCGATCCGAACCATACGGACGATCACCGGAACGTGCCGAACGATCAGAGTTATACGGACGATCCTCGCGGCCCTGTCGATCTACCCCTTGTCGATCTACCCCGTACGAACGCTCTCCCGAGCGCTGCTGCGAACGATCGGCACCGTATGAACGGTCGTTCGAACGCTGTGGACGGTCCGAACCCTGAGAACGATCAGAAGCACGCGCGGGACGGTCAGAGTTGTAGGGCCGGTCACCGGAACGCTGAGGTCGATCCGAGTTGTACGGGCGGTCTCCAGAACGTCCAGGTCGATCCGAGCCATACGGACGGTCAGCTGAGCGTTGCGGGCGTCCGCCAGTTTTGTCCCGGTCGTTGTAAGACCGGTTGCTCCCCTGTTGCGTCCGCTCGTCTCGATGTGGGCGATCGGCATACGATCCGCGATCTCCGGCTCGATCAGGTGACGAACCGTTCGAACTGTTGTCACGGCGCAGCGGAGCAGACTTACCGTATCGGTCATCGGCAGAAGATTTGCGAGGAGCGTCGGGACGCTCGTATTTTTCGGGTTGAGCGTTATCGGACATGTTTCTCCTCGTAATGGTTGGCATTTATGTGCCGGATGACGCGCGGCGACGTGGCCTACGCGACACGGTAAATCTTCTGCTGTGGATTTATGAAAAGGTCGTGAGGTTTCTCAGAACGAAACCAACGGTTACCAGCGTATCGGAGAAAACCTGAAGTTTGGCACGAGGCCTCACAAGATTCCCAAATGGGATTCATCTCTCAGTGGACGCGTTGTCAGTTCTGCGCAAGACTCTGAAGACTGAGCGCAGAGAATTGGAAGCACAAAAAGAATCCTTTATGGCCCCGCGTATCAACCCGGCAGCTGACTCCCGTTTGTTTGGGTTAAACAAGGGAGCCCCACACACCAACAGGTATGCGGGGCTCAACCTCTTATAAAAGAAGTCCGGCGGTGACCTACTCTCCCACAGGGTCCCCCCTGCAGTACCATCGGCGCTGCGAGTCTTAGCTTCCGGGTTCGGAATGTAACCGGGCGTTTCCCTCGCGCTATAGCCGCCGAAACACTATCGACAACCCACCAACAAATGGCGGGATGCCAGGTTTCGACAAAACAAAGCAACAAAAGTTGTTCTTCATTCTGTGTGTTCCCGACCGTATATCGAGAACCACAAAGTGGACGCAAACATCACAACAAGAAATTATCAAGTATAGAAAGTGTTATCAAGTTATCGGCTTATTAGTACTGGTCAGCTCCATGAGTCTTTAGTCCTCACTTCCACATCCAGCCTATCAACCCAGTCGTCTACTGGGAGCCTCTCCCCCGAAGGGATAGAAATCTCATCTTGAGGCCGGCTTCCCGCTTAGATGCTTTCAGCGGTTATCCATTCCGAACGTAGCTAATCAGCGGTGCTCCTGGCGGAACAACTGACACACCAGAGGTTCGTCCAACCCGGTCCTCTCGTACTAGGGTCAGATCCTCTCAAATTTCTTACGCGCGCAGCGGATAGGGACCGAACTGTCTCACGACGTTCTAAACCCAGCTCGCGTACCGCTTTAATGGGCGAACAGCCCAACCCTTGGGACCTACTCCAGCCCCAGGATGCGACGAGCCGACATCGAGGTGCCAAACCATGCCGTCGATATGGACTCTTGGGCAAGATCAGCCTGTTATCCCCGAGGTACCTTTTATCCGTTGAGCGACAGCGCTTCCACAAGCCACTGCCGGATCACTAGTCCCGACTTTCGTCCCTGTTCGACCTGTCAGTCTCACAGTCAAGCTCCCTTGTGCACTTACACTCGCCACCTGATTGCCAACCAGGTTGAGGGAACCTTTGGGCGCCTCCGTTACTTTTTAGGAGGCAACCGCCCCAGTTAAACTACCCATCAGGCACTGTCCCTGAACCCGATTAGGGTTCGAAGTTAGATATCCAATATGACCAGAGTGGTATTTCAACAATGACTCCACCTGAACTAGCGTCCAAGCTTCAAAGTCTCCCACCTATCCTACACAAGCCACACCGAACACCAATACCAAACTATAGTAAAGGTCACGGGGTCTTTCCGTCCTGCTGCGCGTAACGAGCATCTTTACTCGTAATGCAATTTCGCCGAGTTCGCGGTTGAGACAGCTGGGAAGTCGTTACGCCATTCGTGCAGGTCGGAACTTACCCGACAAGGAATTTCGCTACCTTAGGATGGTTATAGTTACCACCGCCGTTTACTGGGGCTTAAATTCAGAGCTTCGCCGAAGCTAACCCTTCCTCTTAACCTTCCAGCACCGGGCAGGCGTCAGTCCGTATACATCGACTTGCGTCTTCGCACGGACCTGTGTTTTTAGTAAACAGTCGCTTCCCACTGGTCTCTGCGGCCTTCAAACGCTTCACGGAGCAAGTCCGTTAACGCCTCAGGCCCCCCTTCTCCCGAAGTTACGGGGGCATTTTGCCGAGTTCCTTAACCACGATTCTCTCGATCTCCTTAGTATTCTCTACCTGACCACCTGAGTCGGTTTGGGGTACGGGCGGCTAAAACCTCGCGTCGATGCTTTTCTCGGCAGCATAGGATCATCAACTTCGTCACTTAAGACTCCCCATCGGATCTCAGACTATATGAATGGCGGATTTGCCTACCATTCGTCCTACATCCTTAGCCCGGGACAACCATCGCCCGGGATTGACTACCTTCCTGCGTCACACCTGTTAATACGCTAAACGCACTAGAACGGGTTCGAGCGTTATCCCCGCGCACTCACACCCGAAGGTGATCATGCCCGGACTTAGGACTCTTAGCACTACTAGATTGTCTTGGGCGGTTTTTCGCCGGTACGGGAATATCAACCCGTTGTCCATCGACTACGCCTGTCGGCCTCGCCTTAGGTCCCGACTTACCCAGGGAAGATTAGCTTGACCCTGGAACCCTTGGTCTTCCGGAGGACGGGTTTCTCACCCGTCTTTCGCTACTCATGCCTGCATTCTCACTCGTGTAGTCTCCACGGCTGGTTTCCACCGCCGCTTCACTGCCCACACGACGCTCTCCTACCCATCCATACGGCTGGACCACGAAGGCCTACCAATAATATGAATGTCACAAATTCGGTGGTGTGCTTGAGCCCCGTTACATTGTCGGCGCGGAACCACTTGACCAGTGAGCTATTACGCACTCTTTCAAGGGTGGCTGCTTCTAAGCCAACCTCCTGGTTGTCTAAGCAGCTCCACATCCTTTTCCACTTAGCACACGCTTTGGGACCTTATTTGGTGATCTGGGTTGTTTCCCTCTCGACTATGAAGCTTATCCCCCACAGTCTCACTGCTGCGCTCTCACTTACCGGCATTCGGAGTTTGGCTGACGTCAGTAACCTTTTGGGGCCCATCGGCCATCCAGTAGCTCTACCTCCGGTAAGAAACACGCAACGCTGCACCTAAATGCATTTCGGAGAGAACCAGCTATCACGAAGTTTGATTGGCCTTTCACCCCTATCCACAGCTCATCCCCTCAGTTTTCAACCTAAGTGGGTTCGGTCCTCCACGCGCTCTTACACGCGCTTCAACCTGGCCATGGATAGATCACTTCGCTTCGGGTTTAGAACATGCGACTCATTCGCCCTATTCAGACTCGCTTTCGCTACGGCTTCCCCTCACAGGTTAACCTCGCCACATATCACTAACTCGCAGGCTCATTCTTCAAAAGGCACGCTGTCACAGCTACAAGGCTGCTCCAACGGATTGTAAGCAAACGGTTTCAGGTACTATTTCACTCCCCTCCCGGGGTACTTTTCACCTTTCCCTCACGGTACTTGTTCACTATCGGTCATCTGGGAGTATTTAGGCTTATCAGGTGGTCCTGACTGATTCACACGGGATTTCTCGGGCCCCGTGCTACTTGGGATACTCTTCGAGCGATTGCTGCATTTCGACTACGGGATTATCACCCTCTATGATTGACCTTTCCAAGCCATTCGCCTATACAACGTTCTAACTCTCAGGCTTCGGCAGAAGCCAATGAAAAGTCCCACAACCCCGAACATGCAACTCCTGCCGGATATCACACATGCTCGGTTTAGCCTGATCCGCGTTCGCTCGCCACTACTAGCGGAATCACTGTTGTTTTCTCTTCCTGTGGGTACTGAGATGTTTCACTTCCCCACGTTCCCTCTACCCGCCCTATATATTCAGGCGGGAGTCACCGGGTCCATCGCTGGCCCAGCGGGGTTTCCCCATTCGGACATCCTCGGATCAAAGTTCGTTTATCAACTCCCCGAGGCTTATCGCAGATTACTACGTCCTTCTTCGGCTCCAGATGCCAAGGCATTCACCGTTTGCTCTTAAAAACTTGAAATCACATGAGATTGAATCGAATTCATTTCGTTAAGAAAAAATTGACCAATGATCTATATATTTAAGATCTTGTTTAGACACAAACCCAACACCATCCACCCCCTTGGAAGAAGGCTTCAAAACATTGCGTTTGCATCCAAGATGCTCGCGTCCACTGTGTAGTTCTCAAAATACGGGCGGTACCCAATCTCCGCTGAAGCGCTGCTCCAACATCAAAAGGATCCAGAGGTTCAGACCCAACCACCAAACGGCGATCAGTATCTGGTCCCTCAGGACCCAACAGCGTGCAAACAACGAACCAAAACCATGCGAGACGTTCCAAGTAACCGAAGCTACCGTACTACCCCCACACCATCCGGTGCGATGTATCAATGTCAATGTTCCACCCATGAGCTACCAGCGAGACACAGTCGGTCTCGATCTGGCGCCTGGACAATCCGAAGACTGCCAGATGCTCCTTAGAAAGGAGGTGATCCAGCCGCACCTTCCGGTACGGCTACCTTGTTACGACTTAGTCCTAATCACCGATCCCACCTTAGACAGCTCCCTCCCGAAGGTTAGGCCACTGGCGTTGGGTGTTACCGACTTTCATGACTTGACGGGCGGTGTGTACAAGGCCCGGGAACGTATTCACCGCAGCGTTGCTGATCTGCGATTACTAGCGACTCCAACTTCATGAGGTCGAGTTGCAGACCTCAATCCGAACTGAGACCGGCTTTTTGGGATTCGCTCCACCTTACGGTATTGCAGCCCTTTGTACCGGCCATTGTAGCATGCGTGAAGCCCAAGACATAAGGGGCATGATGATTTGACGTCATCCCCACCTTCCTCCGTGTTGACCACGGCAGTCTCCCATGAGTTCCCACCATTACGTGCTGGCAACATAGGACGAGGGTTGCGCTCGTTGCGGGACTTAACCCAACATCTCACGACACGAGCTGACGACAACCATGCACCACCTGTATACCGACCTTGCGGGGCGACTATCTCTAGCCGTTTCCGGTATATGTCAAGCCTTGGTAAGGTTCTTCGCGTTGCATCGAATTAATCCGCATGCTCCGCCGCTTGTGCGGGCCCCCGTCAATTCCTTTGAGTTTTAGCCTTGCGGCCGTACTCCCCAGGCGGGGAACTTAATGCGTTAGCTGCGACACAGAAACCGTGGAATGGCCCCTACATCTAGTTCCCAACGTTTACGGCATGGACTACCAGGGTATCTAATCCTGTTCGCTCCCCATGCTTTCGCTCCTCAGCGTCAGTTACGGCCCAGAGATCTGCCTTCGCCATCGGTGTTCCTCCTGATATCTGCGCATTCCACCGCTACACCAGGAATTCCAATCTCCCCTACCGCACTCTAGTCTGCCCGTACCCACTGCAGGCTGGAGGTTGAGCCTCCAGTTTTCACAGCAGACGCGACAAACCGCCTACGAGCTCTTTACGCCCAATAATTCCGGACAACGCTTGCACCCTACGTATTACCGCGGCTGCTGGCACGTAGTTAGCCGGTGCTTTTTCTGCAGGTACCGTCACTTTCGCTTCTTCCCTACTAAAAGAGGTTTACAACCCGAAGGCCTTCGTCCCTCACGCGGCGTTGCTGCATCAGGCTTTCGCCCATTGTGCAATATTCCCCACTGCTGCCTCCCGTAGGAGTCTGGGCCGTGTCTCAGTCCCAGTGTGGCCGGTCACCCTCTCAGGCCGGCTACCCGTCGTCGCCTTGGTGAGCCATTACCTCACCAACTAGCTGATAGGCCGCGAGTCCATCCTTGACCGAAATTCTTTCCAGCTCCTCACCATGCGGCGGAAGCTCGTATCCGGTATTAGACACCGTTTCCAGTGCTTATCCCAGAGTCAAGGGCAGGTTACTCACGTGTTACTCACCCGTTCGCCACTAATCCACCAGAGCAAGCTCCAGCTTCATCGTTCGACTTGCATGTGTTAAGCACGCCGCCAGCGTTCGTCCTGAGCCAGGATCAAACTCTCCGTAAATGATTAACAAGCAACAAACCAAAAGGCCTGCGCTAAACATAAAGCAGCCCAACCACCGGAATAGGCGGAAAAGGCTGCGAGTTCGAAACTGACAGAACAAATCATTACTGACTTGCTTTGTTGTTCAATATTTTTCCAAAGGAATCTCTTCACCCAACCAGATAGGTTGAGCTAACGAGTCTTTTTGGCATTTGACATTGTGCACGCTGTTGAGTTCTCAAGGACCAGACGCACTAGAGTTTCAGTTTCTCAACCTGCCCTCTAGGCAACTTCTCTATCCTACCAGCTCCTGGAGTTCCTGTCAAATCGTGTTTCTCGCAAATTATTTGACGCGAAGAAACCGAACCTGACTCTCACAAGAGCGGGAGTTATATCTTCACACTAAACCGCAACAAACACAAATGCGCCTGAAACAATCTCGGTGAGATAAGTGGTCCCACTTGAGGCCGGCGAGCAATCCGCTCTGCCGCACCTTTGGGGTACTTGGAATACATTACGGCGAATACGACACCTCCGCAAATCCAAAACCACCACACCACCCCAAAAACCCCGACAAACCAACAAAAACGACTTTCCCCAACCAAACATCCCGGGCGTGTCGCACCCCACAACCCCACATCCATTTGCGAGTTTCTGCCAAAAAACCCAGAAAAGGGAACAGAAAGTCACAAATAGATGCAGGTGGGGGTCGGAGGCGGGAAGGTCGGAGACAGGAAAGAGTGAGGAGGAGAGTTCAAGTTGCGGAGAGAGGGGCTCGACGGAGAGAGGTCGGTTGGAAGGGGTTGGGCGAGGCGAGGTTGGGTTGGGTTGGGTTGGCGGGGCGGGAAGTCGAGGGTGCAACGAGTGCTACGGGGATGCGAGAGTGTCGCCTCGAGTTTGGATGAGCGTGGTCAGGTATCGGGTGAGGATGGTCCGCTCAACCAAGCGTCCCAGCACACCAAAGGGTGCCGCGTATGAAATCTCGTCGATCATGATGGACCTCGGGAGATTCATGTCATGGACGGGTTCACCTGCACCAGCATCAGCACCAGCACCAGCACCAGCACCAGCACCAGCACCAGCAAGTACTATCGCCGATGGTTGCACATCTTGGAAGGTGTGCGTGTGCACAAAACGCGCAAAGGGTCCGCGAACCTGGGCGTCAACGAAGCGTCGGCCAGGGTCAAGCTCCCTAATGAGGCTCGTGAGGCGAAAGCGAATGCCAAAGTGCCGCGCGCTCCAAGTGACGGTCTCGCCGAGTCCGATCTGTCCGGAGGCCACTCCCCCAACGACGCGCTCCCCGGTATGACGCAGCGAATCAAGATGAGCGTCGATGCTCAACGAACGGTGAAACATTTCCTCGGCCGACGCATCACAGATCGTGGTGACGGAAAACGATGAGGCCATTAGGAGGCTGTCTCGGTCGGGGTGCGCACAGCATCCGGCAGAGCCAAGCGGTCTAGACACAGCAATGCCCGGCAGCGGTGAACCGCTCCGGGCATTGCCAAGGCCATCTGTTTAGGCTGCCGTCGTAATTGCGGCGAGGGTACGCTTACCGCGACGCAGCACCGCACGACCGCCCGACAGCAGGTGGTCAGCCTCGAGCACGGCATCCGCACCCTCGACCTTTGCGTTGTTGAGGTAGACCCCGCCCTGCTCAAGAGCTCGGCGCGATTCGCTCAAACTCTTGGTCAACGACGTGTCGACCAGCAGCTGAGCAACCGAGTCGCCAACGGATGCGGTTGCCTGCGGCAGTTCGGCAACGGCCGATACCAGCGTGGCTTCATCGAGTTCAGCAAGATCACCCTGACCGAAGAGCGCTTGCGAAGCCGCGATCGCCGCGCGCGTTGCCTCAACGCCGTGGACCGTTGAGGTCACCTCAAAGGCAAGACGTTTCTGTCCCTCGCGTTTGAACGGCTCGTGAGCAACCGCCTGCTCAATCTGTTCGATCTCCTCGCGCGACAGGAAGGTAAAGATCTTGAGTCGCGAGACCACGTCGGCGTCATCGGTGTTCACCCAGAACTGGTAGAACGCGTATGGCGAAACCATCTTGGGGTCGAGCCAGATGGCGTTGCCCTCGCTCTTACCAAATTTGGTGCCGTCAGAGTTGGTAATAAGCGGCGTACCAATGGCGTGCACGCTCGCGCCCTCTGCCCTGTGGATGAGATCGGTGCCACTCGTGAGGTTGCCCCACTGATCACTGCCACCTGACTGCAAGACGCAGTCGTACTGGCGGTAGAGCTCGAGGTAATCGAGCCCCTGCAGAATCTGGTAGCTGAACTCCGTGTAGCTAATGCCAGCCTCGGAGTTGAGACGGGCGCTCACGGCATCCTTCTTGAGCATCGTGCCAACACGGTAGTACTTGCCAACGTCGCGCAAGAAGTCGATTGCGCTCATCGGGGCGGTCCAGTCAAGGTTGTTGACCATCCGTACCCCGTTTTCGCCCTCAGAACTTAGGATGCGCTGAACCTGCGACTGCAGGTACCCGACCCACTCGGCCACCGTCTCTTTGGTGTTGAGCGTGCGCTCGGCCGTCGGGCGCGGGTCGCCGACCAATCCGGTGGAGCCTCCAACGAGTCCGAGCGGCTTGTGGCCCGCAAGTTGCAGGCGACGCATGAACAACAGCTGAACCAGGTTGCCAAGGTGGAGGCTGGGAGCGGTTGGATCAAACCCGCAATAGTAGGTGATGGGATCTGAGGCGAGCAGGTCTCGAAGAGCCTTCGCATCGGTTGAAACGTGGACAAGACCGCGCCACACCAGTTCGTCCCAGAGGAACTCAAAGGAGGCGTCGTTGCGTTGGATGACCGGGGCCATCGCTTCATTGTTCAGATCAGACACGTTAGCCATCGTATCAACGATGCGTTCCCTGGCAGGTCAAGCCTGGCAACATCCACGCGGCCCGAACAACTTTGGCCAAGCACGCGAAGCAGTTGCCGGGCATCTCGCGCGATGAACCGCTCCCGGCGGCCCGCCTCTGGGGCCGCGCAGGATGATGTGGCAGTATTGAGCGGTACGCAAGCAGTGCGGATATCGCGCTGCGTAGCCCTATGGAGAAACCCCTGAATACCGCGCCAGTTTACCCAATTCGCTACGCATCAGAGACCGAAAAAGCCAGCTGGGACGCCCTCATCGGGTCCACGCCAAACGGCGGTAATCTGCTGCAGACGACCAGTTTTGCGATCGCCAAAGCCTCGTCTGGCTGGACCGCAAACTATCTCGTGTTCCAAGGGGACTCCGCAATCCTCAGCGACGTTCCAAACGCCGAAGTCCCGTTTCTTGCCCTCAGCCGCAGCGTGCCCCTGCTGGGAACCATCTGGTACATCCCAAACGGACCCTGCTTTGCAACGGCAGAACAGCTGCTGAACTTTGCCGACACCGCTCGTCCCTGGTTTGCAAGCAAGAAGGCATTCCTCGTGAAGCTTGACAGTGAGCTCACCACCGATTCGGTGGACCTCAGCACGCTTCGTGAACACGGCCTGCTCAAATCAACCGATTTGCAGACGGGTAGCGTCAACACCGTCGTGCTTGATCTCACACCAGGTTCCGAAGCTGTATTCAAAGCGTTCCCGCAGCCCGGCCGATACTCGGTCAACCGGGCCCGCAGAGATGGGGTCGAAACCTCAGCGGTTCCGTTGACTCCAGAAAACAAGCGCATCATGTTTGACCTGCTCGAAGAAACGGCCCGCGCTTCAAACTTCCCAACCCGAACGTACGAGTACTACTCAACGTTTTGGGATGCCTTCGCCCGCGATGACAAGGCTCGACTCTTTTTTGCCATGTTCGAGGGCAACGTCATTGCCGCAGCGTTTGTGGTCAAGAACGGGCCAAAGGCGTTCTACAAAGATGGCGCATCGGTTCGTGACCGGCCTGCGTACGGCGCGAGCCACCTGCTGCAGTGGGAGGCCATCCAGTGGGCATTGGAGGACCCAGCGGTCACGTCCTACGACATGATGGGCACTCCGCCGAGCGACCAACTCTCAGACACGGATCACCCGTACCACGGCATCGGACGGTTTAAAACGTCATTCAATAAGACAGTGGTCGATCGTCTTGGCAGCTTCGAGATGGTGTTGAAGCCTTCCGCGGTGTCACTCTGGAACCGCTACGGATACCGGGTGATGAATAAGCTCAACCGGATGTTCAAGCACGAGGTCTTCTTCTAGCAGCTGCTTCCCGACCGCCGTTCGCAACTATCGCTAGGCGGAGGCCGAAAGTAGGGCCGCCTGCACCCGCGAGGTGAGACCCAGCTTGCTCAGCACCCGTGAAACATGGGTTTTTGCGGTATTTTCGCTGATATACAGCTCGGTTGCGATTTCGCTATTGGTGAGCCCCTTGCCAAGACACCTGAGCACTTCCCGTTCTCGATCGGTGAGCTGGGTGAGCCGTTGCCGCGGGATGGCGAGGTCGTCGGATACTCCGCCCTGTTGATCGCCGTTGACGGCCTCAGGACCACTGCGTGCCCGTTGATATCGTTGGACAAGCGATTTTGTAATCTCGGGGGCAAGGATGGACTCCCCCGCGTGCACTCGTCGAATGGCATCAATGAGCGCCTCTCGTCCAACCGTCTTGAGCAGAAACCCTGCCGCCCCGAACAGCAGGGCATCGTCAACGTAATCGTCAAATCCGAATGTTGTGAGCACGATGATTTGTGGGCCACCACTCGCGACGATTTGCCTCGTTGCGCTCAGGCCGTCGGTTGTTGGCATCTGCACATCCATGAGCACTACGTCGCACGGGGTTGTTGTAGCGAATTCGATAGCTTGGACCCCATCGGATGCCTCACCAACAACGGCGATATCGGATGCGGTCTCGATGAGGGCCCTAACCCCTGCGCGCACGGCATCATGGTCGTCTGCGATCAGCACGCGGATGGTCATGAGGAGTTCTCCTGTGAGGTTGGTGCAGCGGTGTCAACGATGGTTTCATGAGGAAGCGGGAGCCGCGCGTGCAGCGTCCAAACATCGCCAGTGTGTTGAGCGCTCATGGTACCGCCGACGAGTTGCAGGCGTTCTCTCAGCCCGAGTAGCCCCGCTCCCCCGCCGGCGTGAGGTGACTGTTCTGACGGGGCCTCTGCCAGATGCCTCTCAGCGCGACCGTCTTCTCCTTCGGCAGGAGAACGTGTATCTTGAAGGCGATCGGTGGTCACAGGCATTGGGTTTCGAAGCGTAATGAGGAGGGCAGGGGCAGCAGACAAGCCCGCCGGCTCAAGATCAATATTCAGTTCAACCGGCAAACGGGGAGCGTGTTTCACCGCGTTTGCGAGCCCCTCCTGTACAACCCGAAACCCGACGGTCGAGATACCGCGTGGAACGTCGTTCACACCTACTCCGATCTGCTCGCCCACCACGGTTCCATGGTGCAGCGCGAGCTGCACGAGGGCAGGGACATTGGCAAGGGTGTTGGCCGAGGTTCGGTCAATGCCAGAATCTGTGCTTGCTCCTGGTGTCAGCGACGCCGGGTCCCCCTCGCCTGATTCGGCGCGAAGTACCTCGATCATGTGGCGCATTTCGATCAGGGCCGCATGGCTCGACGCTCGAATTGCTACCAGATTCGCGGCCGACGAATCGCTCAGGGTTGAATCAGCCAGCGTGGCTTCGGCCCTCATCGAGATTGCAGAAAGTTGCCCCGAAATGGTGTCGTGCAGGTCCCTGCCAATTGACGCACGAGTATCGGCGAGGGCCTGCTTCGTTTCCGCCGCGCTCAGCCGCTCGATAGCGGATGCCCGCGCGGTTTCTTTCTCCGCCAACACTCGCGATGATCGCACGCTTTCTCCCCACCACACGGTTGTTCCAACGATCAATACGAGCATGAGCATCAGCACGATAATCGGCGCGAGTTGCTGTCCCCACAGCACGATCACAAACAGCACAACGATCGAGGCAACGGCGCTCAGCGTTGAGAAGGTGGGCAGCCATGACGAGCGGGCCTGCACCACATACAGGTACACCAGATCGATAGCCAAGACCAGGCTTCCAACGGAAAGCGCCCTGGTCAGGATGAGCTCGGCAGCGAGTGCGAGCGCTGCGACGATCAAGACACCACGCGGGTAGCGGCGCCGAGACAGGTGAAGCACCCCAAGCACCACAAGATTCGCTAACGAAAAGATGGTCGGACCGTGCTGAGTATCGTCGGTTGTGAGTTCAAGCGTGAATCCGGCAAGGGTAAACATCGCGGAGATGACCCAGACCGAAAGCGAATAGAGCGAATGACGATGGCGACGCGACCAGGCCATTAACCCTGCAGTTCGCGTGGTTGCATCTCGTTGCAGTGTGGCGTCGCTCCCCTCCGTTGTCGACGCATGGGCCTGATCTCTTGCGGATGGGTCGATGAAGACCGATGCGTGTGATTCAACGGGATCGGTCATACCCCAATCCAACCATCTCAGCTGGGCACTGTCGCCACCCAAACGGTGTACACCGAAGGATGTACCTGATCCGGCTAAACCATCACTCTGGCCGACGCGCCAATTCGGTCAGGATTGGGAAGCTGAAGACATGAACTTCATCACGCAGTTGAAGCCAGCGGAGACGGCGGCAGATTCATTCACGGAGGTGTTTGGCGACAGCCTCATCATTTGGGCGATTCTTGGGGTGGAACTCTTCTTCTGGCTGTTTTTGATTGGTGGGCTCCTGGCCAGGTACGTTTTGAAGCGCCGACGCCTCAGTACCGTCCTACTCATTGGCGTGCCGGTGCTCGATCTGGTCTTAGTCAGCCTGGTTGTGATCGACCTTCACGGCGGGGCAATCCCGAATATGTCGCATGTGCTTGCCGTCCTGTACCTCGGATTCACGGTTGGCTTTGGACACAACATCATTACCAAAGCAGACGCGTGGTTCGCGGTACGTTTTGCGGGGGCCACACAACAGGTCCGCCCCAAAAACGGCCCAGCCTATGTGCGGGAACAGTGGAACGACTGGCTGCGAATGCTGACACTCTGGGCGATCTGCGTGCCCGTGCTGCTCATCATGAAAACGCTGACAACCGGTTGGGGCGACGTTGAGCTCACGTTTGCTGGCATCCTCAACGGAGACGGGTTCGACCATCTGTTTTCGACGGCCCGCATCCTGACCATCGTGGTCGCCATCTGGTTTGTTGCAGGACCGGTGTATGCGGTGCTATTCCGATCGGCACCAGAGCAGCGTGAACAGCGAGAACAGCGTGAACAGCGAGAACAGCGTGAACAGCGTGAACAGCGTGAACAGCGACGATAGCCGCAACACCGATGCATCGCACGATGTCACCAGGTGCACGCTCAAACGACCTGTCGGGCACGCAACAATGCTCATGAGATGCGCAAGTCTGCGCTTCTCATGAGCATTGAGCGTTTATTCGGAGGCTACTCGGCCCTGAATGCCGTCACCAGGCGCGCGAGCTCTACAAGCTGCTCGTTCACCCTGACGCTCGCCGTGCCGCCAATACCTACTCGGCTGTTGACAGAGCCGTCAACGGTGAGCACGTTGCGAACGTCCGCGGTCAGATGCGGTGATACTGAGGCAAGCTGCTCGTCGGTCGGCTCATGCAGTTCGAGGCCGCGTTCTTCGCAGAAACGAACAAGTTCACCAGAGATTTCGTGGGCATCACGGAAGATGACACCCTGCTTCACGAGCCACTCAGCGACATCCGTTGCAAGGGAGAAACCCTGCGGCGCAAGCTCAGCCATTCGCTCGGTATTAAACGTGAGCGTGGCGATCATGCCGGTGAATGCTGGAAGCAGCACCTCAAGCTGGTCGACCGAGTCGAATACCGGTTCTTTGTCTTCCTGCAGGTCGCGGTTGTACGCAAGCGGCAGCGCTTTGAGCGTGGCAAGAAGCCCGGTGAGGTTCCCGATGAGGCGACCAGATTTTCCTCGCGCAAGCTCCGCAATGTCTGGGTTCTTCTTTTGCGGCATGATCGACGAACCAGTCGAGAAGCTGTCGTGGAGACGAACGAAGTTCACCTCCCGCGTTGCCCAGAGGATGATCTCCTCCGAGAACCGAGACAGATCGATACCGACCTGGGCGAGGATGAACGCAAACTCCGCAACAACATCGCGGGCGGATGTTGCGTCGATGGAGTTGTCACAGGGAGCGCCGAGGCCAAGTTCGCTCGCGACAAGCGCAGGGTCGAGGCCGAGCGAGCTTCCAGCTAGGGCGCCAGCGCCGTACGGCGAGCGTGCCGCACGTACTGACCAGTCACGGAGTCGGTCAAGATCGCGCACCAGCGGCCACGCGTGGGCGGCGAGCTGGTGGGCGAGCAACACCGGCTGCGCGTGCTGGAGGTGTGTACGACCAGGCATTGTGGCGCCAGGATGCGCGGCGGCCTGGCCAACAATAACCTCAATGAGGTCAACCAACAGGCCACGGATGACGGCCTCATGATCAATCATGTACAACCGAACAAGCGTCGCGATTTGGTCGTTACGGCTACGTCCGGCGCGGAGCTTCCCACCAAGGTTTGCACCGGCGCGCTCAACAAGCCCACGCTCAAGCGCGGAATGAACATCCTCATCGCTTTCGGCTGCCACAAACGCCCCAGACACAACGTCTGCACGAAGAACCTCAAGCGCATCATGCATCGCCGTGAGCTCATCTGCCGTGAGATAACCAGCCGCGGCGAGGGCCGTTGCGTGGGCCTTCGACCCGCTGATGTCGTAATCGGCAAGCGCCCAGTCGAACTGCGTTGACTTGCTCAGGCGCTGCAGCGCGGGCGACGGGCCGTTCGCAAAGCGACCGCCCCAGAGCGCGCCGGCTTCTGCGGCCCGATTTGTCGGGTTCTCTGGGGTGTTCTGTGCTGCCGTCATAGTGTGTCCTGCGCTTTTGAGTAGTGGCCGGCTGCCCGGCGGTGAATCAGATGAAACGAGTGAGCGAACGCAAAGGGGCGGTCCTGCACGACAGGAACGCCCCTAGTTCACGTTCGCCCGACGATGGTACGGGAACAGCATCCGCTGATCGTCCCGCACCATGAGCGGTTCACGACGTTCGTGACCTACTTGATGTCGTTGCCCATGGCAAGATCACGCTTCGCGGAGATCTTGCTTGGCAGCGAGTGCAGCTCGATGAAGCCCTTTGCAAGTGACTGGTCGAAGGTGTCACCGGTGTCGTAGGTGGCAAGGTCGAAGTCGTACAGGCTCTGGTCAGAGCGGCGACCGGTGACGGTGGCCTTTCCGGCGTGCAGGTTCATGCGAACCTCACCGGAAACGTAGCGCTGCGTGTTGTCGATGAAGGCGTCAAGCGCACGCTTGAGACCGGAGAACCACAGGCCGTCGTAGACCAGTTCGGCCCACTCAGCCTCGACGCGGCGCTTGTACCGAGCAACCTCGCGCTCGATGGTGAGGTCTTCGAGGTGCTCGTGTGCTTCGATGAGGGTGAGGCCAGCAGGCGACTCATACACCTCTCGGCTCTTGATGCCAACGAGGCGATCCTCAACCATGTCGAGGCGTCCGATACCCTGGTCTCCGGCAAGCTTGTTAAGGATCTCAACGGCCTGCAGCGGCGTCACCGGCTTGCCGTCGATGGCAACCGGAACACCCTGGTCAAACGTGATGGTGACCTCGGTTGCCTCGCGCGGGATTGAAGGATCCTGCGAGTAGGTGTAAAGGTCTTCAATGGGGGCGTTCCAGGGGTCTTCGAGGAAGCCGGTCTCAACGGCGCGGCCCCAAACGTTCTGGTCGATCGAGTACGGGCTCTTCTTGCTCTGCTCGATGGGCAGGTTGTGCTCGGCCGCGTAGACAATCGCCTTGTCGCGGGTCAGCGCAAAGTCGCGCACGGGCGCAAGCGAGATCAGGTCAGGGGCAATCGCTGCCACGGCCGCCTCAAAGCGAACCTGGTCATTGCCCTTTCCGGTGCAACCGTGAGCCACGCTGTCAGCGCCGTGCTCCTTGGCCGTCATGGCAAGGTACTTGGCAATGAGGGGACGGCTGAGCGCCGAAACCAACGGGTAACGCTTCTGATACATGGCGTTGGCCTTGATGGCGGGCACCAGGTAATCGTTTGCGAACTCATCCTTGGCGTCAATGACGACCGACTCAACGGCACCACAGTCGAGTGCTCGCTGGCGAACAAGTTCCATGTCTTCGCCATCTTGGCCAACATCGATGGCCATGGCGACGACGTCTTTACCCGTCGCATCCTTCAGCCAACCAATACCAACCGAGGTGTCGAGTCCACCTGAATACGCAAGAACAACGCGTTCCGTCATTGACCAATCTCCTGTGTTTGTGAGTCTGTTTCAAGTCTACTGTGCGGTCTGGGTGTGGTGCGCCGCACTCGCGCCCCCGTTTGTTGCCCCGAGTGGGGCGAAGCAGCGCGTCTGACCGTTCGTCACGGCCGCACCACGAGGGTGTTGCCGGTTACTGCTGATCAAGCAACCAGGTGAGCAACGCCTTCTGGGCGTGGAGGCGGTTCTCCGCCTCGTCCCAGACCACGCTCTGCGGACCATCGATAACGCCAGCCGCCACCTCAAATCCGCGGTACGCGGGAAGGCAGTGCAGGAAGATCGCTTGATCGTTGGCTTTTCCGAACAGCTCTTCGGTTACCTGATACTCAGAGAAGATGCTGATGCGCTCGGCCTTTTCGTCCTCTTGCCCCATCGACACCCAGGTATCAGTGATGACGACGTCTGCGCCGGTCACGGCTTCGATCGGATCTTCGCCGATCCAGACGTCGACGCCAACGGTGTCAGCGAGGGCAAGGGCATCCGCAACATATTCGGGCTCTGGCTGGTAGCCGAGGGGGCCGGCAATGCGGACGTTCATGCCGGCGGTCACTCCGCCAAGCAGGCATGAGTGCGCCATATTGTTCGCGGCATCGCCAACGTACGCCATGGTGAGCCCTGCAAGCTGGCCCTTGTGCTCGCGGATGGTGAGGAGGTCGGCAAGGATCTGGCAGGGATGGAAATCGTCCGACAGCGCGTTCACAACAGGAACCGTCGTTCCCTCTGCCATTTCTTCAAGACCGGACTGCGCGTAGGTGCGCCAGATGATTGCGCCAACCATTCGCTCAAGCACCCGAGCGGTATCGGCGATCGACTCTTTGCCACCCATCTGACTGCTCTGGCTGTCGATGATAAGCGGAACACCGCCAAGGTCGGCGATGCCAACGGCAAAGCTCACGCGCGTGCGGGTCGACGTCTTGTCAAAAATGACCGCAGCGGTCTGCGGCCCTTCGAGGGGTCGTCGCGAGAAGCGGTCGGCCTTGAGCGCGAGTGCTAGGTCAAGGACCTCAGCCTGCTCGCTGGGAGAAAGGTCGTCGTCACGAAGAAAATGCCTGGTCATCATACCTACAATACTCGGTGGGCCGCGCGGGCCGTCAAACAGGAAATGGGGAAAACGGGTGCCTCACCCCTCCTCAGCAGAAAACGAAGATGGGTGAGGCGCGCGTCAGGCCGAACGTGTCTCAGGAGTGGGCAGAGGACAACGCCTCGGCAAAGATGCTGAGGAACTCCTCGATTTCCGAGTCGCCAATGATGAGCGGTGGCGCGAGGCGAATGGTCGAATCATTCGGGGCATTCACGATCAGCCCGCGTTCAAGGCACGCCTGGGCAACTGCGGCAGAAATGGGAGAGCCAAGCGCGATGCCGAGCAGCAGCCCCTTGCCTCGAACACCTTCGACGAGGTCGGAGTTCAGGCTAAGGATGCCGACACGCAGCTGCTCGCCTCGCTTGGTAGCGGCATCCACAAGCCCCTCGGACTCAATCTCGCTGAGCACCGCACCGGCGACGGCCGTCGCAAATGGGTTGCCGCCAAACGTTGAGCCGTGGAGGCCAGGCGCAAAGAGCTGCGATGCTTCGCCGACCGTGACGAGGGCCCCGATTGGTACTCCCCCACCAAGCCCCTTCGCAAGGGTAAACGCGTCAGGCACGATTCCCTCGTGCTGGAACGCAAGCCATTTGCCGGTGCGGCCGATCCCCGTCTGAATTTCGTCAATGATGAGCAGCGCGCCGGCGGCGGTGGTGAGTTCGCGAGCACGCTTGAGGTAGCCATCTGGAAGCGGGTGAACGCCCGTTTCTCCCTGGATAGGCTCGACGATGAGCGCGGCAACTTGATCGCCGTTGATACCGCTCAGCGCGTGTTCGAGAGCCTCGATCGTCGCCGGGATATGCTCAACACCGGCCGGCATCGGCTCGAAGGGAATGCGCATGGCAGGCTTGCCGGTGAGCGCGAGGGCACCCATCGTGCGCCCGTGGAATGCATTCTCCAGCGCGAGGATGCGCGGGCGTCCTGGACCGCCGTGGAGCCGTGCCAGCTTAAACGCCGCTTCATTTGCTTCGGTACCGCTGTTGCCAAAGAACACCCGCCCCGTCTCCCCGATCTCGGAAAGACGAATGATGTGCTCCGCAAGTTCGATCTGCGGGCGCGAAGCAAAAATATTTGACACATGGATGAGGGTGGCGGCTTGCGTGGCTGCCGCCTCGACGACAGCTGGGTGCGCGTGGCCGAGTGAGTTGACCGCGATTCCGGCAAGGAAGTCGAGGTAACGTTTGCCCTCCTCGTTCCAGACGTGGCAGCCTTCGCCACGCACGAGAAGTTCTTTGGGGATGCCGAATGTGTTGACGAGCGAATGCTGATATTCGGACTGCCAGGTGGACGGTGATGACGGAGCAGATGACACGGTGAATCCTTCTTGTGATCGTAAACGGATGAACGGGGGTGGCGGCTAGAAGCTAGCCGTTCGTTCGTCGCTCACGCTCAAGCTGAAGTTCAGCGCGCTGGGAGTTGTAGACCTCTGTTCCGATTCCGCGCGAGGTGAAGACCTCGAGCAGGATGGAGTGGGCAACACGACCATCGATGATGGCGGCTTTTTCGACGCCGCCGTCAACCGCATCTAAACATGCCGTCATCTTTGGGATCATGCCTGATTCAAGCGACGGGAGCAGCTCGCGCAGTTCCTCAGCTTCGATTGTCGAGACGAGTGAGGTCGTGTCGGGCCAGTCGCTATAGAGACCGGCGACATCGGTGAGAATGACCAGTTTGGCTGCGCCGAGGGCAACGGCAAGGGCCGAGGCAGCGGCATCGGCATTCACATTGAGTGAGCTGCCAGGAACGTCACGATCTGGAGCAATCGACGAGATAACCGGGATGAGACCGGCTTCGAGCTGGGCGAGTACGGTTGCGGGGCTCACCGAAACAACGTCGCCTACAAGACCAAGGTCGACGGTTTCGCCATCGATCACTGCCGTTCGCTTTTGGCCCTCGAAGAGGCCGGCATCCTCACCGGACAGCCCGGTCGCAAGCGGGCCGTGCTCATTGATCTGGCCAACCAACTGCGGGTTAATCTTGCCGGTCAACACCATGCGAACGACATCCATCGCCTCGGGAGTTGTCACCCGATATCCGCCGCGGAACTCGCTCTGAATATCAAGACGGTCAAGCATTGCCGAGATCTGGGGGCCTCCGCCGTGCACAACAACGGGTTTGAGCCCGGCGTAACGCAGATACACAACGTCCTCGGCAAAGGCGCGAGTGAGTTCTTCGCTCACCATTGCGTTGCCGCCAAATTTGATAACGATGATCTGGTCACGGAAACGCTTGAGCCACGGAAGCGACTCGATAAGAACTTCGGCCTTCAGTGAGGCCTCGGCCTGGTCAAGTGCAGGGGTATTAACACTCATCAGCTTGAGTAAGCGCTGTTCTCGTGCACGTATTCCTTCGTGAGGTCGTTGGTGCGGATGGTTGCGGTTGCGTCGCCAGATTTAAGGTCGATGAGTACCGAAACGTGACGTGGAGTGAGGTCAACCATTTCTCGAGGCTGATCGGGCTCGCCGGCATGACACACACGAACGCCGTTCATGCTCACATCGACCGCATAGGGGTCAAACGTCGCATCGGTTGTGCCGATTGCGGCGAGTACCCGGCCCCAGTTTGGGTCGTTTCCGTAGATCGCGGCTTTGAAAAGGTTATTCCTTGCGACCGAGCGGCCAACAACTTCGGCGTCGTGCTCGTCCTTCGCATGAATCACTTCGATGTCGATGTCATGGCTTGAGCCCTCTGCATCGCCCTGGAGTTGGCGGGCGAGATCTGAGCAGACCGATTTGAGCGCCTCGATAAAGTCGGCGAGAACCGGGATAACCTCTGAGGCACCGGATGCCATGAGTGTCACCTGGTCATTCGTCGACATGCACCCGTCGGAATCGAGCCGGTCGAAGCTCAGCCGCGTTGCCTCGCGAAGGGCATGGTTCAACTCAACCGAGCTGAGATCAGCATCGGTTGTGATCACTACGAGCATGGTGGCGAGGCCGGGGGCAAGCATGCCTGCACCCTTCGCCATTGCGCCGATCGACCATCCGTCACCCGCATAGGTTGCCGTCTTGGCCACCGAATCGGTCGTGAGAATCGCGAGCTGCGCGCTGTCATCGTCTTCGCTCAGCGCCTCGACTGCCGCAGGCACGTTATTGATGATCTTGTCGCGGAACTCCTGGTCGCCAACGCCGATGAGGCCGGTAGAACACACCAGTACATCGCCAGCCGAGACGCCAAGCGCATCAGCAACGGCCTCAGCCGTCTGATGGGTGGTCTGGAATCCAAAGGAACCGGTAAAGCAGTTGGCCCCGCCTGAGTTCAGGATGATCGCCGAAACGACGCCGTCGGCAATGACGCGTTCGCTCCAAATGATGGGATTCGCTTTGGCCCTGTTGCCCGTAAACACGGCCGCAGCCGAGTGTCGCGGCCCGAGGTTCTGGACGAGGGCAAGATCTGGTTTGCCGGTGGACTTGAGGTTGGCAACAACCCCTGACGCCCGGAATCCGGAGGGAACAGTTACGCTCACGGTGCAACTCCATCTGTGCTCAGGCCGGTTGTCTCCGGCAGTCCAAGTGCGATATTCGCCGACTGAATGGCGGCACCGGCGGTGCCCTTGACCAGGTTATCGAGAGCGGCAACAACGACCACGCGTCCGGCATCCTCATCGACGGCAAGCCCGATGAGGCAGGTATTTGCGCCGAGGGTGTCTGCTGATCGAGGAAATTGGCCGGCAGGGAGGACATGAACGAACGGCTCGCTTGCATAGGCGAGTTCCCAAGCTGAACGCACATCTGCCTCGGTCATTCCCGGTTGCAGACGTGCCGTCGAGGTCGCAAGAATACCGCGCGACATTGGCACAAGCACTGGAGTAAACGAGACCGTAATGTCGTCCCCGGCACCGGCGCCTCTGAGTGCCTGCTTAATCTCTGGGATGTGTCGGTGCGTGCCACCGACCGCATACGGATTTGCGCTGCCCATCAACTCGCTACCGAGCAGGTGAACCTTGGCGCTCTTGCCTGCGCCAGAAGGGCCAACAGCAAGAACCGTGACGATATCAAACGCTTCAATCACATCGGCGGCGATACCCGGCGCGAGGGAAAGCGCTACCGTGCTCGCGTTGCAGCCGGGGGCCGCGATACGAGTCGCGCCAACAAGGTTGTCGCGCTGCTTTCCGGAAACGGTCAGGAGCTCAGGGACGCCGTATACCCACGGCTCTGCGAAATCTCCGCCGTAGAACTCATCCCAGTCTGTTTTGCTCGTGAGACGGTGGTCTGCGCCACAATCGATGGCGAGCGTCGATGCGCCTAGCTGTTCAGAAAGCGCACCAGAGGCGCCGTGCGGAAGAGCAAAAAACACCACGTCGTGCCCGTCAAGCACCTCAGCAGTTGTTGGCTGTAACACCAGATCGGCGAGGGACCTGAGGTGAGGCTGCACATCGCCAAGTCGCTGCCCAGCGTTGGAGTGGGCAGTTACGGTCGTCACGGTGAAGTTGGGATGCGCGGACAGGAGCCGAAGGACTTCGCCTCCGGCATATCCGCTCGCACCCGCTACAGCTACTGAATAGGTCACAGAATCAATCTACTCGGGTTCGTGAGCTCATAGCGACACGGCAAAGAATCTGGGCAGGCGAAATCGTCAAGGAGGGGGGATACTCGTGGGGGGGTCTCATGCGGAGCGGCCAGTCAGGGCTATGCTCCTCGTCGCGGCCGGGTCACAACCCGGCTCACGATGCACATACGCTACCGAAAAAGGCCTTCTGGCATGCGCTGGAGTCGGTTGACCCACATCACAATGTCATCAAGCGGGACGGACAGCCGCAAGGCCGCCTCTTCATCGGTCAGCTGCCCCAACAGCACCTTCAACGTCGTCTCAATTCGGTCTTGCGTTGTGCGCTCAAAGCGCAGACGGCTGACCGTGAGTTCTGTTGTTCGGTGCTGTGGAGTTACCTGACATACGCCACCCGCTGCAACGTGAGAAAAATGCACACGTCGTCCTTTCGTTCATGGGGGGGTGGGAACACAAAATATACCTTTTGCGGACTCCAAGAACCCCTACATGTAGGGGTTTGTTGTCGAATATGCAAAAAGTTGAGCAGTGTTTACCTGCTCATATATAAAGACCCGAAATAGGGCAAAACATTACGGGGTTCTGCAATATTCGCTCGCATTTTTTGAGTTCATTCACCCGTAAAGGACATCGAGCAGACACAAAAAACGGCTCCTGCCGCATACAACAACTGCAAACGCGGTTGAGTGCACGGCAGGAGCCGGAGCATCGTAACGGTGTTACTCCCTGAGCACTGCGGCAAAGCGTTCTGTGGCAGAGGCAACGCCAGCCAGCTTTGCCTCATTTGCCTCAGCCGCAGTCAGCGTGCGGTCAGGGGCGCGGAAGCGAAGAGCAAACGTCAACGACTTCTGGTTCTCCTCAAGCCCGGCGCCTCGATAGTCGTCTACGAGCCTTGCCTCCTCAAGGAGCGAACCAGCGCCCACAATAATGGCGCTCATAACGTCACCGGCTGGAACGGACTGATCCACAATCAATGACAGGTCCTGCGTCGCCGCTGGATACGACGAAATCGGAACGTATTCGACCTCGCGCCTGGAGGCATCCATCAGGAGGTCAAGGTTCGCCTCGACCGCCGCGATGCGGTGCGGCAGCTTCAGTTCTTCGCCAATAGCTGGCAGAAGCTCGCCAGCGTATCCAGCGACAACCTCAGCGCCGTCGATCGTGACAACAAGTTCTGCCGTGCGGCCTGGGTGGAAGGCCTGGTGGGATCCCTGGCGGACCGTAATATCGACGGCAGCGGCAAGCTCAAGCTGACGGACAATATCTAACGCGTCAGTCCAGTCAAAGAACCGCTGCTGGATGCCGGCCTGTTTTTGCACGGCAGCGCCTGTCAACAGCGCAGAGACATAGAGCGGCTGCGGCGGGATGCTTGCGTTCAACGCTGCGAGCGTCTCGCCTGACGGAAGCACACCAAGTGCTGGCACCTCAACAACCCCGTACTGAGCACCAGGCTCTGGCAGGAAGACCGCTCCGAGCTCGTACAATGCCAGGTTGGTCAGACCACGCGACTGGTTCCGCAAGACCGTCTGCAGCAGACCAGGCAGCAACGACCGGCGCAACAGGCCAGCTTCGCTGTCGAGTGGATTGGCAAGCTTGATCGACGGCTGCACTCCCGCTTCTGGGGAGCCGTACTGGGCGTTGGCCGCCGCTGATACAAACGGGTAATTCAAGACCTCGGTTGAGCCAGCCGCCGCCAAGGTGTGAGCGACCGAGCGACGCAGCTGCTGCGTGCGCGTCAGTCCACGCCCTGGGGGCGCAATCGGCAGCACCGATGGGATGCGGTCATACCCAACGATTCGGGCAACCTCCTCTGCCAGCGCGGCGGGGAAGGTCAAGTCTGGACGCCAGGACGGCGGCGTCACGCTCAACCCACCATCGGCATCCGCCACAGTCGCACCGATGGCCGTCAGGGTGTCGCGAACCTCGGCATCGCTGAAGTCAACGCCGATCAGCCCGGCGATAAACCCGTCAGCCAAGAAAATCGGGCTTGCTGACTCGCTGCTTGCAAGCACCGAACCAAGATCGTCGGCAGTTCCACCGGCCAGCTCGACCAGCAGGTCAACCACGCGCTGGGCTGCTGCGATCGATACCAGCGGGTCAACGCCTCGCTCAAAACGCTTTGAAGCTTCGCTTGGCAGTTTGTGACGCCGCGCGCTTCTGGCAATCGTAATCGGGTCAAAAACGGCGGCCTCAACGAGCACGTTTGTGGTCGTATCGCTGATCTCCGTAGACGCGCCGCCCATGACTCCGGCGAGGCCAATGGCCCCAGAATCATCGGTAATCAACAGGTCTTCGATATGCAGTTTGCGCTTCTGATCGTCGAGGGTGACAAGGGTCTCCCCCGCTGTGGCGCGGCGCACCGTAATGCCACCGGTGAGTTTGTCGAGGTCGTAGCCGTGAATGGGGTTGCCGAGCTCCAACATGACGTAGTTGGTGATGTCAACGACCAGCGAAAGCGAACGGATGCCCGCGAGCGCAAGGCGTGTCGACATCCACTGCGGCGTTGGCCGTGTTGGGTCGATGCCACGAACGACGCGAGTGACAAAGACACTAACGCCGTTCTTGCCACGAAGCGGCGCCTCATCGTTCACAACCACGGTGAAGCCAGCGGCATCCGCAGGGGTGACGGCATGCGCCGGATCGCGGAAGGCAGCCCCGGTGGCGTGCGAGTACTCGCGGGCGATGCCGCGGATAGAGAACGCGTAACCGCGGTCGGGCGTGACGTTGACCTCGATGGCGGACTCGTCTAGGCCAAGCAGGGCCTTCGCATCCTCGCCAACCTCGGGGTCAAGACCGATCTCGGAGAGCACAAGGATGCCATCTGACTCGTCACCGAGGCCAAGCTCTTTGGTAGAAGCAATCATACCGTCAGACACGTGACCGTAGGTCTTGCGGGCGGCGATGGCAAAATCGCCGGGAAGGACCGCGCCGGGAAGGGTAACAACAACCTTGTCACCCGGCTCAAAGTTATGGGCGCCACAGACGATGCCACGAACATCCTCGCCACCGTCGGCGGCCTGCTGGCCCTCCGGCGCAACCCGAACCTGGCACCAGTTGATGGTCTTGCCGTTTGACTGTGGCTCTGGCGTGCGCTCAAGGACCTGACCGACCACAACTGGGCCGGTAACGCCTGAGCGGTGGATGTCTTCTTCTTCAAACCCAACGCTCACGAGGGCAGCATGCAGCTGCTCAGGGGTGACGTCTGCGGGCAGGTCAACGTATTCAGCCAACCAGCTGAGAGGAATGCGCATGACTAAATAACCGTTCCAAATTGTGAGCTAAAGCGAATATCTCCCTCAACCATGTCGCGCATGTCGTTGAGGTCATTGCGGAATTGCAGGGTGCGTTCGATGCCCATACCAAAGGCGAAGCCCTGGTACTCGTTGGGATCAATGCCGGCGGCCAGCAGCACGTTGGGATTCACCATGCCACAGCCACCCCACTCAACCCAGCGGGCGCCACCCTTGGCGTTTGGCTGCCACACATCCATCTCGGCGCTCGGCTCGGTAAACGGGAAGAAGTTAGGGCGAAGTCGAATCTTGGCTTCTTCACCAAACAGCTGACGCGCAAAGTGCTCAAGCGTGCCTCTGAGGTGCGCCATTGTCAGACCCTTGTCAATGGCGATGCCCTCAACCTGGCTGAACACTGGCGTGTGCGTCGCGTCAAGCTCATCGGTGCGATACACGCGGCCGGGGGCCACTACGTATACGGGCAGCTCACGCTCGAGCAACGCCCGAACCTGCACAGGCGACGTGTGCGTGCGCAGCAGCAGGTGGCTTTCGACGGGGTCGATAAAGAATGTGTCTTGCATGGCGCGTGCAGGATGATCAGGTCCGAAGTTAAGCGCGTCGAAGTTGAACCACTCGTTTTCGAGCTCTGGTCCCTCCGCGATTTCCCAGCCCATGCCAATAAAGATGTCGCCGATTACCTCTTGGAGCGCGGCAAGTGGGTGGCGGGCTCCAGCGCGCCAGCGCGATGGGGCCGCGGTCACGTCAACGGCCTCTGCCGCAAGCTTCGCGCGCTCTTCTTCTGCCTTGAGCACTTCTTCGCGGGCCGCAAAAGCCTGGTTCACACGACCACGGGCCTGGCCAACGAGCTTGCCCGTTGCGGCTTTCTGGTCGTTAGGAACGCTTCGCAGCAGCGCGTTGAGCTGAGACAGCGGAGAAGACTCCCCCGTGTGAGCTGCGCGCAACGCTTTGAGGTCGGCAAACGTCGTGGCCGTTTCGAGAGCGGCCAGGGCTTGCGCGGTGGCGGATTCTACGGCTTCTTCGGTAATTGGGTTGGTCTCTGACACAAGAATCAATGCTACCGGAGAATGCGCGAGGAGCTCGAGGCGCCTCAGACAGGTGAGGACTCGTTGGGGAACGAAAGACAACCACTGGTGGCACGCACCCAACGCGTTGTCGCGCAACTCGGGTTGACAGCGGGAATGGGGTGCGCGTAGGGTTGCCACCGCAGCACCTCGTTAGGCGAGGCTCCTGCACGAACACAGGCCACTGATCTGACGACATCGAGAGATGCCCAAGGTTAGGACAGGTCTCCCCGGTTTAAGGGGTTACCCAAAGTGGCTTCCAAATGCGATCAGCAATTGGATACGTCGTGCAGTGCCAAAGCTCTTACATGGAGGCGCTAGGTCAGCATGGCGGGTTCATACGAACTCGCGCGTTGGTCGCCCAACACATTCGCAGAAATGTGCATCCCGTTCAGACGCTTGCGCCTGAAGGTTGAGCGCCCATCAGGCTTCCTAGCGAACAGCCGCAACCAGTGATGCCACGCGTTGACTCCACCGGTTGCCGTTGTTGCAGCCAACATACGTTGGCGAATAATCAGGAAAAACGCGCCCAACATTCCTCGACCGAAGGAGGTGGATCCACTGTGGATGACCCGCATAGTTGCTCATTGAGCGCAACCGCAACCCATATTCTCCGTGAAGACGCCTCCAACTGGCGAACATCCGGCTTCAACCTCGCATAGGCCCTCCCTCAGAGAGCTCAACCAGGCGAGGATAGCCCGGTTTGTCGCGCCCAAAACGGCGTCGATTTCTAAGGCAAGACATCATGAAGTACCCAAATGCAGCGGCACGCGCCGCATTCGAAACGGGAGCAACGCACGCTGTGCAGACTCCCCCACCAACCAAAAAAGACTCACAGAAGGACAGCCGCACCGAGCAGAAGACGCTGCTGAGCGATCAGCAACAGCGTCTCCTCTGCGCTGCCGCAATAGGGCAAACCGAGCAGGCGCTGACGCGATTGGAGACAACCGCCGATGGGCTCCCTCCAGCCGAGGTCACGGATCGCCTTGAGCGATTTGGCCCAAACGAGGTTGAGCACAATAAGCCGGCACCTGCCATTGTGCAGTTCCTTCTTGCGTTCAAGAATCCCTTTATTATCATCCTGCTCTGCCTCGTCGTAATCATGACATTCACCGATATCATCTGGGCGGACCCGGAAGAAGGCCCCGAATACACGGGCGTCATTACGATCAGCATCATGGTGTTGGTCAGTGCCGTACTGCGCTTCTGGCAGGAGTTTCGGTCGAGCAGGTCTGCGGAAGCACTCAAAGCGATGGTGCGTACCACAGCCGCGGTCACGCGGTCTCGTGGTGGAATAGCTGTCACCCGCGAAATTCCTATTGAGGGCATCGTGCCCGGCGATATTATCCAGCTCGCCGCAGGTGACATGATTCCAGCGGATGTGCGCCTGCTGCGGTCGAAGGATCTGCAGCTCAACCAGTCCATGCTGACCGGTGAATCGCTGCCAACAGAGAAAACGCCTGACCCAATGCCAGAACTTCAGCCACGTGATCTGCTTGAGGCAAGCAACATCGGTTTCATGGGGACCTCGGTCGTCAGCGGCTCAGGCACGGCAGTTGTGCTTGGCACCGGGCGCAACAGCTACTTCGGCAGCATGTCGTCAGGCCTCAGCGGCGACCGGCCTGAGACGAGCTTCGACGTTGGTATCAGGAATGTGAGCTTCCTGCTCATCCGTTTCATGCTTGTCATGGTGCCAATCGTCTTTGTCATCAACGGCCTCACCAAGGATTGGACCAGCGCGTTCCTCTTCGGCGTCACGGTTGCCGTCGGGCTGACCCCCGAGATGCTGCCGCTCATCGTGACGGCAAACCTCGCAAAGGGTGCCCAGTACATGGCGAAGCGTAAGGTCATCGTCAAACGGCTCAACAGCATCCAGAATTTTGGAGCGATGGATGTGCTGTGCACCGACAAAACCGGAACGCTCACGGAAGACCGCATCGTGCTCGAGCGCCACCTCGACCTTGATGGGAACAGCAGCGACGAGATTCTGCTGCTGGCGACCGCGAACGCGCACTATCAGACTGGCTTGCGCAACCTGCTCGACCGGGCCATCATCGATGCCGCAGGACAGGACTCGTTAGACCGCGTGCTCCTCACCTACGACCTTGTTGACGAGATGCCCTTTGATTTTGTGCGGCGGCGGATGTCGGTTGTGGTTGGCGACAGCTCGCAGCACCTCATCGTGACGAAGGGTGCGGCAGAGGAAGTCATGTCGGTGTGCAGCACCGAGCGCTGCGGCGGCGAGACCCGTAAGCTCACCCCAGAGCGCCGGCGCGAAATCGAGTCGCTCATCGCTGAGAATAATGCGCTCGGGATGCGTGTGCTTGCCCTCGCTACTCGCAGCATCGTGCCGATCCCAAAGGAAGGGCTTGAGGCCGACTACTTCACCTCAGACGAAACCGAGATGACCCTCATTGGGCTGCTCGCGTTCCTTGACCCGCCAAAGGCATCCGCAGCCGACGCCATCGCGACCATTCAGGCACACGGCACCGCGGTCAAGGTCATCACGGGCGACAACGAGCTTGTGGCAGCGACCGTCTGCCAGCAGGTTGGGCTGGATGTTGGTGCGATTGTGCTTGGCAACCAGATCGAGGACCTCGGCGACGAGGAACTCACCGAACTTGCCAAGCGCACGACCGTGTTTGCAAAGGTCAATCCGTTGCAGAAGGCTCGCATCGTTGAGGCGCTCAGGGCTGGCGACCACGTCGTCGGATTCCTCGGCGACGGGATCAACGATGCCGCAGCGCTTCGTGCGGCGGATGTTGGAATCTCAGTTGATACCGCGGTCGATATCGCGAAGGAATCGGCAGATATCATCCTGCTCGAAAAGGACCTCAACGTGCTCGAGGACGGGATGATCGAGGGCCGGCGCACCTTCGGCAACACCATGAAATACATCAAGATGACGGCCTCGTCGAACTTCGGCAACATGTTCTCGGTGCTCGTTGCGAGCGCAATGCTGCCGTTCATCCCGATGATTCCGTTGGTGGTGCTCGTGCAAAACCTCACGTACGACCTCTCGATGCTCACCCTGCCATGGGACAAGATGGACGACGAATACCTGCGCAAGCCTCGCAAGTGGGAGACAAAGAGCCTTGCCCAGTTCATGATTCGAATTGGCCCGATCAGCTCGATCTTCGACATCACGACCTTTGCACTCATGTGGTTTGTCTTCCAGGCGAATACGGTTGCCGACGCTTCGCTATTCCAGTCGGGCTGGTTCATCGAGTCGCTGCTCTCGCAGACGCTCATCGTGCACATGATCCGCACGCGCAAGATTCCATTTATCCAGTCGAGGGCTTCTCTCCCCGTGATCCTTGCAACGTCAGCGGTGTGCGTGTTCGGGCTCCTCCTGCCGTTCTCGGGTTGGGGCCAGTCACTCGGACTCGTACCGCTGCCGTGGTCCTACTTCCCCTGGCTTATCGCTACCCTGCTTGCGTACTGCGCACTCACGCAGTTTGTGAAGGTGCGGTTCATCAAGAAGTTTGGCACCTGGCTGTGAAACGGCCGCGCGTCCGAACGCCTCACCGTTGAAGATACGACCGATCACAACGAGAAACAGAACGGGCCGGCCTCACAGCATCCGCTGCGGGGCCGGCCCGTTCTGTATCATGTGAGCGCTACGCCGAGAGGTTCTCGGCCTCAAGCTGCAGTTTTTCCTCGACGCCCTTCGATGCCTTTGGCGAACGCCGAGACCACGCCTCAACAAACTTGGCAATACCGGACAGGATCAGGCAGAGCCCAACGTAAATGGCACCAACAACGATGGCCGACGGGATAATCGGCGAACCGTACTGCCCCTGCGTGCCAAGGTACTTGGCAAGGAAGAGCAGCTCCTGGTAAGTCACGATAAAGCCGAGCGCCGTATCCTTCAGGATGACCACAAGCTGCGAGATGATCACGGGGAGCATCGCGCGGATGGCCTGCGGCATCAAGATAATCGACAGCACCTGTGACTTGCGAAGACCGATCGCGTAGCCGGCCTCGCGCTGTCCGGTTGGCAGCGACTCAACACCGGAGCGGAACACCTCTGCGAGCACCGAACCGTTATAGAGCGCGAGTCCGATAACCACCGCAAGGAACGGTGTCATGAAGTCGACGCCAAGCGGCGGAAGCCCGTAGTACATGATCATCATGAGGATCAGCAGCGGTACGGCGCGGAACAACTCGACAAACCAGGTGCACGGAATCCGGACCCAGGCGTGGTCAGACATCCGACCGATCGCAAGAATGAGTCCGAGAATCAGGCTCAGAACGGCACCGAGCGCGAAGGCTTTGAGCGTAGCGAGGGTGGCTTCTAGAATCCGCTCTTGGACAAGCGGGAACGAGAAGATCTTCCACTTTGCCTCGGTGAACTGACCGGTCTCGTAGAAGCGGTAGGCGATAAAACCCGCGATCGTGAGGACAACGATCACGGTCACAATGTTGAGCACAACATTGAGCTTCTTGGCCCGTGGGCCGGGGGCATCAAACAGAACGCTGGTCATCGTGCCACCTTCCACTTCTTCTCAAGGCGACGCTGCAGCACCGAAAGGATGCCAACCAACAGGATAAAGATGAGCGCGACCCAGAGCAGCACGATAATCGCTGGCTCGCCACGCTCAGAAAGATTGGCCCTGATCGCTCCAGCCTCGGCAACGGAGAAGCCAGCGGCAACCGTTGTGTTCTTAAGGAGCGCGATAAACACGCTCATCATTGGCGGGATCACCGAGCGGAAAGCCTGAGGGAGGATAACGAGAGACATTGTCTGCCCAAACGGGAGCCCAATCGCGCGGGCGGCCTCTGCCTGTCCAACGGGGACCGTGTTGATACCAGAGCGAAGGGTCTCGGCAACATACGTCGCCGTGTAAATGCTCAACGCCATGATGGCGAGGGTGGTGAAGCTGAGGTTGCCGAGGTTGAGCTTCGGATAACCAAAGGCAAAGAAGAACATGAGCAGCGTGAGCGGCGTATTCCTGATGACGTTGACGTAGAACGTACCGAGCGCGCGCATCGACGTCACCGGCGATACTCGAAGGGCACCAACGATGGTGCCAAGCACGAGCGCAAACACCGCTGAGACGGAAAACAGAATCAGCGTGTTCTTGAACCCCAACACAAAGAGGTCGAGATTATTGAGGAGCGTATCCACTGCGGACCCTTTCGGTCACGGATGCTGTGAAATGGAACAACGAGGAAGGTGCGGCACCCACGGCGGAGTGCCGCACCAACATTCGTTTAGTAGGCGTCAACCTCTGGCTGGGTTACCTTGCTGCCCGACTGACCGAGGGTCGCGTCGTAGATGGCCTGCCAGGTGTCTCCACCATCCGTGAACAGCTCGTTCACGTGCGTGCGGAAGACGTCGTCACCCTTCTGGATGCCAACACCGTAGTTCTCAACGGTGAAGGGCTCTCCAACAACCTTGAGCTCGTCTGGCTGCTGCGACGCGTATCCAAGCAGGATGGCCTGGTCTGTGGTCACGGCATCCACCGAACCGTCAAGAAGGGCCTCAACACACTGCGAGTACGTCTCGAACTCTTCGGTCTTGGTGTCGGGGAAGTTTTCCTTGATGTTCTGGATGGGTGTTGAACCCGTTGCCGAGCACACCGTCTTGCCGGCGAGGTCGTCTTCGCTCTTGATATCGGTGTTGTCCTTCGCGACCAGGAGTCCCTGGCCCGTGACGAAGTACGGACCGGCAAAGTCGATCTGCTCTTTACGCTTGTCGGTGATCGAGTAGGTTCCAACGTAGTAGTCGATGTCACCGTTGACAATCGCGGATTCGCGGTTGGCGCTTGGGATGGCCTTGAACTCAATATCGGCCTCGTCGTAGCCGATGGAGGCGGCTACCCAGCGGGCGATTTCGATGTCAAAACCGGTGCGCTCGCCTGTTGCGGCGTCAAGGAAGCCAAGACCAGGCTGGTCTTCCTTCACACCGATGATGACCTTGCCGCGCTTGTCGATCGCGTCAAACGTTGGGCTTCCCTCGAGGGTGAAATCTGTTGCAACTTCGAACAGCGCGTCGGAGGAGCCAGAGTCGGCTCCATCGGTGCTTGCGGGGTCAGAGCTTCCTCCGCAGGCGCTCAGGGTCAGAGCGGCGACGAGGCCAACTCCTACTACCAGTGCTTTCTTCAGCATTGCATTCCTTTCAATCAACCGGTTCGGTAGAACCGGTGGTGGTATCCCGGTACGGCCCGCTCACTAGTTGGTGAGGAGCTTTGACAGGAAATCTTTGGCGCGGTCACTGCGCGGGTGGTCAAAGAACGTGTCTGGATCTTCGTCTTCGATGATTTGGCCGTCGGCCATAAAAACGACTCTGTCTGCCGCGCGGCGGGCGAAGCCCATCTCGTGCGTCACGACGATCATGGTCATACCTTCTTTGGCAAGCTCAACCATGACGTCAAGCACCTCGTTGATCATCTCTGGGTCAAGCGCCGAGGTGGGCTCGTCAAACAGCATGACCTTTGGCTTCATAGCCAGCGCCCGGGCGATGGCAACGCGCTGCTGCTGGCCGCCGGAGAGCTGGGCGGGAAGCTTATCTGCCTGCTGTCCAACGCCAACCCGCTCAAGCAGCTGGCGCGCCTGCTTCTCGGCTTCGGCCTTGCTCAGCTTGCGGACCTTGATCGGACCAAGCGTCACGTTCTCAAGAATCGTCTTATGCGCAAAGAGGTTGAACGACTGAAACACCATGCCAACATCCGCACGGAGGGCCGCGAGGGCCTTGCCCTCTTCTGGCAGCTTCTTGCCGTCGATCCGAATTTCGCCCTCTGTGATGGTCTCAAGGCGGTTAATCGTGCGGCACAGCGTTGACTTTCCTGAACCTGAGGGACCGATGACCACAACAACCTCACCCTTATTCACGGTGAGGTTGATGTTTTTCAGTGCGTGGAAGTCGCCGTAGTACTTTTCAACGCTGTCAACGACAACGAGCGGCTCGCCAACCGCGGCAACAATTGGGTTGCTTGTGGTCTCAAAAGCATTCAGGCTGGGTCGCTTCTGTGCGGAATCTGAATCAGTCATGTTGTCAACGCTAGCGCGGATCATGCCGCGCACGCTGCGGTCCCGACCGTTTTGTTACCATGATGCAACCCAATCGAAACCAGAAAAATACCGGAGGAACGGTAGATTCTCTCCAATTTACCCGGTTGGGACATCGTCATTATCGTAACCTAAAGGTTACAAAAACAAACTCATTGTCTCTTCAGCTTGGGCGAGTTGGATACTCCGCTGAGCCGTCGACTCCCAAGCGGGCCTCGGATCAGCTACCCTAGCGGTGTGACCAACACCATGACGAGGCCTCAGCGCGTTCTTCGCGGCCTCCTTGGTGCCGTCGTCACGATTCTAGTTGCGGCGCTCTCGCACCTCGCCGCGGGCGGCTCCGCCCCCTCCGTTATCGGAATCGCGGCTGCCCTCGTAGTTGCCGCTGCCGTCTGCACCGTCTTTGCCGGACGCACACGCTCGCTCTGGCGAGTATCGGTTGCCGTCATGAGCAGCCAGGCACTCTTCCACTTTTTCTTCTCATACGTGTCAGGGCCAGCATCCATTGCGGGCGCCGTTGGCGGCGCGCACCAGCACGGGGTATCCACCGCCCAGCTACAAACCATTGGGATGATGAGCAGCGAAGCAGCTATGGCGACCCATCCAGCGTGGATGTGGGTCGCCCACGCCTTCGCCGCCGTGCTGACCATCGCAATGCTTCGCAGGGGCGAAGAGGCCATCCTCACAATCGGTGGACTACTCCGCATGCTTCTTGGTGCGATCATCATCGAACGGCCGCTCCCCGTTCACATCAACAACCCAAGCACGGCAACTGTCGCTTGGCGTAACGTTTTTGTTCCTTCCATCAGGTGGATGCGCGGCCTGCGCTACCGCGGACCACCAAGCCAACCGGTCGCCAGCTAGCATCGTGTTCGCAACGCAGTCGGTCGTCGCAAGAGTCTCACTCTCGCGCGCCGAGCTGCACCTACCCGGCACAGCACAGTACGTGCCGGAAAAGGAACAACAACCAATGGATTACCCCCACGCAGTGGCAGTCGTGCGCGCCAACAACGGCGCACCGGCATCCGCTCATCGACGTCGCACCGTTGGCCTGCGCGCAACCGTTCGAGCCGGCATCCTTGCCGCGCTCACCCTCACGGTTGCAGCGGCCTTGCTCACGGCCCCCGGTCTGGCCACACCGGCCAGCGCCCACGACCAATTGATCTCGGCGACCCCTGCCGACGGCGCAACGCTCGACGAGGCACCAACGGAAATCAGCCTGACCTTCTCGGACAATCTGATTGAAATAGGTACCGAGGTTCGAGTGCTTGAGGGCGCGACCATCGTTGATGGCGCAACCGACTGGGCCTCAGGGCCGAGCGAACTCGCAGGGCCGACCGTTACCCAGCCGGTCAGACAGCCGCTTGATGATGGCACGTACACGGTCGTGTGGCGAGTGGTCTCGAGCGACGGTCATCCCATCGAGGGAACCTACTCCTTTGTGGTTGGTGATGCCGGAACTTCGGCAACGCCGTCTGCTGCACCAACGTCCACACCAGAGGCCACGGATTCCGTGGCCGACGCACAGGACATGCAGCGCTCGGTGCCAAGCGTCATCCGCACGCTCGTCATCGCCCTCATCGGCGCGGCGATTGCGGTTGGCATCGTTGCCCTTCTTGTTGTGGCCTCTCGACGAGCGCGCCGCCGCTTTGGCCGCGGCAACGAGCGAAACAACGGACATCACAGCGACGATCCAGACGATGACGACGAGCCCAAATCGGGCCGAAACAGCGACACTCTCGTTCACTAAACACTTCTGACGCGCCGGTGCCTCATGCACACTTTGGCGCGCCTCCTTCGCAGTACGAAAGAACACTCATGAACAGCACTACCCTGCCAACCACCCGCCTCACGCTTGCCGCAGCCGCCCTTGTGGCCGCAGCCACTCTTGCCCTGAGCGGATGCTCAACCCCAAGCAGCGAAACCTCGCCGACGCCTTCGGCCAACGCATCCGCCGAATCCGCCGCGATCACCCTCACCGACGGCTGGGTGAAGGCCGTCGACGGAGACATGACGGGCGCGTTTGGGCACCTCCAGAACAGCTCCGACCAAGATGTGACCGTCGTCTCGGCAAGCACGCCGAGCGCCGACATGGTCGAACTCCACGAGGTTGTTGACGGAAAAATGCAGGCAAAAGAGGGTGGCTTTGTTATCCCGGCCCGCGGTGGATACGACCTCGAACCCGGCGGCGACCACATCATGCTCATGGCCCTCACCGGCGCACTTGAGCCCGGCGTCAACGTCGAACTCACCATCACGCTTGACGACGGATCGACCTACGACGTCACCGTTCCGGTAAAGGCGTACTCCGGCGCAAACGAAAACTACGCGCCAGGACACGGCGACGGAACCGAGACTCCGGCAGACGAGCACGAGGGTATGGATCACTAAATGACAACGAGTCATCAGCCAACAACTGATGGCCGGCGCGGTCTCAGCCGCCGGCACCTCCTCCTTGGGGGTGCCGCGGCTGGGATAGGCGCCGTCGGTGCCGTCGGTATCGACGCGGCTATCAGAGCAGGCGAGGAACAACCCGCAGAAGGCGCCAAAACATCCGGCAGTGAATGGGGACTCGAACCGTTCTACGGTGTGCACCAGGCGGGAATTGCGACTCCTCCCCCTGCCCTCACAACGTTTCTCGCGTTTGACCTGCTCCCAACAACCGACAGGGGCGCAATCGAGCGGATGCTGCGCATCCTCACCGACGACGCCGCGAAGCTGACCCAGGCCCGCTCAGCCCTCGCCGACTCGGAACCTGAGCTCGCCGAGGTGGCGGCGCACCTCACCGTGACGTTTGGGTTTGGGCCGGAACTCGTGCGGCGAGTGAATGCCAACCGCCTTCCCGCATGGCTCTCCCCGCTCCCAGCGTTCAGTAAGGACGCCCTCAACAACGCAACGAGCCACGGCGATCTCTTGCTCCAGGTCGGCTCTGACGACCCGCTCAGCCTGTCACACTGCATTCGCATGCTGAGCAAGGATGCGCGCACCTTTGCAACGCTCAGGTGGAGCCAGTCAGGATTCCGCAACGCCAAGGGCTCACAGCCTCAGGGAACCACCATGCGAAACCTGTTTGGGCAGGTGGACGGGACCGTCAACCCGGCTCCAGGCAGCGAGGATTTTGCCGGCGTTGTGTGGAGCGGCGGAGAGCCGGAGTGGATGGCCGGCGGCACCTCGCTTGTCCTCAGGCGCATCGCCATGAACCTCGACACGTGGGACATGGTCGACCGGGTTGGGCGGGAATCCGCCGTCGGTCGCACCCTCAGCAACGGTGCCCCGCTCACGGGTTCTGAAGAACAGGACGAGACGGACTTTCAGGCAACCAATACCCTCGGGTTTCCGGTGATCGCAACGGAGTCGCACATCAGAAGAGCGCGAAGCGAGAACACGTCAGAGCGCATTTTCCGTAGGGGCTACAACTACGACGACGGCCCGACGACCGGCGCCGACGGAAACGCCGGGCTGCTCTTTGCCTCGTACCAGGCGGATCCGGTCGCCCAGTTTGTGCCGCTCCAGCAGCGGCTCGACGACCTCGACATGCTCAACGAATGGATCTCGCACGTTGGCTCGGCCGTCTTCGCCATCCCAGCGGGCTGCGCGGAAGGTGGCTTCGTGGGGGAACAACTCTTTCAGTAGCCGAACGCGCCGAAACGCGCATCCGTTCGCCGCTCGTTGCGAGTATCTGGGCGATACCTCGCAACGAGCGGCGAACGGATGACTACTGAGCAGTTTTGCGGTGCACTACTCAGCAGCGCGCTGGGCGAAGGCGCTCTCATAGAGGCACACGGAAGCTGCAGTGGCAAGGTTCATCGATTCGGCGCTGCCGTAAATCGGCACGGTGAGCGAGCGATCGGCCAAGGCAAGATCCTCGTCGGTCAACCCACGCGCCTCGTTACCAAACAACCACGCGGTTGGCTTGGCCAAGCTGCCGTCCTGACGCGCATCCAAAAGGCTGTCGCCCTTGATATCTGCGGCAAGAACCGTGAGGCCAGCAGACTGGGCGCGACCGCGCACATCCTCGAGCGTGGCATCCACAGCAACCGGCAAGTGAAAAAGCGAACCGGTTGTCGAGCGGACGACCTTCGGGTTGTACAGGTCAACGCTGCGACCGGTCAGGATGACGGCATCGGCCCCGGCCGAATCGGCGGCGCGGATAATGGTGCCCGCGTTGCCTGGGTCGCGAACCTCTTCGAGGATGACGACAAGCTTCGGGTCGCCGGCAAAAATCTCCTTGACCGAGACAGGGAACTGCCGGCAAACAGCCACGAAGCCCTGCGGGGTAACGGTATCGGCCATCGATTCGAGCACCTCTTCGGTGACGTACTCGAACTCGAGGTCGGCTTCCTCTGCGAGGGCAACAATCTCTGGGTAACGCTCAAGAGCGGTTGGCGTGCCAAACAGGTCGCCAAGCAGTTCTGGGCGGAAGGTCAACGCCTCTCGCACGGCCTGGGGTCCTTCAAGAAGGAAGTAGCCACTCTCTTGTCTTGCTGACTTGCGCGCGAGTTTGGCGACGGCACGGACACGGGGTGAGCGGGGATTTTCAAGCATGGTACGAGTCTAGGCGCTTGAGCAGCGGGGCCGAGTTGCCTCGCGGGGTGCGTTCCGCCTCGTGGGGTGCGTTATTCTGCACCCCGCGAGCGATTCTGCGCCCCACGAGCGATGTAGCGTTCCGTGGACAGCACAAAGCCCCGCACCGGCGAACCGGGTGCGGGGCTGAGTAACCACATGGCTCTCAACGAGAGCTAGTGGGACAAACCGATGTTAGGTGACTCGTGCTTACGCAGAATCCTGCTTGCGCAAAATCCTTCTTATGCAGAGACCTTAGGAGCTGACGTGTCAGCAGGAAGAGCTGCGCGAGCGCTCTCAACCAGCGAAGCAAACGTCTTAGGCTCGTGAACTGCCAGGTCGGCAAGCATGCGACGGTCAACCTGGATTCCAGCAAGACCAAGGCCCTGGATGAAACGGTTGTAGGTGAGGCCGTTGGCGCGCGATGCAGCGTTGATGCGCTGGATCCACAGGCGACGGAAGTCACCCTTACGCTGGCGACGGTCACGGTACTGGTAGACGAACGAGTGGATCGTCTGCTCTTTTGCCTTACGGTACAGACGTGAACGCTGTCCGCGGTAGCCCTTTGCGCGCTCGAGGATAACGCGACGCTTCTTGTGAGCGTTGACGGCTCTCTTTACTCTTGCCATTTCTGGATTTCCTTTACGTTAAGTCGGTGGGTGCGGTGCTTAGCCGCGACCGAGAAGCTTGTTTGCTACCTTGCTGTCAGCCTTCGACAGGACCTGGTCCTGGTTGAGGCGACGGGTGCGGCGGCTCGACTTGCCCTCAAGGTTGTGTCGCATACCGGCCTGCTGCTTCTTCAGCTTGCCGGACCCGGTGACCTTAAAACGCTTCTTGGCGCCCGAGTGGGTCTTCATCTTAGGCATTTTCTCTCCTCTATCGGTTTCGCCACCGCGGTGGCAAAAGTCTTATTCTGCGGCTGCTTCTGGAGCTTCGGCCTCGGCCGGGCTCTCAGCTGCATCGCTGGTCTTGGTCTCTGCAGCATCCTTGGCCTCGTTATTGTGCGAGGAGTGCTTATTGGATGCGCGCTGGGCGTTGGCTTCTGCCTTTGCCTCAGATTTGTTCTTGAGCGGGGCGATAACCATCACCATGTTGCGACCATCGATCGTAGGGTTTGACTCCACGGTGCCGAACTCGAGAACGTCTTCTGCAAACTTCTGCAGCAGACGGACTCCCTGCTCTGGGCGCGACTGCTCGCGACCGCGGAACAGGATCATGGCCTTCACCTTGTCACCCTGCTTGAGGAAGCCCTCTGCGCGTTTGCGCTTGGTCTCGTAGTCGTGCTTATCGATCTTGAGGCGGAACCGGACCTCTTTGAGGATGGTGTTCGCCTGGTTGCGTCGAGCTTCTTTCGCCTTCTGCGCAGCCTCATACTTGAACTTGCCGTAATCCATGATCTTGGCAACGGGAGGCTTTGAGTTAGGCGCAACCTCCACCAGGTCGAGGTCAGCCTCAGCGGCTAGACGCAGGGCAACCTCAATCGCCACGACGCCAACCTGTTCGCCACTGGGTCCAACCAGTCGAACTTCTGGGACGCGGATGCGTTCATTTGTACGGGGATCGCTGATGCGCTGCTCCTTACGATAGTGGTGGTAGCCCCTCAACCGGTTTGAACCGGGCGAGCCACGAAGACGAACTATCGCGCGTCAGCGAACATATTCTGTTCACATCGGCCACACCCTCAAATCTACTTCGCCAGATCGAAATCTGGTGAAGCGGAGTGCAATCTACCCGGTAACCTTGGTATGGCGGTCAACGCGGGTGGGAGATAATCCACTTTCGTACTGAAACTATAAGTTCCAGAGCCTCATGAATACTAGCAGAGACTGCGGCAGAAGACCAGCCAGGGCCATCCCGCAGTCGCCCAAAGCGAAAGAGCAGCTCAAATGAGTGACACACACGTGTTCGGCGAGAACGACAACGAGGCATCAACGGCCCGCAACGCGGAGCATGAAGCTCGGTTTAGCGAACGCGCAGCCCGCGAGGCGGAGTCGGCGGGGCGCGATATCGCAGACGTTCCCGCGGTAGAGGTCATCACGACCACATCCGTCCACCTCATGAGCGCAGCCGCGGTGAAATGTGGCCTTGCCGACGACCCTGAGAACCAGCTCGACCTCGACGAGGCACGCAAACTCATCAACGCCCTTGCCGGGCTCATTACGGCCGGCGCACCCGAGATCAGCGATATGCACGCTCGTAGCCTTCGCGACGGCCTCCGCTCGCTGCAGCTCGCCTTCCGCGAGGCATCCGTCATCCCCGACCCCATCGGAAAGGGCCCAGGCGAAAAGTACACGGGACCGGTCAACTAAAGCGACATTTCCACGGTGGGCTTGCTTCGGCAGGCCCACCTTTTTTGTGCATGGCGCACCCGGATTCCCAACGGCACGTCAACATCATTGCCGTCACGCACGGTGTTCAAAGGGAGAGGCACATCGCTGCTATTGGCGGCTGGCTTAGAGAAGCTTCTTTTTTCCACGCAGCTGACCATAAATGACGACGATCAGCAGAGCACTCATCACCAACAAGACGCCAATCGCGAGTATCCATTGGAACGCTTCGTGCTCCCATAGCCAGTCCTCATCAATTGACGGAACAAGGTCACGAAGGCCCATCCCAGATGCGCCAGCAGCAAATCCCCAACGAGCAGGCATCAGCCACGACAGTTGGTCAAGGCCGGCCCGACCCGTGACCGGAATGATGCCGCCGTGGAGCACCAGCTGAGCCATCAGCATCACGATAAGCACTGGCATCGTCTGATCGCTCGACCGAACAAATGCCGAGATACAGAGCCCAACAAGCATCGACACAAACGCTGTCATCCCCACAGCGATATACAGCTCGATTCGGGCATCCGGTATCACAACCCAGTCTTCCGGCGGAGTTTTCCCCCAGAGCACGATGGCGACGGTCACGGCAGCCGAGAACCATGTCATCGCGCCGAGCACCACGATCTTGGCCATCACATAAGCCCAGACGGAGAGCCCAACGGCGCGCTCCCTCAGGAAGATTGGCCGTTCGGCAACAAGTTCACGAATTGAGACGGAAGCACCCATAAAACACGCCCCGATCATGAGGAGCGAGAGTATCTGAGACGGCTCCCCCATCGTGTCGAGTTTGGTGGGATCGGTCTCGGTAAACCCGGCCTCCCCCGGAACAACGAGTGATAAAAGCCCAAGCACAACCGGCAGGGCAAGAAGAAACGCCAGATACCCCCTGTCGGCAATCAGCAGGTGAGCCTGGCGAATCGCGAGCGTCACAAACTGAGTAAGGGCAGACGCACCGCCCCGAGACGCTTTCTGCGTTGTCGCATGCGGCGTAACGTCATGGCTCACGGCGGGAGCCGGCGGCGCGCTCAGCTCATATCGCGCGTGCGATTCTTCGGGATAGGCTGCGATCTGAGCAAAAATCTCGGCCCAGTCGTCGGTGCCAAAAAAGGCGGCCAGCTCCTCAACCGGGCCAACATACACCGGCTTACCACCGGGAGCGAGCACAAGTATCTGATCGCACAGACTGAGGTAGGCAACGGAATGGGTCACAACCACAACAGCGCGGTCGCCATCAGCAAGTTCGCGAAGCGTGAGCATAACCTGGCGGTCGAGCGCGGGGTCAAGCCCAGAGGTCGGTTCGTCGAGGACCAACAGTGACGGTTCGGTCAATAGCTCAAGCGCAACGGATGATCGTTTCCGCTGGCCACCGGATAACTTGCTAATCCTCGTGTGCTCGTGCCCGTCAAGACCAAGCTGGGCAATGACTTGACGAACCTTGGCCTGACGCTCGGCACGAGCAGCCGTGGCCGCAAGCCTGAGCGTTGCCGCGTATCCGAGTGCGCGCTTCAACCCGAGCTGCCAGTGCAACACATCCTCTTGAGGAACAAGACCGATGCGAGACCGAACAATAGAGTAGCTTCGGTGCACATCAAAGCCGTCAAATTTGACGATGCCACCGGTTGGAACCGACCCGCCCGTTATCATCCGGCCAAACGTCGATTTGCCAGCACCCGAGGGGCCAACAACGGCCGTCAGGGTACCGCGACGAGCCGTGAGGCTCACGTTATCAAGCAGCCGCTTCCCGTCGGGAAGCACAAAATTAAGCCCGTGCACCTCAAGCCCGCCGCTCTCAGGCGACGCCTCGCGTAATCGCACAAGGGCATTCCCGACCCGCACAAAATCGTTATGCCCGATGGTGAGTAAATCGCCCTCATAGAGCCGCCGCCTCGTGATGAGCTCACCGTTAATGAACGTGCCGTTGAGGCTATCGAGGTCAACAATCTCAAACGAGTCGCCGCGTTCGGTCACCCTGGCATGCTGGCGCGAAACGAGTATGTCGGCAAGGGGATATCCACAATCAGACGCCGAACCGATGATGAAGGAGTGAGCAACGTCGCCCTGGTCAACGAGGTGTTGCTGATGCCCTCTATATGCCTGGGGGAACGCTCCGGCGAGGCTCGTTGCCTCAAAATCCGTTTCGGGGATGGACGGGGCCTCTCCAGCAATCGGGCGGGCCGTCGTTGAGTCGGTATGCGTCGAAAAGCTCGGCGCGAATTCGACCCACTGTCCACCAGCCTGATCGCCGAACCATAGCTGGCAACCATCGCCGATGAGCGAGACGTCTGCCGATGCTCCGTCCGGCCGAACCGGCCAAGACGAGCCAATGGCGTTGACCGACCATCCACCGTCATCGCGAAGCAGCGCGTGCTCGAACAACACACCATCGCCGGCCAGCCGCACATCGCAGTGCTCCCCCGACCCAAGCAAAACAGTGCTGCCCGTTTCAAATTGGTGTTCAACCCCACCAACCCACACCGAAACGGGCACGGACGGAACGCCAGGTTCCCCAGCTGCGGGATGCCGGTTCCAATCGGCGGCTGATGCCTGCCCCTCGTGCGCAAACCGAAGCGATGGCCCATGCTCATCGCCAAACGAAAGCAAGCCGGCTTCCGGAAGCTGGGCGATCTCGATTCGCTCGCCGTTCAGGAAAGTTCCGTTGCCGCTCTCGCGGTCGGCAACATACCACGCATCGCCGTAGTAGAGAACGGCCTGGACCCGAGAAACCAGTCGATCCTCAAGAACAAGGTCGCAACTGCGATCGCGGCCGATATCGAGTGTCTCACCCGGTTGCAGGGTCACCTCGCAACCATTCGCTTGAATGGTGAGGTGTCGCATCGTTATAGCTCCCGGTAGTGAGCCCCCTCTGGGATGCTACCACCGTCACAGCACCCCTCGTTCACGAGGAACGGGCGTGGACCGCCAACTAGGCCGTGAGTTGAAGCGACAGCGAATCAATCCGTGTTGCGATGATCTCGCTCTGCGACCATGTTGCCTGGAGCGACTCCAGTACGGCGTTCACCTGGTCTCGATCGAGGCCGGGAACCAACCGCAGCGAAATGAGCGTTTCTGGCGCGGCGAGGAGCGCCCGAGGGTCGCCATCGCCAAGCGAGATGGAGATAGCTGCTGGCTCTCCAGCGATGCTTCGCTCGAACTCGGCAATGACGTCTGGATCAGACCATCCTGGAGACCACGGCAGCGACTGCGCAACAGCCCAGACGGCGGGTCGACGCAGCACAAACTGCGTATCGGAGCCGGGGTCGAGCACAATAAGATCGGTGTCTTCGCCTGCGGCAGCTAGGGCGACACGAACGCCGTCTGCCGGCACTGGGCGAGCCTCCGCGTTCCAGCGCTTCATAGCGTCAACGGAAGAAAAGATTGGGAGGGCTTTTCGGCCGTCCGGTGCGGCAACCGTGACGATCGACAGCTCTTGGGTTTTGTCAACGAGCTTGCCAGCATCGGTGTAGCCAACGTCACCGGCCTCGGCGATTAACGGGATGAGGAGGCGCGCGGTTCGGAACGCATCCACAACCGCTTCTACCCCGCCAGTGCCAGCCGCGAAGCCGGCAAGCGCCGAGCCGAGAGCCTCATCAATCAGGCCATTATCGTCGGCAAACTCATTGCTCTCGAAGCTGCGGCCAGCCCAGGGCTGCCCTGCCGAGTCGGCGTGCGGCTGGTCGCCAAGGTTGAGGGATGCCCCGTCAAGCCCGGTCGACCCAAGATTCTTCGCGGCCATGCCACACCCTTTCTCAAACCCCGAACCTGCATCTATTTGCGAGAATCTGCTCAAATCGCGTGCATTTGTCGCAATTACTCGCAAATAGATGCAGGTTCAGGAAGCGATTAGTCGCCGGCGACGTCCAGGGCCTCGCCGAGCGTGAAGGCTCCAGCGTAGAGGGCCTTTCCGACAATTGCGCCCTCAAGGCCGGCAGGCACGAGCTCGCGAAGTACGGCGAGGTCGTCCAAGCTTGAGACGCCACCGGATGCAACGACCGGGCGGTGCGTGCGGTCAAGCACCTGACGAAGCAGCTCAACGTTCGGGCCGCGGAGCGTGCCGTCCTTGGTCACGTCGGTGACCACGTAGCGAGCGCAGCCGGCATCCTCAAGGCGATCGAGGACCTCCCAGAGGTCACCGCCGTCTTCGGTCCAGCCGCGGGCGGCAAGCGTCGTGCCACGCACGTCGAGGCCAACCGCGATGAGCTCGCCATACTGAGCGATAACGCTGCGCGTCCACTCTGGGTTCTCAAGGGCAGCGGTGCCAAGGTTGACTCGCTTCGGTCCGAGCGAAAGGGCTGCTTCGAGGCTCGCGTCGTCGCGAATGCCACCGGAAAGCTCAATGTTGACGCCGCGGGTCTGCTTAATGACCTTCTTGAGGATGGCGGCGTTGTTGCCGCGCCCAAAGGCCGCGTCGAGGTCAACGAGGTGAATCCACTCCGCGCCCTGGTTCACCCAATCGAGGGCCGCCTCGAGGGGAGAACCGTAGTTCGTCTCGGTTCCAGCCTCGCCCTGGGTGAGGCGCACGGCCTTCCCATCAGCAACGTCAACCGCAGGCAGCAGCTCAAGTTTGGGCCGCTTATTGAATTCGCTCATCATGTCCTTGTTGGCTTGGGGGTTGTTGACGCGGGCTGCATCAACACACAACAGGAGATTCTAGCCCAGGCCGCTGATCCAATTCGACAACAGCCGGATACCCGCCTCGCTTGACTTCTCGGGGTGAAACTGCGTGGCAGTCAGCGGACCGTTTTCGACGGCCGCAATAAAGCGGGAACCGTGCTCGGCCCAGGTCACGGCAGGAGGCCGAATCGCTGGATGCGGGTCAAGCGTCCACTCCTGGGCACCGTAGGAGTGCACAAAGTAGAAACGCTCATCCTCAACGCCGTCAAACAGCGTTGAGTGTTCGGGAACTTCAACGGTGCTCCACCCGATATGCGGCAGTACCGGAGCATCGAGGCGCGTCACCTCGCCCGGCCATTCGCCGAGCCCCTCGGTAATTTTGCCTCGCTCGTCGCCACGCTCAAACATGATCTGCAACCCGACGCAGATGCCGAGGACGTGGCGTCCGCCGGCAAGGCGCCGATCGATGAGCTCTCCCCCGCGAACGGCGTTGAGCTGGTTCATGACCGCGTCAAATGCCCCGACACCGGGAACGATGAGTCCGTCTGCCTCCATCGCCAGCTTGCGGTCGCCAGTGAGCACAACATCCGCGCCCGCCCGCTGAACCGCCTTGACAACCGAGTGGACGTTGCCCGAACCGTAGTCAAAAACGACGACGCTCGGCTTGGTCACAGTGCTCCCTTTGTTGAGGGGATGCCGTCTACGGCGTCGTCGAAGGCCTTCGCCACGCGGAAGGCGCGGGCGAATGCTTTGAACTCGGCCTCGGCGATGTGGTGAGGGTCTCGGCCCTCAACGAGCCGGATGTGCGCGGTCAGGCGCGCGTTCAGCACAATCGCCTCGAAAAAGTGGCGCACCATGGAACCGGTGAAGTGACCGCCAATGAGGTGAAACTCGAAGCCCTCCGGCTCGCCGCTGTGCACGAGGTAGGGGCGACCTGAGATGTCGATCACTGCCTGGGCAAGCGACTCGTCCAGCGGCACAAAGGTGTCGCCGTAGCGGGCGATGCCGGACTTGTCTCCGAGCGCTTCAAGGATGGCCTGGCCGAGCGCGATGCCGGTGTCTTCAACCGTGTGGTGCACGTCAATGTGAGTGTCTCCGGTTGCTTTGATAGTGAGGTCCGTCAGCGAGTGCTTTGCAAAGGCCGTCAGCATGTGGTCAAAGAACGGCACGCTTGTCTGAATATCGGATTTGCCCGTTCCGTCAAGGTTGAGTTCAAGCTCGATGCTCGACTCGCTCGTTGAACGGCTGATGCGCGCAACACGCGCCTGTCGCATGGATGATGCCTGTGTCATAACGTCGATTCTATTCGGGGTGGTTGTTGGGTTACCGCGGAAGCTTGGCAATCGCGTCGAGGAAGACGCCGGTCTCCTCGTGCGTGCCAGCGCTCACGCGAAGGTGGCCAGGAATGCCTACGTCGCGGATGAGGATTCCCTGCGCACGCAGCGCCTCAAACGTGGCATTCGGATCAGTCACTCCCCCGAACAACACAAAGTTGCTTTCGCTGCGGTACACGTCGTAGCCGAGTTCGGTGAGGCGTTCGGCGATGCGGTTGCGCTCAGCACGGATATCGTCGACGGTTGCGAGCATCCGATCGGCGTGACGAAGCGCGGCGATACCAGCCGCCTGCGTGAGCGCGGAGAGGTGGTACGGGAGGCGGACGAGGGTGAGCGCATCCACAACGGCCGGATCGGCCGCGAGGTAGCCGAGGCGAACGCCGGCAAAAGCGAAGGCTTTACTCATGGTTCGAGACACGAGCAGCCGCTCGCGGCCAGGCAGCAAGCTCAGCGCAGATTCGAATCCGTAAGCCGCGAACTCGGCATAGGCTTCGTCAACCACAAGGATGCCGTCGGTTGCGTCGTAGAGCTCGCGGATTACGTCGAGCGATACCGGGGTGCCGGTCGGGTTATTCGGCGAGCAGAGAATCGTGATGCTCGGTTGGTGTTCACGCACCGCGGCAACAGCGGTCTCGGCCGACAACTCGTAGCGCTCGTCGCGCTGCACGGGAATCCACTCGGTGCCCGTTCCGTCTGCAAGCAGCGGGTACATGGAATAGGTCGAGACAAAGCTCAGCACGCTACGGCCAGGGCCGCCAAAGGCCTGCATGACCTGTTGCAGTACTTCGTTAGAACCGTTTGCCGCCCACAGATTCTTCTCGGTGAGCCCGTGCCCGAGGTAGCCGGCCAGAGAACGGCGCAGCTCAACAAAATCCCGATCTGGGTAGCGATTTGCCCCAACAACGGCCTTGGCGAGCGACGAGACGATGTCGATCGCAACCTCTTCTGGGATGGGATGGGTGTTCTCATTCACGTTCAGGCTCACCGGCACGGGGTCTTGCGGTGCGCCGTAGGGCTTCTTGCCTACGAGGTCAGAACGGAGCGGAAGATCATCAAGGGTAGCCACCCGATCAAATATACGCGATGGGCCTCACCTCGGCCGTCGAGTGCTGCCTTCTTCCCGCCGTGGGGTGCGTTTTCGCTCGTGGGGTGCAAAAATTTGCGCCCCACGAGCGAAATTGCACCCCACGAGGGAGGGGGAAAGGGGCGGGGCGAGGGTGGGCTGAGGGCGGGTCGGGGACGAACGCTCAGCAGCGGCCCTAGGTTATACGGCTAAAATATTGCTTCCTAGCCGACACGACTTTCGTTTTTCAACATTGGAGCCGCGCGTGAAACCTGACCACCTGACCGAAACCACTGACCCGCTTCTTGACGGGCAGCGCGCATATCGGCCGGTCGGCGCGACCTCGCGGGCCCTCGGCTATTTCATCTTCACGAGCCGGTGGCTGCAGGCGCCGCTCTATCTTGGGCTGATCGTTGCCCAAGCCGTCTATGTTGTCGTCTTTATGATCGACCTCTGGCACCTCATGCAGGAGGTGTTCGGTGGCCACGGCCTCGACGAATCCGGCGTCATGCTCGCTGTGCTCGGACTTATCGACGTTGTGATGATCGCAAACCTGCTCATCATGGTGATTATTGGCGGCTACGAGATCTTCGTCTCGAAGATCCGCGTTGACGGACACCCCGACGAGCCAGACTGGCTTTCGCATGTGAACGCCAACCTGCTCAAAATCAAGCTGTCGATCTCGATCATCAGCATCTCGAGCATCCACCTGTTGAAGACCTTCATCGAGGTTGGACCCATCGGCGGAACCGGCAAGCTCGCCGAAAACGTCGACAAGCTCTACACCTCGGAAGGCGTCATGTGGCAGGTTGTTATCCACCTCGCGTTCATCGTTTCGGCGCTTGCACTCGCATGGATTGACCGCCTGCAGAACAAGACGCTTATGGAGGCTGCGGCGGCCAATGTGAAGCACTAACAGCTGACAGCAGCTCGACCATTCGGGGCTTGTTGTGGGGATGTGCGCAAGCGCCCCGCAGGAAGCCCCGGATTCGTTAATCGAACCTGAGGTCAAGAAGCGTAGCGAGGTACGCTTCCCCATCAAAGTCTGGCAGCACCGTGCCCTGCACCATATATCCCTGACACAGCGACACAATAACGGGGGCAAACGCAATTCCCTTTGCCACGCATTCTTGCTCGTTGAGGGTGCCTTTCGCCCTGAACCATTCCGCGAGATAGTCTTCGTAGACGGTCCGCGTCTGCGTGAGCACGCTGCCAATCAGCTCAGCGACCTTCGGGTTTGACACGGCTTCGCCCCAGACCTGCACAAGAATGCCGAAGTCGCCAAGATCCTCGCCAAACCCCGCGATGAACATGGCGGCGACCTGCCCCGGCTGAGGAAGAGGGCGCTGGTCTTTGAGCCGGGCGAGGTCGTTCACTCTGTTGCCGAGGAAGTATCGCGCGCAGTCAACGACGAGGTCATCTTTGCTCGCGTAGTGCCCGTAGATGGCACCAGCTGAGAGCCCCGTTTCGGCAATAATTTCGGCCATCGACGTTGCTTGGAAGCCTTTTCGGGCAAAGCAGCGGAGCGCTGCCGCCGCAATTTCGGCTCGGCGCTCTGCTTTGTACTCTTCGCTGACCTTTGGCATCGTTCCAGCCTATCCCGTGAGTTTCGCGCAAAAAGAATGTTTGTTCTTGACATGATTTCACAATGCGACCATTATAAAGAACGATCATTCGCTTTATATAGATTATCTCCAAGGACACTGCTATGGAAACCCCAGCTTCAGGCGGAACCGCGGCGCCGCAACCAACGGCCGCACACCCCACATCCACGGCCCACTGGGCGCGACCTCTCGCCATCGCCGCCGGCGCAGCCGTCATCGTCTTCGTCGTGCTCGTCGCCTTCCTCTGGCCAACCGTGACCACAACCGTGCACCACCTCCCAGTCGCTATCACCGGCCCAGCGCCCATGGTCAACGCGGTAACAGAAGCGCTCGACAGCAACAGCGACGACGGCCCAGCGCTCGACCTCGTCACTGCAACAGACAGAGACAACGCAGAATCACTCATCCGCTCACGAGGCGTCTACGGCGCAATCGTGCTCGGAGAATCCCCAGAAGTGCTCACATCATCCGCAGCAAGCCCGGTTGCCAGCCAACTCCTCGGGCAGGTCGCCGCAACGCTTCAGGCGCAGCTCACCTCGACCTACGAACAACAGCTCGAAGCCGCTGGCGGCTCGCCACAGACAGCACCGCTCAACCCACCAGCAGCACCACGCGTCACCGTAACCGACGTCGTTCCGCTGGCCGAAACGGATGCCCGCGGTGCCGGACTTGCGGCGGCGGCATTCCCCATCGCCCTCGGCGGAATGATCGGCGGAATCCTCATCTCCCTCACGACCACCGGTCGGCGACGACGCCTCGGCGCACTTGCCGCCTACGGCATCCTCGGCGGGCTTGCCATCGGCCTCACCATGCAAACCTGGTTTGGCATTCTGCAAGGCAACCTCGCAATCAACATGCTGGCCATCTCGCTCTCGCTCTTCGCGACAGGCTCGCTCATTGCCGGGCTTCAGGGCTTGCTCGGCAGAGCAGGGCTGGCGATTGCCGGAATCGTCACTATCCTGCTTGGCAATCCACTTGCCGCAAACACCGCCCCTATGCAGTTCTTGGCTGAGCCGTGGGGAGCGGTCGGCCAGGCGCTCGTTCCCGGAGCCTCGTCAACACTCCTGCGGACGCTCTCGTACTTTCCGGAGGCTTCGACCGCAACGCAGTGGATCACGCTGGCCTGCTGGGCAGTTGGCGGCACACTGCTCGTTATCATCGGCAGCAAGCGGAAGCCCCAACCGGTCGCTGAGCCCGCATAGGGAGCGGGGAGCCGAAACCTTCGGCTCCCTCGCTTCCCGCGAGCACGGGCATACAGGATTCCGAGACCAGGGCCGCCTCGCCTGATCCGCAGATACAACAAAAACTCCCCCAGGCAGAGCCTGAGGGAGTTTTTTCGTTGTGACCCCAACGGGATTCGAACCCGTGTTACCGCCGTGAGAGGGCGACGTACTAGGCCGCTATACGATGGGGCCGTTTGCACAACCGTTAAATAATTACACAGATTTGGGCCGAACACCAATCGAGGCACAAAAACGCGAAAAAACACCGCGTGTCGCCAGCAACCGAGACCGGAGCCTATTCACTCTCGCGTGTTGCCGCCGGTGTGGAGCCGCCTAGGCCAACGCACGGAGGGAAGCGGGTACGACCCTGACCGTCGCAGGCAACGCCCCCATCCGCTCGCCATCGGCAAAGGCGACGATGCCCGCTGACTCGACCGTGGCCGTTTGCCCTCGCACGATCGTGACCTCAGGCAGGCCAACGTGCGTGCCACGAAAAACGCTCGGGAAGATCCGCAAGAATCGCAGCCGGCCAACCGCAGAAACAATAAAGACGTCAAGCTGACCGTCGTTGAGCTGCGCGTCAGGGACGATGCGCATTCCGCCACCAATGGAACCGTTATTGGCGACAGAAACGAGCACACCCGTCACCTGACGCGTTTCGCCGTCAACGGTCAGCCGATATTCGCGGGGCTTGAGCGCAACAAGCTCGGCAAGCACGGCAACAACATAGCGGGCGCTACCGCGCGGAAACGTCATCCGATTGGTACGTTCGTTCACGGCCGCGTCAAACCCCGCGGACAGGGCACCAACAAATGTCCGGCGAACTCCGTCGATTTCGACCTCGGCCGTATCGATTGAGCGGATGCCGGTGGGCGCGGAGTCCCCCGACGTTGCCAGCGAATCCCTCCACTGCCCAAGGCGGGAGACCAACGCGGCGAGGGACGCATCAATGGTGTCTGGGATGCCGAGCCCCCGAGCCAGATCGTTGCCCGTTCCCGTTGGGACAAGGCCAAGCGGAATTGCCGACCCAACAAGCTGTCCGGTCACCAGATTGACCAGGCCGTCGCCGCCAACCGCCACAACGGCAAGTGGCGGCTCGGTGCTCATCGCCCTCGCGAGAGAGTTGGCCAACGCGTCGGCAGTCGGCTCGATCAGCGCAACGACGGCGTATCCCTCAGCCTTGAGCGTATCGGCCACGCGCGACCCAATAGCCCCGCGCTTTCCCGTCGCGGAGGCCGGGTTAATCACGACAAGAACTCGAGGCTGAGGCGACAACATAGGTTCACTGTATCGGCAGAGTTCACGGCATGGTTGCAGCCACATCCTTTAGGGTCAGAGTATGCGTTTGACAAAATTTGAACACGCCGCCCTGCTCCTCGAAGAAGACGGCAAAAAGCTCTTTCTCGACCCCGGCAACATGACCACAGCCCTCACCGACACTGAGGACGCGGTAGCCGTCGTCATCACGCACGAGCATGCCGATCACTGGACGCCTGCCCAGCTTGAGCGCATACTCGACCGCAGCCCCGACGCACCCATTTTTGGGACGGCTGCGGTTGTTGATGCGATCCGAGCTGCACTGCCAGAGGCCAACGCCATCGCGGTGCGCGCCGGCGACGAGCACACCGCAGGGCCATTCACGCTGCGCTTCTACGGCGAAAAACACGCCGTGATCCACCGCTCGATTCCGATCATTGACAACGTCGGCGTTCTCGTCAACGGCGAGCTGTACTACGGCGGCGACACCCTCGTGCCAGAGCCAGCGCTCGTTGGTGAGGTCAACGTTCTCGCCGTTCCAGCAGGTGCGCCCTGGCTCCTCATCGGCGACGTGATCGACTACGTCATTTCGATGAAGCCCCGCCGCACCTTCGCAACCCACGATATGGGTCTCTCACAGTGGGGGCAGAACATGGCGTCGGACCGCATCCGCTCGGCAACCGAAATTGGCGGCGGCGAGTTCATCGATCTTGAGCCGTTCGACTCCTACGACGTGTAACAGGTTCCGTCACGGGGCTGAGGGCCGGTTGGTGGCAAGTCGCCGGTGCCGGGTAACCATAGCGCGGCCCGCTCGCGAGTGGGCCGCGCGGCACGGTTAGTGGATGAGCCCGCTTGCCCGCTGCAACTCGGCCGCGGCCTCGGCAACGATGCGCCGAACCACATCGCCTGCGCTTGGGACGTCGTGGATGAGCCCCTGCACCATGCCAACGGACCAGATGCCGGCTTCGGTGTCGCCGTTCTCAAACACTGTCCGTCCGCGTGCGCCGGCAACGAGGTCCCGTACGTCGGCAAATTCGCCGCCCCCGTTGAGGATCTCAACAACCTCGCGACTCACGGAGTTGCTTGCCACTCTCGCAGTGTTCTTGAGCGGCCGGAAAATGAGTTCGGTATCAAGCTCGGTGGCCTCGACAATCCGCTGCTTCACTGACTCGGCAACCGGAGACTCCTCGGTGCACATGAAGCGTGTGCCCATGTTGATGCCGTCGGCGCCAAGCACAAGAGCTGCGGCCAGCCCGCGGCCATCAGCAAAGCCACCAGACGCGATCACGGGAATGCTGAGCCGCTGCGTCGCGGCCGGGATAAGCACGAGCCCTGGCACGTCGTCTTCACCCGGGTGTCCAGCGCATTCGAAGCCGTCGATGCTCACGGCATCCACGCCCACTTTTTCGGCCTTGATGGCGTGGCGAACGCTCGTGCACTTATGGATGATCTTGACGCCGTTCTCTTTGAACATCTCCATGTGCGGCTCTGGATTTGCGCCAGCGGTCTCAACAATTGTGATGCCTGAGTCAATAATCGCGCGGCGGTAGTCGTCGTATGGCGGCGGGGTGATCGACGGGAGAATCGTGAGGTTGACGCCGATGGGCTTGCTCGTAAGCTCCCTCGCCCGCTCAATCTCCTTCACCAGGTCGGCAGGGGTCGGCTGAGTGAGGGCCGTAATAATGCCAAGGCCGCCGGCCTCCGAGACAGCGGCGGCAAGTTCGGCGCGGCCAACCCACATCATGCCTCCCTGCACGATGGGGTGTTCGATGCCAAATGCCTTGGTGAATGGGGTGCTCAAGGTGGTCATGTGTGGTCCCTTCAAAACAAAAAATAACTACTGGAATATGACGTGAGGTTGGGCATGTGGCTCGGAAATCCGCCAGCGGTCAAGGTAAAGGACTGCCCGGTTGCGGCCGTGAACCGCCCGTTTGCCGGGCGGTTTGTAGCCGTTAGCCTGCTGAGGCGTTCCCGCGAAGCAGCGAGCTGAGCGGTTTGCCGTGCTCAGCAGCCTCGACGAGGCTCGCAGGCGGGGCAAAGCGGATGCCGTAGAAATCCGACAGCTGCTCGGCTCGCGTCACAAACCCGGCGAGGCCGCCCTCGTATTGCTCGATATAGCGAAGCACCCCGCCCGTCCACTGCGGAAAGCCGATGCCAAGCAGCGAACCAATATTGGCGTCTGCCAGTGATTCGATCACGCCCTGGTCGCAGCAGCGAACGGCTTCGAGCGCCTCGGAGAAGAGCATGCGTTCGCCGAGGTCGGCCCAGGCATCCTGGTCTGGAGCACGACCTGGCTCCGCATCGTTGAGGTGAGTCTGCAAGAGACCCCGTCGCCCGGAAGTTTCGTACGTGTAGAGGCCCGAGCCGGAGGCCCTGCCAGCACGGCCCTCTGCCAGCATCCGCTCGATCACCCGGCTGGCGCCAGCCGTTGGCTCCCACACTCCGCCGGCGCCGGTGGCCTCCGCATTCTCGCGCCAGATGCGCGAAACCAGCGTGAGGCTGAGCTCGTCAACCAGTTTGAGCGGTGACGTGGCGTACCCGGCCTGCAGCGCTGCCTGCTCGATGCTTGCGGCTGGTATCCCCTCGTCAAGGGCCGCAAGCGCCTCCTCGATAAAGCGAAAAATGACGCGGCTCGTGAAGAAGCCCCTCGAATCGTTGACCACGATGGGCGTCTTGCGCAGCTGCCGAGCAAAATCGAAGGCGAGTGCGAGCGTTTCGTCGCTCGTCTGCGGCGCACGAACGATTTCGATAAGAGGCATTTTGTCAACCGGCGAGAAGAAGTGGATGCCGATGACCTGTTGCGGATGATCAACGGCCGAGGCGATCTCGGCGATTGGCAGCGTGGAGGTGTTGCTCGCGAGCACCTGCGGCGCGTCAGCTGGCTGGTTTGCCGGGCCGCCCGTCCGAGCCAACACCGCGGCCCGCTCGGCAGTCGCAAACACGGCCTGCTTCACCGAGAGGTTCTCAGCAACCGCCTCAACGACGAGGTCGGCCCCCGCAAGGTCGTTGACGTCGTCGGTGAAGCTCAGTCGGTCGAGCACGCGGCCAACGGCCTCAGCGATGGCTCGCTCGTCTGAGGAGGATTGCCCTGCTCTTGCTGCTTGTTTGGTCAGCCGCTCGGTTTCCCGAGATCGTGCGTAGTTGAGTACGCGCTCGCCAGCGGCCGGGTCTGAGTCGGTGACGCGCACGCTGATGCCTGCGCGTGCCGCGGTGTAGGCGATGCCAGAGCCCATCATGCCGCCACCAATGACCCCGAGCGTCTCAATCGTGCGTTTGGGCGGAGCTGCCGGGCGGCGGGCGCCAGAGGTGACCTCGGTGAGGTCAAAGAAGTTGGCACCGATCATGTTGCTCGCCACCTGGCTGTCGATGACGCTCACGAAGTAACGCGTCTCGAGGGCAAGGGCGGAATCGATATCAAGTTGCGCACCCTCGACCGCGCTCGCCAGGAGCGCGCGTGGGGCCGGATAATTCGCTCCGCGGAGTTGCTCACGCAGACGGGCAGGATAGGCGGGGAGAGAGGCAGCAAGCTGCGGGACGACCCCTGCCGTGGATGGCGCGCCCCCAGGGATGCGGAACCCGGCGACATCCCACGGCTGGGCGGCATCCGGATGACCGGCGATCCATTCCCTCGCTGCGGCATCGAGTTCATCATCGCTCGCGACGACCTCGTCGACAAGCCCGGCGGCGCGGGCCTCGCGTGGTCCAAACTGCGTGCCGGTGAGCAACACCGTGGTGAGCGCGCGTTCGAGGCCGAGCATCCGCACCGTGCGCGTTGCTCCGCCGGCCCCTGGAAACATGCCAAGCGTGACCTCTGGAAGACCAATCTTGGTGCGTGGATTATCCGACACGATGCGGTGATGGCAGCCGAGGGCCACCTCGTAACCTCCGCCAAGTGTGGTGCCGTTGATGGCCGCGACGACCGGCCGTCCGAGTGTTTCGAGGCGACGGAACTGGCGCTTCATCCGGTTGACCCGCACTGTTTCGGCATCAGCCGTCGCACGCGAGGCGGTGCGCAGCTCTCGCAGGTTGCCACCCGCAAACCAGCTGCGCTTTGCCGAGGCAAGGATGACGCCGGTAATGCTGTCGCGTTCGGCCTCAAGCCGATCGTTTGTCGCTTCGAGCGAGTCGATAAACAGGTCGTTCATGGTGTTTACCGGGTTGTCGGGGTCGTCCATGACGAGCGTCACAACTCCCTCGCTGTCACGCTGCCAGCGAATCATTCCGATTGTGTCGGTCATGCCGTTCACACCCTCTCGATAATCGTTGCGATGCCCATGCCGCCGCCGATGCACAGTGTGATGAGCGCCCGCCTGCCGCCGCGCCGTTCGAGTTCGTCAAGGGCTGTGCCCAAGATCATGGCCCCCGTGGCACCGAGCGGATGCCCCATGGCGATGGCCCCGCCGTTGACGTTTACTTTTTCGTGCGGAATATTGAGGTCGCTCATCCATTTGAGCACCACGGCGGCGAAGGCCTCGTTGAGCTCAAACAGGTCAATATCGTCAACTGTGAGGCCCGCCTGAGCGAGTGCCTTCTTCGTTGCGGGGGTTGGGCCCGTGAGCATAATCGTGGGATCGGCACCGCTCACCACCGCGGTGACAATCCTGGCCCTTGGCCGCAATCCTGCAGCAGCCCCTGCTGCCTCGCTGCCGACCACGACCAGTGCGGCGCCATCCACGATTCCCGACGAATTTGCCGCAGTGTGGACGTGGCCGATGCGCTCGACCCAGTGGTATTTTTGCAGGGCGACCGTGTCAAATCCGCCCTGTTTTCCCATTCCGGCAAAGGCCGGCTTGAGGCCGCCCAACGATTCGAGGCTGCTGTCTGGCCGCCGATGCTCGTCGTGATCGAGCAGGGTGAGGCCATTGATGTCGCGCACGGGAACAACCGAGTTCGCAAAGTAACCGTTTGCCCAGGCGTGCTCGGCGCGGCGCTGGGATTCGAGGGCGTAGGCATCCACGTCTTCTCTCGTGAATCCCTCAAGCGTGGCAATGAGGTCGGCACCGATGCCCTGCGGCACAAAATAGTTGTCGTAGCTGGTAGTTGGATCGTTGGCCCAGGGACCGCCATCTGCACCGATGGGAACGCGCGACATCGATTCAACCCCGCCGGCGAGCACAAGGGATTCCCAGCCAGACGCGACCTTCTGCGCGGCGATGTTCACCGCTTCGAGGCCGGATGCGCAAAAGCGGTTCACCTGCACGCCGGCGACCGTATCGGGCAGGCCGGCCGCAAGGGCGGCGGTCTTGGCCAGGTTACCGCCCTGATCACCAACCGGCGTCACCACGCCGAGGACCACATCATCAATCGTGTTTGGGTCGAGCTGCGGCGCGCGGCGCTGCAACTCATCGATGAGCCCCACCGCAAGGTCAAGCGCCTTGACAGTGTGCAGCGAGCCCTGCTTGCCGCGCCCACGAGGGGTGCGGATGGCCTCAAAGATAAACGGGGTTGTCACGTCGGTGTGCTCCTTGATCGTTGGCTTCGCGCGTCGCGTTCACGCACGAAACGGTGGATACCGTGGATAGGGCAACCCTAGTGACCTCCGCTGACAGTCAGATGTCGTCCGTAGGATGCCCACAACGAAGAACCCCGGAAATGGTGGCTGGGACTGTGTGCTTCAACATCCGTTTCGCTCGGCTGGGGCTTGGACCGGCGGTGAGTCTGCCGGTGGGCGTGGCTCGGCTGGGGGTGGTGATGCTGGTGTCCCCAGGCGCGCAGCCGGCGGGCGTGATGCTGGGTTCCCCTATGAGCGTGCAGGGGCGCCGTTGCCCTCTGTAACACTGCATGAGGGTGCGACCCGGCCGCCGGACGTGAACCAGACGCCGCGGTTAAGCCGGCTGCGAATAATCCAGCAGAGTCCAACGAAACATGAGTGCTGGTTGACGGGCGTTAGTCGCCTCGTGTCAACGCACGAGAGCGCTCACAGCAAATGGACAAACAAAAAAGCCAGCGGATAGTTCCGCTGGCTTTTTACACTGGCTGGGGTACCTGGACTCGAACCAAGAACAAATGAACCAGAATCATCCGTGTTGCCAATTACACCATACCCCACCAGTTCGAAATCACTTCCGAACCAAGTAACAACCCTAGTACAGGTTTGCCACAATGCCAAACTGAGCTGCGCGCGTCCCTGCCGTGACCTGCGTTTCGCAGGTGTCAGCGCAGCAGAGCATCGGGGAGTCAAGGCGCCAGAGCACTGGAGCACTGGAGCCCTGGAGCCCCGGAGCACCGGAGCCCCGGAGCACCGGAGCCCCGGAGCACCGGTGCCCCGGAGCGTCAAGGCGTCAAGGCGTCAGCTCGTCAGCTCCACCGGGTCGATCACGTCGACCGTGAGGATCTCGTTGAGCGACAGATTGGTCGCAGAACCACTCAAACAGCACATCCGACGTGGATCTGCGACCAATCTGAAGAGAGTTATCGCCCAGACGTGCTCACGCGAACCTCACCCACCCCGCTCGAGCTGAACCGGCACGAGCCTGACCCGCGAGCTCAGGGGAAACAGAATGGTCGCAGATGCACCCAACGCGGGTTGTGTGGGTGGATGTGTGACCAATCTGAGCGAATTTCAGGCAACTCAGGCGCGAGACGCGCGAGCCCAACCGAAGCGCGAGTTTCGCGAGCCACTAGAACTACGCGAGCCTGAGCGAGTAACGCGAGCTACGAGAGGCCAAGCGACGCGCGAATGAGCGCTTTGTTCATCTTGTTTGAGACGCGCACTCCGTCGCCAGCCGCGATCATGAGCTGCTCGGGACCGGGAGGCGTGATGTCGCCGGCGGCATAGACGCCGGGGACGCTTGTCTCGCCTGACTCACTCACGAGGAGCAGGCCCCATTCGTTGCGTCGGGGCGCGAGGACGCCGAGGTACTGCACCGAGGCATTCCAGCGGGGTCGCACAAAACCACCAACGCACGGGATGACCGTGCCGTCGACAAGGCGAACGCCCGTCATATCGGCGCGCTCGCCCTCAATGTCGGCCACTTCGCGGCGCTCGACGCGCACGCCCATACCTTCTAGCACGGCCTGCTCGTCGGCCGAGATCGTGTCGGCCCCGTTCGTAAATACCGTGAGGTCGCGGCTGAACTGCGTGATGAGCAGCGCTCGATCGAAGACGTCGGTGGTCTCGCCAATAAAGGCGAGCGGTTTGCCGCTCTTCTCGAAGCCGTCGCATTCGCTGCAGCTGTGCATCGCGGTGCCATAGTAGGCGCGAAGCGTTGGCAACTTCGGGAGCTCCTCGACGAGGCCTGAGGCGACCAGCACGAGGCGTGCCGTGACATCCACGTCTGGAGCGTTGCGGACTCCGGCACCGCGCAGGCGGAAGCCGGAGCGGCCCTTCGTATCGGCCGGGTCAAGCGGCTCAACCGAGCTGACAAGCGCCTGCGAGAACGATGCCCGCTCGTAGCCCTCGAACTCTTCGCGGCCGAGCTGGCGGAAGACAAGCGGAGGGGCCCCATCGCGGGTCAGGAAGCCGTGTGACTGCAATGTTGCCGCATGCCGCGGCCTGTTGCTGTCAACGATGAGCACATCGCGGTTTGCGCGTACGAGGTTGAGGCCTGCGGCAAGCCCTGCCGGCCCTCCCCCAATAATGACAACGTCGTAGTCGAAGTGCTCAGTCACGGCTAGCCCTCTCTGCTGGCGGCGAAACGGATGAGGCGGTCGCGCGTCTCGGCGCGGCCAAGGATCTCGATGGATTCGAAGAGCGGCGGCGATACCCGGCGCCCTGACAGCGCGGTGCGCAGCGGGCCGTACGCGATGCGCGGCTTGAGGCCAAGGCCCTCGATGAGCGTCGAGGAGAGCGCTGCCTGGATGCCCTCTGGGTTCCAGTCGGCGTCAACAACGGCATCCAGCGCCCCGATTGAGGCGTTCACGATGTCGGCGGCGTTCTCAGGCATTCCCTTGAGCGCGTCGGCCTGGTATTCGATCTGCTCGCCGGGAAGGAAGAGGAAGTTCAGCATGTCGACCGCTTCGCTGAGCACCGTGATGCGCTCCTGAATGAGCGGTGCCGCGGCCTCAAGGATGCCCTGCTCGCGCTGGCTGAGCGGCTCGGTGAGCACTCCCCCCGCAACGAGATACGGGATGAGGCGCTCGGTGAAGTCGGCGAGGTCGAGCAGGCGAATGTGGTCGCCGTTGATCGAGTCGGCCTTCTTCTGGTCAAAGCGTGCTGGGTTCGGGTTGACGTTGACAACGTCGAACGCGGCAACCATCTCGTCAATACTGAACACGTCGCGGTCTGGCGCGAGCGACCATCCGAGCAGCGACAGATAGTTGATCAGGCCCTCTGGGATGAAGCCGCGATCGCGGTGGTGGAAGAGGTTTGCCTGCGGGTCGCGCTTCGAGAGCTTTTTGTTGCCCTCGCCCATCACGTAGGGCAGGTGGCCAAAGAGCGGGATGAACGTGGTGATGCCAATGTCGATGAGCGCGTGATACAGCGCGATCTGGCGGGGCGTCGACGAGAGCAGGTCTTCGCCGCGCAGCACGTGGGTGACGCCCATGAGCGCGTCATCAACGGGGTTCACGAGCGTGTAGAGGGGCTTGCCGTTTGGCCGCACGACAACAAAGTCGGTGAAGGATCCCTCTGGGAACGTGATGTCGCCGCGCACGAGGTCGGTGAAGGAGAGGTCAGTGTCTGGCACACGAAGGCGGAGAGCGGGCTCTCGGCCCTCTGCGCGGAACGCGGCCTTCTGCTCATCGGTCAGGTTGCGGTCGTAGTTGTCGTAGCCAAGCTGCTTCGGGCGGCCGGCAGCTTCGTTGCGGACATCGATCTCGTCGGCGTTCGAGAAGCTCTCGTAGACGTGCCCTGACGACACCAGCTTGGCGATGACCTCTTGGTAGATGTCGGAGCGCTGCGACTGGCGGTAGGGGCCGTGGGGCCCGCCAACGTCGATGCCCTCGTCCCAGTCGAGGCGCAGCCAGCGCATGGCCTCGATGACCTGCTGGTAGCTCTCTTCGCTGTCACGAGCTTCGTCGGTGTCTTCGATGCGGAAGACGAGCTTTCCCCCCGTGTGCCTTGCGTAGGCCCAGTTGAAGAGGGCCGTGCGAACGAGGCCAACGTGGGGCGTTCCGGTCGGAGACGGGCAGAACCGAACTCGAACGTCGCTACCGGTGGCCGTGGAAAATGGGTGGTTAGTTAGCTCAGACATCCCCACAATCCTAATCTAGTCGCGGGGCCCGCCCGTCTAGGAAGGTTGCTGCGGGATAGCACCGGTGTCTACCGACAGCAGCAGCGGCTCACGAACCGCACGAGTCGCGGGCTTTTTCGGGTCATAACCGAAGCGAAGCAGCGGGATCGTGATGTTGCAGAGCGGGCCGATGAAGAGCGCAAACGCGACGGTTCCGAAGCCAACGTTGCCGCCAAGCAGCCAGCCGATACCAAGCACGGTGACCTCAACCATCGTGCGGCCAACCCAGATTGGCCATCCGGTTCGTGCATGGATGCCGGTCATGAGTCCGTCGCGCGGACCAGGCCCAAAACCGGCGCCGATATAGAGACCACTGGCAACGGCAAGCAGCAACAGGCCGGCTACGAAGGTGCCAATTTGCGCGAGGAGTCCAACTGGGGTTGGGAAGATAAGCAGGCCCCACTCGATAGCAGGCCCAACCGCAAGCAGATTGAGCACGGTACCAACACCCGGCTTCTGGCGAAGCGGAATCCAAAAGAGCAGCACAACCGCGCCGCTCAGCACGGTGACGAGGCCAATGCTCATACCGGTTTTGATGGCGATGCCCTGGGCGAAGACGGTCCACGGATCGAGGCCAAGCGCCGCATCAATCATGAGCGCGCACGCGAAACCAAAGAGAATGAGACCAATACCAAGACGAACCAGACGGAAAACCATAAGCTCAATCCAATTGCAAAAATGGCTTGCAAGCAAGAGGCCAATATGCCTAGAGTGGACTGATGACGACGGTTACGCTTTCCGCCCGCAAGCTCGGCATCCTCCTGGCAGACTGGCGAACATCCGGCCCCGCCTACACCGCGCTTGCCGACAGGATTGGCCTGCTCATCATCGATGGGCGCATCGCAGCCCACACCAGGCTGCCGGCCGAGCGCGAACTCGCCGAGGCGCTCATCCTCAGCCGCACAACCGTGTCGTCGGCCTACCGAGAGCTCCGCGAGCGCGGCTACCTGAGGAGTGTGCAGGGCTCAGGAAGCGTCACCCAGATTCCCCTCCGCGAGCGGGCATCCTCGCCCCTCGCCATTCCAGGGTCCCAACGCTACGACCTCACGGCCGCCTGTCCTGCCGCGTGGCCTGGGCTCCGTCAGCTCACTGAGCGAACGCTTGCCAACACCCCAGAAATCTTTGCCGACCGGGGCTACGACGTTGTCGGCATCCCCGAGCTGCGCGAGCGCATCGCCGCGCGCTACACGGAACGGGGGCTGCCAACAACGGCAGATCAAATCATGGTGACCATCGGCGCCCAGCACGCCATTAACCTCCTCAGCCGGTTCCTGCTGCGGCGAGGCGACCGCGCCCTCATCGAAAGCCCAAGCTACCCACACGCCTTTGACGCGCTCAACGCGACTGGCGCGCGACTCAACACCATCCCCGTTCGCTTTGAAGGTTGGGACGCCGACGAAATAGAGGCCCTACTCAAGCGGGTCTCCCCCTCTGCCGCCTATCTCATCCCCGATTTCCACAACCCAACGGGAATGAGCATGCCGATTGAGACGCGGCGGCGAGTGATCAGGGCCGCCGAGCGCGAAGGAACGACGCTGATTATCGACGAGACAACGGCCGAGCTGCCGTTTGATCTCGCGCGGCAATCGATTCCCTTCGCCGCCGCGGTTCCAGAGGGCGAGGCCGACCACGTGGCCACCATCGGCTCCCTGAGCAAGACGGTGTGGGGCGGCCTGCGCATCGGCTGGGTTCGTTCGACTCCCTCAACAATCCGATCGCTTGTCGCCAGCCGGCCAACACACGACCTTGGCACGCCAACGTTCGACCAGCATGTCGCGCTCAACGCGTTCGATGAACTCAACGACATCGTGCAATTCCGGTCGCAGCAGATCAACGCATCCTTCGCCGCGCTCACAACAGCACTTGAACGATACATTCCTGAGTGGACGCTCTTCCCTGCAGAGGGCGGCGTGTGCACATGGGCAAACCTTGGCGCTCCCGTGAGCTCCGCCCTCACCCTCGCGGCACACGCCAACGGCGTCGGGCTGACGGCTGGGCCACGCTTTGGACTGGACGGTGAAGGCGAACGGTTCTTGCGCCTCCCAATGAGCGGGCCTGCGGATGACCTCGACGGCGCCATCCAAGCCCTCGCCGAGGTCTGGCACTCGGTCATGGCAGGCAACCACACCGTCGCAGCGCCGCTTGTTGACGTTGTGTAGCTAGGCTGCGCGCACGCCCGGCTTGATGACAAGAAACGCGATGATCGCGATCGCCGCAACAAGACCCATCGAGACGACGGAAAGCCCGCTGAATCCGATCGCGCCAAGCACGAGGCCTGCGGATGCGGCCGCGAGCGCGCCCGACGCATTCATGATCGTGTCCGACACGCCCTGGCGCTTTGTGCCGTCGCCAAGACCAGCATTCTGGGTGAGTAGCGTTGCGCCCGCAACCGTTGCCGCGCTCCAGCCAAGCCCGAGCAGGATGAGTCCAACCTGAACGGCAAGGTGACTCTCCCCCGAGGTCGAAGTCAGCACCAGCGACAACACGAGGATGCCAGCCCCAAGCAGGACAACCAGAGGGGCACCCCATTTGTCGCTCAGGATGCCAAAGACCGGCGCCATGATGAACATGCCTGCGATGTGCAGGCTGATAGTCAGGCCAACCACCTCAAGTGCTGCCCCGTGGCTCGTGAGGTGCACAGGGGTCATTGCCATCACCGAAACCATCACCGCGTGCGAGAGCGCCATGATGGCGATGGCGGCGCGTTGACGGCCTCGGCGGGCGGCAAGCTGCACGGCCGATTCCACAACTGGGGCGGTGGATGCGGCAGGCACCTCGCCCCTGGCCTCAGCCTCGCTCGCGGCTTTCGCCTCGGCGGCATGCCGCTCGGTCCGCTTCTGGGCGGCAGTCAGCGCGACCCGCTGGCTCGTGAGCAGCGGATCGGGCCGGAGCGCAAAGAAGTAGAGCAGCGTCACGAGCGTCTGCGTCGTGAGCGTGAGTACAAACACGCCGGTCAGGTGCGGCATCCCGAGCGCAGCGCCGAGCACTTCGCCAGGTGAAAGCAGGTTCGGCCCGATGACCGAGCCAACGGTTGTTGACCAGACCACGAGGGAAAGGTCGCGGCCGCGCCGCTTCGGTGTGGCAAGGTCAGCTGCGGCAAAGCGCGACTGGTATTGCACCGCTGATGCCGTTCCCATGAAAGCGAGGCCTAGCAGCAGCATCCAGAACAGGCCAAGCGTTGCAGCCGTAATGACGATCAGCACGCCGAGGCCCGCGGCAAGGCTGCCAACGCTCAGCGAGATCCGGCGTCCCTTTTTGCCCGCCAGCCTGGCGAGCGGATACGCAAGGATCGCGGCGCCGAGGGTCGTCATGGTGGCGGCCATGCCAGACCAGGCCGGGTCGCCGGAGATCTCCGCCGCGAGCAGGGCTCCAACCGACAGCGAGGCGCCAAAGCCAAGGCCGGCGAGGATTTGCCCGGCAACAAGAATGCCGATGGTGCGCCGCTGGAGCGACACGATTCCCGGCGAACTCAGCTCAGTCGTGATCGCAATGGCTGCTGTGCTCGGGGCTTGGCTGGCGGTCATCGGTGACTCCTAGGGGTTGCTGGCTGATGCGCGTATTCGAGGTGCCACATGGCAGGGTCAAGCTGTCGGCAGGCTTCGCGCGCGGCCGCAACGGCTGGCGCATCGCCGGCGCTGAGCGGCGAGACGAGGCTCAGGATGCGGTGGTTATCCTCTCGGATGGGCAGCACGACAGCCTCAGCTGGCAACGACTGCGCGGCGGCTACGGCGAGGCGGGGCACAAGAGCCACGGCGAGGGAGGCGGCAACCATGCTCATGACGGCGACGATGTTATCGGTTTCGTGGCTGATCCTCGGCGTAAAACCGCTCGACTCGGCCGCCGCAACGAGGTGCCCCCTGCAACGTGGGCAGCCGGCAATCCAGGTCTCGTCGGACAGCTGCGCAAGCGAGACCCGCGCCTCGCCGGCGAGCGGGTGATTGGCTGGCAGCGCGACAAACATTTCTTCGCGCCAGAGGTGCTCAACGCGGAGGCCTGGGAGGGATTCTCCGATGAGTCCAACCCCATCACCCGGATAGCTGAAGGTGAGCGCAACATCGAGGTCTCCCTGGCGGACGGCATCAATCGCCTGGGGCGGCTCAAGCTCTCGGTAGCTTGTTGCGAGGCCAGGATGCTCGGCCCTGATGCGTTTCAACAGCTCGGGAACAATGACAGCGGATGCCGACGGGAACGACGCGAGCCGCAGGCGCCCGCTGCGGAGTCCGGAGAGCTCGGCGAGGCCGCTCACGGCGTGCTCAAGTTCGGCAACGATGACGCGGGCGTGACGCGCCAGCACCTCTCCGGCTTCGGTGAGGCGCACTCCCCTGCCAGCACGCTCGATCACGGCGAGCCCGAGTTTTGTTTCGAGCCGCTTTAGCTGCTGGCTCACCGCTGGCTGGCTGAACTGCAGTTCTGCGGCGGCAGCGGTGATGGAGCCGGTACGACTGAGCGCATCGATAACTCTCAGCGCGCGCAGGTCAAGATCGTCGAGGGCTGGGAGTCTTGGTGGTGGCATCACCCTCAAAACATAACACATAGCCATTCTTTCTATAACAAACATTCACTTTTGTAATGAGTCGAACTGCCATAGCCTTGATGCATGAATCAGGACAACACGGCGGGCGGCGACGCAGCATCCACCCTCAGCATCACCAAAGCGGCAACCCATTTCAGCGCGCCGGCCGGGTATCTGTCCGCCTGCACCATGGGACTGCCAACCCGCGAAACGCTTGCCGCCCTCCGCGCAGACCTCGACAGCTGGGAGCGCGCAGAAACCTCAGCAGCTTCGTACGGCGACCTGGTCCAGGAGAGCCGCGAACTCTACGCCAAGATCGTTGGCACCACGGCGAGCAACGTTGCGACCGGATCACAAACCTCAACCCTCGTCGGCACAGTCGCCTCAAACGTTCCGGATGGCGCCAAGATCCTCTGCGTTGACGGCGATTTCAGCTCGGTCGCGCATCCGTTTGTGCAGCAGGCCCACCGCGGAGTCACCGTTCGTTACGCTCCGGCAGACCAACTTGCCGAACACATCACCCCAGACACCCATATGGTCACGTTCTCGCTTGTGCAATCGGCAACTGGCAGCATCGCCCGTAGCGCCGACATCGTTGCGGCCGCCCAACGCAATAACGCACTGACCCTGTGCGATCTCACACAGGCGACCGGCTGGCTGCCGGTCAACGCCGACGATTTTGACCTCACCGTATGCCACACGTATAAGTGGCTGTGCATCCCCCGCGGCGTCGCGTTCATGACGGTGAGCCCCGAGCTTCAGCAGCGCTATCACGCGCCAAACGCGGGCTGGTATTCCTCCGAAAACGTCTGGGGCGCCTGCTACGCACCAACCATGCCGCTCGCATCCGACGCCCGCCGCTTTGATGTCTCGCCAGCCTGGCAGGCCTGGGTTGGGGCGCGCGAGGCGCTCAGCTTCTTTGCGAGCCTCGATATGGACGAGGTCCGCGATCACAACGTCGCGCTCGGCAACGAGCTGTGCCGGGGCCTTGGCATCACGGAGGCCAACCAGGCCATCGTTGCCTGGCCGGATGCCGATGGTTCACGCCTCGCAGCGCTCAAGGATGCCGGCATCACCGCATCCGGTAGGGCCGGTCGCGTCAGGGTCGCGTTCCACCTCTGGAACACGTCAGACGATGTGAACGCAGTGTTGGCCGCTGTCTTGGATGCCGTGGACTAGGCCAGCGACGCGAGACGGGCCCGCTGGGTACTGCGCGCGGCAATTTTGCGCCGCTCGCCGATGGTCAGCACGAGCCCAAGGACAACGCCGAGCACCGCCCCCGCTGAATTTGCCACGAGGTCGCGGGGGTCAGAGACCCTGCCGGGAATAACGAGCTGCGCCGTTTCGATGCCCACCGTGAGCAGGCACGACAGGATGATCGACAGCCACCAAAAACGGCGGCCAAATAGCAACAAGAAAAAGAGCCCAATCGGCACAAACATGGCGATGTTTGCCATGAATTCGGCCTCGTTATAGCCGATCCACGCCGTTGCCTCATAACGATCAAAGAATGCAATGGCCTGCCAGACAAACCCGACTGAGTTGTCATCAAGCGGCTGCGGGCCAAGTGTGATCCAGCCAACAACAGCAAGATAGCCAAGGGTGAGCAGGCTGAGAATTGGATGGCGATGGAACATCCCGTCAGTCTGGCAGCGCATTCTGGACAAGCACCGAGCGAACGGTGACTGAACCCTGAACGCCCCGCTCTCCCCTTCCTCCTTCCCTCTCCCCTCTTTCTCAGCTCGTGGGGTGCAATATTGCTCGTGGGGTGCAATATTTCGCGCCCCACGAGCACGAACGCACCCCACGAGGGGGTGGAGGGGCCGAGAGGCGGAGGGGGCCCGGCTGGTTGTCGGAGGCCTGTGCCACACTGGCTGGATGACGGAATCAGTGCCAGCATCCCCCACCCAAACCAGCGGCTTGAGCTCGACCCATGCCGAGGCCCTCGCCATCCTGCAGCGGCTCGTTGGCAATCCCAACGCGGTGTTTCATGACGGCCAGTTCGAGGCCATCAGCGCCCTCGTCGACGACCGAAGGCGCGCCCTTGTTGTGCAGCGCACCGGGTGGGGCAAATCGGCTGTCTACTTTGTGGCGACCCTGCTGCTTCGCCAGCGCGGGGCAGGCCCGACCATCCTGGTGTCCCCGCTGCTCGCGCTCATGCGCGACCAGGTTGCCTCCGCGGCAAAGGCCGGCGTGCGAGCCATGTCAATCAACTCGGCAAACGCCCACGAATGGGACGATGTCGTCCGCGCGCTCGATGCCGACGAGGTCGATGTGCTCCTGGTGTCCCCCGAGCGTCTGAACAACCCCAAGTTTCGCGACACAAGCCTGCCGGAGCTCATCCGCAGGGTTGGGCTGCTGGTGGTTGATGAGGCCCACTGCATCTCCGACTGGGGCCACGATTTCCGCCCAGACTATCGACGCCTTCGCGACCTCATCGCCCAGATGCCGCAGGGGGTTCCCGTGCTCGCCACCACGGCGACCGCGAATACCCGAGTGGTGACCGACGTCGCCGAGCAGGTTGGCATGAGCGATTCCGGGGCGCCGGTAGACGTACTGACGATACGTGGACCGCTGGCACGGGCCTCACTTCGCCTCGGCGTGCTCACCCTGCCAGATTCCAAGGCCCGCCTGGCGTGGCTCCTCAGCCACATCAACGAGTTGCCGGGCAGCGGCATCATCTACTCACTGACCGTTTCGGCAGCCGAAGACACCGCGAGGCTGCTGCGCGATGCCGGCCACGAGGTCCGCGCCTACACCGGCCAGACCGACCCAGCCGACCGAGAAGCGCTCGAAGCAAAGCTGAAAAACAACGAGGTGAAAGCCCTTGTTGCAACGAGCGCCCTCGGCATGGGTTTTGATAAACCAGACCTCGGATTTGTCGTCCACCTCGGGGCCCCGTCCTCGCCGGTTGCCTATTATCAGCAGGTCGGCCGAGCCGGAAGAGCAACGGAACACGCCGACGTACTCTTGCTGCCTGGCACCGAAGACGAAGCCATCTGGCAGTACTTCGCCACCGCCTCAATGCCAGACGAAGCGAGGGCATCCGCTGTCATCTCGGCGCTGCAGACGAGCGAGGCTCCGCTTTCGACACCCGCGCTGGAGGCCCAGGTCAACCTGCGCCGCACCCCGCTCGAACTGCTCCTCAAGGTGCTCGATGTTGACGGCGCCGTGCGGCGGGTTCAGGGTGGATGGGTGGCCACCGGCCAGCCGTGGGTCTACGACAGCGAGCGCTACATGCGCATCGCCGCCGAGCGCGTGGCCGAGCAACAATCGATGCTCGAATACGAACGCACCAACGAATGCCGCATGGAGTTCTTGCAGCGCTCACTCGACGATTCAACGGCCGCCGCTTGCGGCAGGTGCGACCGCTGCGCTGGCCCCTGGTATCCCACCGATGTCACCGGCGACGCCGCGGCGGCCGCTAGCGACTCCCTCAACAGGGTTGGCGTGCTGCTTGAACCTCGCGCGCAATGGCCAAGCGGCATGGATAAGCTCGGCGTTGTTAACAACAAAATCCCAAGCGACGGAATCTCGAGCGATGTTGAGGGCAGCAAGCCGCTGCGGGGCAATATCCCTCCCGCCCAGCGCATGTCAGAAGGCAGGGCCCTTGCGAGACTCACAGACCTCGGCTGGGGCGGCACGCTCCGCAGCCTCTTTGCGCAGGGAACTCCCGATGCGCCAGCGAGCGAGCAGATGCTCAGGGCCTGCGTCACCGTGCTCTCGCAGTGGGACTGGGCCGAACGCCCAGCCGCGGTCATCAGCATCCCCTCGCGCAGCCACCCCCAGCTTGTTCGGTCGACCGCGACGGGGCTCGCCACAATCGGAAAGCTGCCGTACCTTGGTGAACTCTCTTTCGCCAACGGCGGCCCTACTGGCGAGCCAGGCGGCAACAGCGCCTTCCGCCTCGCCAACGTCTGGAACAGGTTCAGCGTTGGACCAGAGTTGGCTGAGGCGCTCGCCCCGTTCGCGGGCAAACCGGTGCTGCTCGTCGACGACGCCTCCGACAGTCGATGGACCCTCACGGTCTGCGCAAAGACGCTTCGCGACGCTGGAGCCTCAGCGGTGCTGCCCTTTGTGCTCGCGCTGCGCTAATTGAACCTACGTTCATCAAACCCGCATCTCGTTGGGCGTTGGTAGCGCGGCAGCTAGGACTCCATGAGGCGCGAACGAATGAGAAACCGTTTGCCCTCAGGTGCTTCGAGCGAAAATCCGCTACCCCTGCCGGGCACAACATCAACCGTCAAAAAGGTGTGCTTCCAGTACGCGAATTGCTCGGTTGACATGTAAAACGGAATCGGGAGCGAGTCGGTATCCGATGCCACCGCAAACTCCCCCAGCAGTACATCGGCATCGCTCGTGATGAAATCACCAAGCGGATAGCACATGGGCGAGCTCCCGTCGCAGCATCCGCCAGACTGATGAAACATGAGGGGCCCGTGCTGGTCACGCAATTGCAGCACCAGCTCAAGGGCCTCTTGGGTGAACGCCACGCGGGGTTCGGTTTCTCCCTCGATGGTCACGGTTGCGGTCAGCGCCGCCACGGTATCGTTCATGATTTCCTCCGTTGTGTGCCAGCATACGCGTGTGGGGCCCAAGGTAGGCAAGGAGTTCCCAGAGGGAAAACAAAACTCCTTCGCCCTACTTGGGCCCCAGACGCGAGACGCTGTCAGGTAAACCTGAGCGACTTAGAAGAAGCCCTGCGCGGTTTCGCTGTAGCTCACCAGCAGGTTCTTTGTCTGCTGGTAGTGATCGAGCGCGAGCTTGTTGTTCTCGCGGCCGATGCCGGAGCTCTTGTACCCACCAAAGGCAGCGCCAGCTGGATACGCGTGGTAATTATTCACCCACACGCGCCCTGCCTGGATGTCGCGGCCGGCCCGGTAGGCCTCGTTGCCGTTGCGCGACCACACGCCGGCCCCGAGCCCGTAGAGGGTGTCGTTTGCGAGTGAGATGGCGTCGTCGTAATCGGTGAAGCTGGTGACGGCAACAACCGGCCCGAAGATCTCCTCCTGGAACAGGCGCATCTTGTTCTGTCCCTCGAAAATTGTTGGCGCAACGTAGTAGCCGCCGCTGAGGTCGCCGCCGAGGTCAACTCGCTCGCCGCCCAGCAGCAGTTTTGCGCCCTCCTGCTTGCCAATATCGATGTAGCTGAGAATCTTCTCAAGCTGGTCGTTGGAAGCCTGGGCTCCCACCTGCGTGTTGGTGTCGAGCGGGTTGCCCTGCACAGCCTTCTTGGTGCGCTCGATGGCGTCGCCGAGGAACGAATCGTAGATCGACTTCTGGATAAGCGACCTCGACGGGCAGGTGCACACCTCGCCCTGGTTGAAGGCAAAGAGGGTGAATCCTTCTTGGGCTTTGTCGTAGAACGCGTCGTTCTTCTCGGCGACCGACTCAAATACGATGTTGGGGCTCTTGCCGCCAAGCTCAACGGTGCTCGGGATGATGTTGGCGCTCGCATATTGCAGGATGAGCCGACCCGTTGTTGTCTCGCCGGTGAACGCAATCTTGCGGATGCGCGGGCTCGATGCGAGCGGCTTTCCTGCTTCAACGCCGAAGCCGTTCACAACGTTGACCACCCCTGGCGGCAGGATGTCGGCAAGCAACTCGATGAGCACAAGGATGCTGACGGGCGTCTGCTCCGCTGGCTTGAGCACGACGGTGTTTCCGCCGGCCAGTGCGGGGGCCAGTTTCCAGACCGCCATCAGAATAGGGAAGTTCCACGGGATGATCTGCCCAACAACGCCGAGCGGCTCAGCAAAGTGGTACGCAACCGTGTTGTTGTCGATCTGCGTAAACTCACCCTCTTGGGCCCTGATGAGGCTTGCGAAGTAACGGAAGTGATCAGCGGCGAGCGGAAGGTCGGCGTTGAGCGGCTCGCGAATGGACTTGCCGTTGTCCCATGTTTCGGCCACGGCCAGCATCTCAAGGTTGGCTTCGATGCGGTCGGCGATGCGGTGCAGCACGGCAGCGCGCTCGGCCGCGGTGGTCTTTCCCCACGCCGGCGCTGCCTTGTGTGCGGCGTCGAGGGCCGCGTCGATGTCTTCTGCCGTGCCACGCGCTACTTCGGTGAAGGGCTTGCCGTTGACCGGCGAGATGTCTTCAAAGTACTGCCCCTTCACGGGGGCAACCCATTCGCCACCAATCCAGTGCTCGTAGCGGGGCTTAAACGTGATGAGGGAACCGGGGGTTCCTGGGGCCGAATACACGGTCATGATGTCTCCTTCGACGACGATGTCAGGGGTACCCCTGGCTGGGGTGGCATCAGACTAGCTGCCGTGGGGTTGCAACCGGGTTGCGGGCCGACTCACCTGCCGCGGACGCGTTTCCAGCTCTCCGGCGGGATGGTCACGTTTTCGCTGATGCCTGCCGACAGTGATACCGTCCGCGGCACGGTATCCAGATTCGCCACAACGACCGTCTCGTTATCGCCGGTGACGATTGCCCAGACGAGGTCGTCGCCGGTTCGCCCTGAAACGATTGATTTGCCTCTGAGCGATTGGAGAACGTCAAAGGCGGCAAGCCCCGGGGTCGGCGTTCCATCGGCGAGCAGCAGCCCTCGCTCGCCCCACTGCTCAAAGTACGTGAGTGATTCCACGCCGGGAATGGCACAGGCAATCGCGCTCGCAACGAGCCAGGCGGCAAGCGGTTCTGCCTGCTGGCGTGCGTCGGCGAGGCCGGTCAGCGTGGCCCCGTATCCGGCGACAAGGTTGGTTTCCGTCGACGCCATGAGGTCCGCAGTTGCTGTTGCCGTTCCTGCCGCAGTCGCAGTCGCAGTCGCAACATTATTGAACCGCGACCGAAGCGTCACCGGGCCGATGTGAACGGGACGCCCGCCGGCGATGCGCACCGCATCCTCAGCCACCAACCGCTGCATGGGAATCGATTCCACCAGCTGATAGGTGGAGCCTGAATGGAACAGCGGTGTGATCGCGAAGGTCACCCCGTCGGTGTCCGTTGGCAGGCGCGACTGCTCCCTGTTGAGCTCGGTGAAGTGCGAGCGGGCGCCAGAGAGCACGGGCACCGTCATTCCCGCGTTGCGAAGGAGCCGCCTGAGCGATGCGGTTGCTTGCCGCTCAGTGACGTGCGTCTGCGCGTCGAAGACGGCGATACGGGCGACCGCTCGGTTGCGGAGGGCCGAGACAACCGGGGCGAGGTCGGCTCCGGCATCCGCAGTGATGCGCACGTCGAGCGGGATGTTCTGCCCGCCCGCCCGTTGCTCGCCTGCCCGTTGCCCGCCCGCCCGTTGCCCGCCCGCCCGCTGCAGCGCCGCCTGCCAGCTGTTCGTTCCGAGATCGAGTTCAACGAGCACGGCCTCGGCCCGAACGCTGGCAGCTGGGGCCGGGTCTGGTGCCGTCGAGGCTCCAACGTCGAGTGCGGGAAACAAGGTGACCTGACCTAGCTCGATCGGCGAAGGGTCTCCCGCACCCGGCCGTCGCCGTTGGGTCGCTGCCAATTCTGTTGTTGCTGAGCGCTGATCGACGGAGGCTACCGTCACGGCAATTTCTTGTTCCACCGCCGACGCGGCATCGAGCAGATACGGAAACGGTAACGACAGCGGCCTGTTATACGTTTTGTAGGAGGCATCGGTCCAGTTCCGCTGGTCCTCCATCTCAAAGAGATCGCCGGCAAAGCGCATCCGAATAGCGAGACCCTCGTGCTGCCAGGCAAGCCCCTCGATATCCGCCGCTGGCTGATGAGGGGCGACACTCATCGGAAAGACGCGCTGCTCGGCCGTGCCGTTCTGGTGCTCAACGGTCATGGGAGTTCCTGCCAGCGCTGGCGAGTGCAACGCGACGAGCCCTGTGCGGTTGGTGCGATACGGCGTCGGGGTCTCAAGCCGCAGCCTGACCGTCAGCGCGCCGGGCTCGGCTCGCACCTCAAGCAACCCGTGCAGCTGCGCCCCGAACCCTTCGGCACGAATGTGCAGCGTCAACGTTGCCACTTCGGCTTCGGTCTCAACAATTCGCTCAACAATTCGCTCAACAACTCGCTCAACGACGGTCTCGGCGGTGTTCCAATCTTCGTCGCGCACGACAGCCCTGATGCTGCGGAGAACGGGCCGGCCCTCCCAGCTGATTGCGGCCAGCTCGTCGCCCCTGACCTCGATGGACCAGCCGGCTGCCTCCCACAGGCGAGCCGGCCCTCTCAGCGCATCCCAGGAGTCGTTCACAGCGTGGTCATGCCCCCGTCAACGGCAAACAGGCCGCCGGTGGCAAACGCGCCATCGTCCGAGGCGAGGTACACCATGATGCCCTCGATGTCGGCGGGCGAGCCGGCCCTGCCAAGCGGGATTCGCCCGATGATTGCCGACCGCGCCTCTGGGTCGCTCGTAATTGAGGTGACGAGGCTCGTCTCGGTGTAGGCGGGTACAACCGTGTTCACGCGAATGCCGTCGGCGGCGTAGGCGGCTGCCACCGTTCGCGTGAGCCCGTGGATGCCGGCCTTCGTCGCGCTGTACGCGGTGAAATCGCGCCCCTCGCCGTTGATTCCGGTTGGGCTTCCCGTCAGGATAATCGAGCCAGGGCCGTTGGCAAGCATCGACCGGACGGCGTGCTTGACGGTGAGGAAGGTGCCGGTGAGATTGATGTCGAGCGTGCGTTTCCAGACGTCGAGGTCGAGTTCGGCCGCGGGGGCATCTTCGCCAAAGAGCTGAACCCCGGCGTTCGCGACAACAACATCCGGTGCCCACCCGTCGGCCCCAAGCGACGCGAAGGCATCCGCGACCGACGACTCGTCAGAGATATCCATCACGACGGCACGGGCGAGCGATCCGATTGCGGAGGCCGCGGCCAACGCAGCGGCCTCGTTGCGATCGGCGAGGATCACCCTGGCACCCTCGTTCGCAAAACGCTGAGCGACCGCGAGGCCAATCCCGGTGCCTGCCCCGGTGATGAGGGTCGTCTTCGTGTGCAAGCGTGTCATGGTCGCCTCTCAGCGCTCGATGTGGTCAAGGTGAAGCATACGGGCCAGGTTCGCGTCGAGCTCGTCGTCGCGGAAGATCTTTTTCCAATCATCCTTGATGATGCGTTCGCGACCGTAATCCATTGCGATGAGGCAGGCGTCACTGAAGGGATTATCGCCGCGCAGCCCGTTGGCGAGCGCGACCTGCGTGTGCCCGTACAGGATGCTGCGCGCAGCTGCTTCTGGAATCCCCATGGTGTTGATGGCCTCGTCGAGCGCTTCGTTGAGCAGCGCGCCGATCATGCAGGCAACCGTTTCAACGAGCGTCGGCTCAAGTTGCGCGAGCTGCTTGATGGTGACCCAGTGCACATCAATGACGGGCGCATAGATCGCTCGCACGGTTTCTTCGACGATGCGTTTCTTGTCTGCATCGTCGGACTCGATTGCGGCGATGGCGTCCTGGGGAGCAGCGATCCCGCCAAAGGTGTCTGCCCATTCCTCTTTGGTTGTGCGCTCAAGAAACACCGAGGGGTGGCACGGGTGAGCGACGGCCTGGATGACGTCGTCCCGAACAGCCAAGAGCCCCGCGTAGGCCGCAGCCGGGTCCAGCGTCAGCACGATGCTGCCGGATGGGAGCTGCGGCACGATCTGCGCGCTGACCGCGGCAAGCGCGAGGTCGGGAACGGCAAGCACAACGATGTCTGCGTCAGCTACGGCCTCGGATGTTTCGCTGAGGCTCCTCCCGGCGTCGCGCACCCGTTGCCGGCCAGCCGGCGAGTTCTCGACATAGGCGACGGCGTAGTCAGTCTTGGCAAGATTATTTGAGACGCGCGTGCCCATCTTGCCGCCGGCTCCGATGACGGCGATGCGAAGGGTTTCTGTTGTTGGCTTCATTCTGTGCTCCTCAGGTAGGCGATTGCGTCACGGGTCCATTCCCGTTCCGTCTGGATGGTCAGTTCTGGGCTTTGCTGCCACGGCAGCCAGTGCTCGACAATCTCGTTGATGCCCCGTTCCCGAGGCTGAACGGTTGCGAGTAGGTGTTGGTAGTCGTGGAGTCCTGTGCCGAGTGGGGCGCCACTGTAGGTGAACCCGACCCAGCCGTCTTGCCTGGCAAATCGGAAGTCTTTCGAATGGACGTTTTTGACGAGCGCCGCGCTCCTCTCGACGCAGTCGCGAGGCAGTTCAAGGCGAGCGACAACGTTTGCGGGGTCGAGGCAGATGCCAAGCTGGTCGCTCCCCACTTCGTTCACGAGTTGCACGAGGTCTACTGTCGAGACCTGTTCGTAGGTTTCGAGCGCAAGTGTCACACTGGCGCGTTCGTAGGCAGCGACTGAGCCGCTCAGGCTGGCAGCGGCTGTGGCGATTTCTTCTGGAGTGTCGAGGCCAGGCAGCATGCTGCGCACGAGCTTGGCGTCGAGGGCTTGTGCGAGGTGAAGGAATCGATCAAGCCGCCGGGGCTCTATGCCTCGCGTGCCGAGCTCGATGGATATCCCAAGGTCATTGGCCGCCTCGGCAAGATCGCTGAGCTCGGCGTCGGTCATCGTGTCGAGCGCCGGATAGTCGCAGATCTGAATGAGCGAGATCCCGAGTTCGCGCGTCGCTTCGAGGGCACCGGTGAGAGTCAGCCTGACTGGCGCTCGTTCGGAGAGCTGCCAGAAGAAGGCGTAGGTGCTGAGCCCGATCATAGTGTTCTCCTGTATTGCCTTCGTTGTCACGTTGTCGATAGTCGCTCTATCACGCATCAGCCTAGCAACCGGTTGACCGGTTAGCAATCGATATTGGATGCCGTTGGCAACGCATCCCCGACGCTCCCCTCGGCGCTATGCTGATGACATGCCAGCCTTTGCCGATGACCGTTCGGACGAAATCACCGCAGCGCTTGGGGCGCTCCCCTCCGGTTCGCCCGTCTCGGAAGTCGCCCGCCGCCTGCTGGATCTCTTCACCGGCGGCTCGATAGCTGCCGGCCGGAGGCTTCCTCCTGAGCGCCAACTTGCTACCACGCTTGGCGTTGGCCGTTCCGCCGTGCGTGAGGCACTCGCAGCCCTCGAAATCCTCGGGATCGTTGACGTGCGCCCAGGGTCAGGCACCTATCTGCGCGGCACCGCAAGCGACCTCCTCCCCCAGACCCTCAGCTGGGGCATGCTCATCGGCGAGCACAACACGGCAGAGCTGCTTGAACTGCGTTCAGGGCTCGAAATCTATGTAGCCAGGCTGGCCGCTTCCCGCGCGGGCGACGCCGAAATACACAAGATCGAAAAGACGCTCAGCCGGATGCGGGCGTCGACTCACGACCTGACCGCATTCGCAAAAGCAGACCTCGATTTCCATAACGCACTCTCACAGGCGGCCGGCAACGGGATGCTCGTTGACCTGCTCCAGGTCGCACGGTCGCTCCTGCGCGTTTACAACGACCGGGCTGTCCATGATACTGACGCCGCCGAGATCGCGACCGCAGAGCACGAGGCCGTCCTCTCGGCGATCGCATCGGGCGACGCGGATGCCGCGGCCTCCGCAATGGCGCTGCATATGGCAACTGCCACCGCAAGGGTTACGGCGGCTGCGGCCACGGCGACCGCGACCTCAGCCCCGGCCTCCGATTCCTCGAACCAGCACGACCCAGAGTAGTCACAGATTAGTCGCAGATACACCCAAAACGCTCGCTATGAGTGGATTTGCGACCAATCTGCGCCGGCTTCGACCTGTAGGGCGAGCGTGGGGCGAGGTACGGGGACCGTCAGGGGCGAGGTACGGGAAACCTCAGAGCAAGATCAGGGCGCGGGCGCTAGGCGCTCGCGTCCATCATCTCGAGGCGTGAGAGCACGTGGGCGCGCTTCGGCGAGCGCGCTGGCAGCAAGCGAAGGCAGGTCTCCCAGGCCTGACGGTCATCCGCGCCAACCGGAGTTTGCACGTATGCCATCAGCACGTCAATAGAGGCGTCGGTCAGGAGTGCCTCGCGGAGCGTCTGAGAAACCTCAGCCCGGATATCGGCGATGCCAGGGGCCTCGGATTCTGGCAGCAGCACTCCTGGATACGCGGCGAGCGCAAGCCGGTGCGCGCCACGACCGAGGGCAGAGAGCACGTCACGAACATCAAGGGTGATGGTGCGCGGAAGCCGATACGGCCGGGAAAGCGGGGCGAGGGTTGGATCGATGCCTTTGAGCACCGCGCGCAGCCGCACCATCTCGGCGCGGAGGGTGAGGGCGCCGTCGTCGCGTCCGTAGAGGAGCTGCGAGAGCCGCTCGGCGGAGAGCCCGCTTTCGTTCCAGGCAAGCAACGTGAGAATCTCGGCGTGCCTACGGCTGAGCTCGATGAACTCGGTGCCAACGTAGAGCTCGCCGCGTTCACGCCCGAGCACGTTGAGCCGCGTGATACCGGTGCCCTTGACGGGTCTGCGGTCGCTTGAACCGCCCTGGCCGCGGCGGGCCTGCGCTCGCACCATGTCGTTTCGGAGGGTCTGGATGCGCAGCTCGGCCTCAACCGCCGCAACCGTCGCCTCAACCAACTGGAGGGTATGCGGCGCAACAACCTCGTCGCCGCCCGTGATGTCGATGACCCCAAGCAGCGCTTTGGTGACAGGATCGTGCACGGGAACGGCGGTGCAGCTCCACTGGTGCGCCCAACGATTGAAGTGTTCGGCACCAAGCACCTGGATGCCGTGGTTGAGTTCGATCGCGGTTCCTGGCGCGCTCATCCCAACCACCGCCTCAGACCAGTCGGCTCCAGCCACGAAGTTCATGCCTTCTGCTTGGCTGCGCAGTTCGTCGTCGCCGTCGATCCAGAGCAGGCGGCCAGCCGAGTCGCCGACGGCAACGATGAGGCCTGCCTCTTCGGCATCCTCAATCAGGAGCCGCTGAATTACCGGCATGATGCTCTGCAGCGGATGCGTGCGGCGGTAGTCTTCGAGCTGATCGCGCTCCCAGATATTGGTAGAAGGAACAAGCTCGGGGTCAAGCGCTGTGCCAAGCGAACGCTGCCACGATTCCCTGACAACGTCGCGAATGCCATCGGGAAGCGTCTCGCCGGTCACGGCATTTTCGTGCGCGCGGACGAGCAAGCGGCGCCGTTCGCGCGCAGATTCTCCCCGTCGTAACGCGAGCCAAGGATTGGGCAAGCTGTACCTCCTACACCGTCTGAGTGCGGGTCCCTGTCAAGTCTAAGCGGTCGGTGCGGGTGTCGCATCCGCGAGACAGGAATTGAGTAGTCGTATCCCCGTGGCCGAGTGGGCGTGTGCCGACGACTATCCTTAAGGGATGCGCGCGTTGGCTTGTGCCCGCCGCATTCACCATCAATCGTCCCCCGTGCGCGGAGTTGCGCCTTGGGGCCATGGCCGCACAAGGCCCCAGGAGGATATCCAGATGAAACGCCGTTCGCTGCTCGCAAGTATTGTGGCCATCCCGCTCCTTCTTTCTGGCTGCGCAACCGGTTCGGGATCTTCCGACGCGGCGGGCTCCTCGGCATCCGACGACCTGACCTTCGCCGTTGTCACGCACGGCACTCCTGGCGACACGTTTTGGGACGTGGTCAAGAGCGGCGCGGAGCAGGCGGGCTCAGACCTCGACGTCACGGTCACGTATCAGGGCGACGGCGATCCCGTGAAGCAAAGCTCGCTGATTACAACGGCGGTTGCGGCCAAGGTTGACGGCATCATTGTCTCAATGGCAAACCCGGAGGGCGTGAAGGATGCGGTTGAGGATGCCGTCGCCGCAGGCATCCCCGTCGTGACGATCAACTCGGGCCTCGACGAGTCGGCGGCGTACGGAGCGCTGACCCACGTCGGCCAGAGCGAGTTCATTGCGGGGCAGCGCACCGGCGAGAAGCTCAACGAGGCCGGCGTGAAGAACGCCGTCTGCGTCATCCACGAGGCAGGCAATAGTGGCCTTGAGGAGCGATGCAAAGGCACAGCTGACACATTCGATGGCAGCCTGAGCAATGTGCAGGTTGATATTGCGAATGTCGCCGACGCGCAAAATACGATCAAGAGCCAGCTGTTGAGCGACTCGAGCATCGATGCCGTACTGACGCTGAACGCGGCGCTCGCCCCGGCTGCGACGCAGGCCGTCGAGGAGGCGGCCAGTTCGGCGCAGGTTGCAACCTTCGATGTTTCGGCGGACGTCACGCAGCTCATTCTCGATGGCAAGGTACTGTTTGCCGTTGACCAGCAGCCGTATTCTCAGGGGTACCTTCCCGTGGTCTTTCTCGCGCTGCAGAGCCGCAACGGCGACACGGTTGGCGGCGGCCAGCCCGTCTATTCCGGGCCAGGCTTTGTCACGGCGGAGAACGCGGCCAAAGTCGCCGAGTTTGCCAAGAACGGCACGCGTTGAGTAGCGCAGCCGCCGTGAGGGAGACTCCCCTCGCGTCGAGGCCGCTCGGCGCTCGGCTTATTCGCCGACCAGAAGTTGGCGCGCTTGTTGCCGCCGTCGCGATCTTCCTCTTCTTCTCGATCATTACCGATGCCTTCCTCACCCCAGCCGGGGTTGCGACATGGCTGTACTCGGCATCGCTCTTTGGCATCATGGCCGTCGCGGTTGCCATGCTCATGATCGGTGGCGAGTTTGACCTCTCCGCTGGAGCGATGACGGGAACTACGGCCCTGACCGTAGGTGTACTCACAACGCAGTGGGATGTGAATATCTGGCTTGCGATGCTGCTCGCCCTGATCCTTGCCCTCGGCATCGGCGCCCTCAACGCGGTGCTCGTTGTGCGCACTGGACTGCCGAGCTTCATCATCACACTCGCAACCTTTTTCATCCTGCAGGGCATTAACCTCGCGGTCACCAAGCTCGTGACGGGAAGCGTGGCTATCCAGGGAATGTCCGCGGTTTCCGGCTTCGACCAGGGCAAAATGCTGTTCGGTTCCAAGATCTCGCTACTTGGGGTTGACCTCAAAGTTTCGATTTTCTGGTGGCTGGCGGTCACGGCGGTGGCCACGTGGGTGCTGCTGCGAGCACGGCAAGGAAACTGGATCTTCGCCGTTGGCGGGGCAGATCGCAGCGCTCGCCAAATGGGCGTCCCCGTGTTTCGAACCAAGCTTGGCCTCTTCATGACAACAGCTGGGGCCGGTTGGCTCGTAGGGATGCTTCAGCTCTTTGACGTGTCAACCGTGCAGGCTACGAGCGGAATCGGCCAGGAGTTTATCTATATCATCTGCGCAGTTGTTGGCGGCTGCCTGCTCACGGGCGGGTACGGCTCCGCCATCGGCGCTGCGCTCGGTGCGCTCATCTACGGCATGACGCTCCAGGGCATCGTCTTTGCCCAGTGGGACAACAACTGGCTCAAGGCGTTCCTCGGGGTGATGCTGCTTGCAGCGGTACTCGTGAACCTGCTGGTCAGCAAGCGAGTGGGGGTTCGGTCATGAGCGAAACATCACCGAGGCCAGCTGCGCACGATGGCACGATGCCGGGCAGCGCCCCCGATCACATGCCCCCGCTCCTCGAAGTCAGCGAGATCGGAAAACGGTATGGGCATATCGAGGCGCTCCGCGGGATTTCGGCGACCGTGGATGCTGGTGAGGTTCTCTGTGTCCTCGGCGACAACGGGGCCGGAAAATCATCGCTGATCAAGATCGTTGCGGGTGAGCATCCACACACGTCTGGGAGCCTGTTGCTCGACGGTGAACCCGTCACCTTCACCGGCCCGAGGGATGCCATCGCCGCCGGAATCGCGACCGTCTACCAAGACCTCGCAATGGTGCCGATGATGCCGGTCTGGAGAAACTTCTTCCTCGGCTCTGAACGCACCGTCGGCAGGGGGCCGCTGCGGCGGCTCGATGTGACCGGCATGAAACGCATCGCCAACGAACAGCTCGCGAGCATGGGCATCCACCTCCGCGACCTCGATCAGCCGGTTGGCACGCTGTCCGGCGGCGAGCGGCAGTCGGTGGCGATCGCGCGAGCCGTGTATGTTGGCGCGCGCGTGCTCATCCTCGACGAGCCAACGGCTGCGCTCGGAGTGACCCAGGCTGCGCGCGTGCTTCAGCGCATTGCGGCGGCTCGCGACCGCGGTCTTGCCGTCATCTTCATCACGCATAATCCGCAGCACGCGTATCCAGTCGGCACGCGCTTCTTGGTGTTGAGTAGGGGCGAAAGCCTCGGGCTCTTCACGAGGGAGAACGTGACGCTTCCTGAACTCACGACGCTCATGTCGGGCGGCGAGCTCGAGGCGCTCTAGACCTCACGCGGACGTATCTGCTGCCCGCAGAAGTGACGCTAGAGTTCCTTCCCATGGCGGGGAAGGAACCCTTGCGTCAGATTGTTGGGTCGGGGTGCGGTCAGGGCGGGTTGGGACTGGTTGGGGCTGGTGGTCAGGGGCGACCGGGGCCGTCCTCTTGGGCGGGCGCGGATGCGGGCGCGGATGCGGGCGCAGGAGCGGGCGCCAGTGCCGCACGTTCTGCCTCCGCAAATTCCGCTGCGACCTGCGCGTCGATCAGGCCGAAGTCGGCGAGGTCGGCCGAGAGCCGCTCGGCAGTGTCTGACTCGGGCGCACCGGCAGTGTCTGACTCGGGAGCACCCGCGGGGGCGAGGGCATCATCCGGTTCGGGGGCGCCATGGTTGACCGCTGCCATCATGGCCTCATCAAAGGGCGCACGACCGGCAAGCACGTCAGACACCTGCTGCTTATTGATCTCTTTTGTCCAGGTGCCAACCAGCACGGTCGCGACCGCGTTACCCGTGAAGTTTGTCAGCGCGCGGGCTTCCGACATAAAGCGATCAATGCCAACGATAAGGCCAACGCCGTCGACGAGGTCTGGGCGGTGCGATTGGAGGCCACCGGCCAGGGTTGCGATCCCGGCGCCCGTCACACCTGCAGCGCCCTTCGATGCGATGATCATAAAGACCAGCAGCGAGATCTGCTCACCAAATTCGAGCGGCTTGCCCATTGCTGTTGCAACAAACAGCGCGGCCATCGTGAGGTAGATCGCGGTTCCGTCGAGGTTGAACGAGTAGCCGGTTGGAACGGTAACGCCAACAACGGGTTTTGAGACGCCGAGGTGCTCCATTTTTGCGATCAGGCGGGGAAGGGCAGGCTCGGACGACGATGTCGAGAAGATGAGCAGGTATTCGCGGCCAAGGTATTTCATGAGTTTGAAGATGCTCACTCGTGCGACCATCCACAGTAGGGAGCCGAGCACAACCACGATAAAGAGGATGCAGGTGATGTAGAACGCAACCATCAGGGTTGCCATACTCACGATGGCTTGGAAGCCGGTCGAACCAACAACGGCCGCGATCGCGCCAAAGGCTCCGACGGGAGCGCACCACATAATCATGGTGAGCAACCGGAAGACAAGCGTCTGAATCTGGCCAATGGCGGTCAGGATGGGCTTTCCCGCCGCGCCCATCTTCTGCAGAGCAAATCCGACAAGCAACGCAACAAACAGGGTCTGCAGGATGTTGCCGGCGGTGAGCGACGAGAGCAACGACGTTGGGATGATGCCCATGATGAACGACGTCGTTCCGCTGTCCGCAGCCGCCGCGGGAGCGTCGTAGTGCATGTTGCTGAGGTTGAGGCCCTCGCCAGGGTGGATGAGGTTGCCAACGAACAGCCCGATGGCAAGTGCAAACGTCGACATGATGATGAAATATCCGAGCGCAAGCCCGCCTACTTTCCCAATGGTTGCCGCTTTGGCGACCGAACCAACACCGAGGGCAATCGTGCAGAAAATCACGGGGGCGATCATCATCTTGATGAGCGCAACAAAGGCATCACCAAGCGGCTTGAGCTCTTTAGCGAACTCAGGAAGGGTGAGGCCAAGCACGGCTCCCCCAACAACCGCAACGATAACCGCGATGTAGAGATAGTGGGATTTGTCGATGCCTTTGCGCTTCTTGACAGCGCCCGCTGGCTGGACGACGGGGGATTTCGCCATGACGACTCCTTTGTGTGAATGGCTGAACGACTTGTGACAGTCTGCGGTAAGTTCGCGCGAGTGTGGTCTTTGCGTTCATACTGTTCATGGCGTTATCCCCCATGCGCCAACGAGTCGGTGGAAGAATATGTCAATGCGGCAATGGAGTATAGCGACGCGTTTTTTCGTGGGACAGCTCTGCCTCGTTGCCGTGATGGTTGGTGCACTCACGCTCGCGCTCTATGTGGATGCTGGCCGCCAGGCCGAACAGAACGCTATGGAACGGATGCGTTCGCTCGCGGCCTCGCTCGCGGTCAACCCGTTTGTCATCGATGCCGTCCAGTCGCCAAACCCTACTGCGCTCTTGCAGCCGTATGCCGTTGACGTCATGGATTCTGCGCACGCCGATTTTGTCACCATCATGCAAACGGACCGCACCCGTTTTACTCACCGGTACCCGTCCGAGATTGGCGGAACATTTGCCGGGTCTATTGACGACGCCCTCGCCGGCCGAACCGTCAATCAGATGCAGGACGGACCGCTTGGGCCAACTATTCGCGGCATCGCCCCGATTTACTCGAATGACGGGCGCATCGTCGCCGTTGTCTCCACTGGCGTTACGGTCGAAAACAACAATTCGCAACTGCTCGAGCGCCTCCCCCTCATCATCGCGATTGCCGCAACCCTGCTCGCCGGCGGGGCCATCGTCGCTGTCGGGCTGCGGCGCTACCTGCAGCGGGTGACGTTTGGGCGTGGCCCAGAGGAGATCGGACAGATGTACGCGTTCTACGACGCGGTGCTGCACTCGATTGACGACGGGATGCTCTTGCTCAGCCCCGGTGGCGAGTTGGTGCTGCACAACGATCGCGCGGCCGAGCTGCTCGGCCTGACACTCCGTGAGGGCGTCAGCGCCGAACATAGCGCGGCAACTGGCCAGCTTCCCTCCGAACTCGTGAGCCTCCTCGCGAGCGGAAAAACCGTCGAGAACGAGGTGGTGCTGGTTGGCGACCGGGTACTTCTCGTGAGCCAACGCGCTGCAAGAACCGGCGGGAAGGCCGGCTCCTCGCTCGGCACCCTTGTCATCCTCCGCGACCGCACCGACCTCCGAAAACTCAGTTCGGAGCTCGACACGGTGCACACCATGGCGGATGCCCTTCGCTCGCAGACCCACGAGCACGCAAACCGCTTGCACACGATGGTGACCCTCGTTGAGCTTGGCAAGGGAGACGAGGCCGTTCGCTTCGCAACCGACGACCTGGCACAGGGTCAGCGCCTCACCGATAGGGTCATGGAATCGGTGGACGAGCCGGTGCTCTCTGCGCTTCTTGTTGGCAAAACGGCCCAGGCGGATGAGCGTGGCATCGAGCTCAGCATCGTCACGGAGGGTCGCATTCCTTCTGGCCTCATCGATGTGCACGATGCGGTCACAATCCTCGGCAATCTCATCGATAACGCGCTGGATGCTGTGGCCGAGCAGGCTTCCCCCGATGACCGCTGGGTTGAGATCGAACTCATCGCGTCAGCAACAGAGCTGGTTCTGACGGTCATCGACGGCGGCCCTGGCCTGAGGGGGGTCTCGCCAGACGACATCCTTCGCCGCGGGTACACGAGTAAACCCGGCAACGGCTTTGGCAGGGGCGTTGGCCTCGCACTCGTCACGCAGGCAGTGCGGCGTTCTCGCGGTACGTTGAGCGTTCAGGATCGAGCCACGGCTTCGGAGGGTGCACGGTTCACCGTTGTGTTGCCTATCACCTCTGATGCCAACCTCAACGGCAACACTGCCCCGGTCACGCCGACCCCCGACCGAAAGGCACCGCAATGACGCAGCTGCTCCGAGTCCTGATTGTTGAGGATGAACCAACAACGGCCGAGGCACACGCCGCATATGTCACACGGGTTCCTGGCTTTACGGTTGTTGGCGTTGCACACTCGGGGTTAGAGGCGCTTGGGATGCTGTCGCCGGCTGCATCCCTCGGGGTGGACGTTGTGCTGCTCGATATGAATCTTCCCGATATGAGCGGAATCGAGGTGGCCAGGCGCATTCGGGCCGCATCGCTGCGGGTCGATATCATCGCGGTGACCGCCGTTCGTGAGCTTGAAACGGTGCGAGCCTCGATCTCGTTTGGGGTGATGCAGTATATTCTCAAACCCTTTTCGTTTGCAGCGTTTGCCGAAAAGCTCGCTCGCTATCGGCAGTTTGCCGCGGAGCTGACCGGAGAGCTTTCGGCAGTTGGCACCCAGCAGGAGATTGTGCAGGGCGATATCGACGCCGCCCTTTCTGCGCTGCGGACGAGCGGAAATAATCCGTTGCCAAAGGGTCTCTCGCCAGAGACCCTGAGCTCGATTGTTGGCTATCTTCGTTCGACCGATGCGGCGGTTTCTGCTGGCGAGCTGACCGAGGCGGTCGCCGTTTCACGGATCACGGCCCGCCGTTATCTTGAGTATCTGACGAGCACGAGACAGGTCTCCCGTGAGCCGCGTTATGGAACGCCAGGCCGTCCAGAGCTTGAGTACCGCTGGGAAGATTAACCAGGCCTGCGGAAATCCAGTCGCCTGCTGCGCGCGCTGACAACAAAGAACACTCACAATTGACCGGCAACCGAGCCTGCCAACACATCCTGTTCTCGCCCCATTCTCAAACGCTGGACTGTGTGTTATTGTTTTCACTTAATAGTGGTATATACCATTGATGAGTTGGAGGTCACAGTGGACATCTTGTTATCAATCTTGGAAGGCGTCGCCAACAATATTTTCAGTCAGGTCCCGATCCTGATTGGCCTTATTGCATGCCTCGGCCTTATTTTGCAGCGCAAACCGATCGAGGACGTGGTCGGCGGCACCATTCGAGCAATCGTTGGTGTGGTCATCCTCACGATCGGTATCGACATCTTCGTTGGCGGACTCGTCGCCTTCCAAGCGGTCGTATCCAGCGCGTTTGGGCTTGAACCGCCCAAATCAGAAAGCACGCTCAACGAGTTCCTCGCAGGCCCAGGGTCGGTTGTTCCGCTCATCATCGCGGTCGGATTCCTCATCCACCTGATTGTTGTGCGCATCTTCCCCGCCGCACGCTACGTGTACCTCACCGGGCACCTCATGCTCTGGATGAGCATCGTGATCGCGGCATCCCTCATCGAGGCCTTTGGCGATGTTGAACCATGGATTCTTGTTGTCGCCTCTGCGCTCATCATTGCCTGCTACTGGACGCTGCAGCCGCTCTGGATTGCCCCGCTCATGAAAAAGCTGATGGGCCACGACCAGTTTGGTCTCGCCCACACCGACTCAACCATCGGGCTGCTCTCCGGATACGGCGCGAAGGCGCTTAAGCTTGGGAACCCGGAAAAGCACGACTCGGAGAAGCTCAAACTGCCACGGCAAATTTCGTTCTTCAAAGACATCAACGTCTCGACCGCGCTGGTCATCAGCGTCATCATGCTCATCGCTATCGCCTTTGCCGACGCAAACGTAGTCAGCGAACAAATGGGCGACTCGAGCCTGCTCCCCTGGGCTTGGGGCCTGCTGCAGGCGCTTCGCTTTGCCGCGGGTATCGCGATTCTGCTTTTTGGCGTTCGCACCTTCCTCGCCGAGATCATCCCGGCGTTCAAGGGCATCGCTGACAAGCTACTCCCGGGCACCAAGCCAGCACTTGACATCCCCGTCACCTTCCCGAAGGCACCTACGGCCGTGATGATCGGATTCCTGAGCTCAACGGTCGTCTTCCTCATCTTCATGATGGTCTTCGCCTCGGCTGGTTGGTTTGTGCTTGTCCCGCCAATGATCATGCTGTTCTTTGGTGGTGGCGCCGGTGGCGTCTTTGGCAACGCCGTTGCAGGATGGCGCGGCGCGGTCTTCGGTGGCGTCGTCAACGGCATCGTCCTGAGCCTCGGCCAGTGGATCAGCTGGGGACTCTACAGCGCAACCGCTCCTGAGCTGGCCGCCCTCGCGGACGCCGACTGGTACGGGGTCGGTTGGACGCTCCTCGGCCTCGGTTCGGTCCTCGCTCCCCTCGGAGAGTTTGGCATCTGGATCATCGCCGGCGGCGTTGTCGCTATCACCTGCGTCATCCTCGTTATCCTCGGCAAGCGCCAACGTACCGCGCAGCGGAACGAGGCAAACGCCGCAAACGAAACAACCTCAACACGCCAAACCGACGCTGCGGCTGACGCTCAGCCCGACGCAGCAACCAACTAAGGAGCATCATGACCACCCGACCAGAACCCCTCGAAGTACTTGCCGTTTGCGGCCTTGGTATGGGGACAAGCCTGATTCTGAAGATGACCGCCGATACCGTGTTCGACAGGCTCGGCATCCGAGCGCGCGTCACCAACACCGACCTGTCGAGCGCGCGCGGCATGAGCGTTGACGTCCTGGTTGGCCAGGGAATGCACATGAGTGAGCTGGTAGGAATGGCCCCCGTCGTGGTAACCGTTGATGACTTCATCGACGACGCAGCCCTCGAAGCCAAGCTTGTGCCTGCCCTCACCGAGCAGGGATGGCTCTAATGGCGGGGAACGCTCTCGTAGCCTCCGCCGTTGGGACGGCATCCGGATGGGAGGACGCAACGCTCCAGAGCGCGGCGCTCCTCGTGAATATCGGAGCTGCCAACGCCGACTACCCGCAGGCCTGCGTCGACTCGGTGCATGCCAACGGTCCGTACATTGTGCTCACGAAGGGTCTCGCGCTTGCACACGCAAGGCCAGAGGCAGGAGCCCTCGGCAGGGGCCTTTCGCTCCTCCGGCTGGAGCAGCCGGTTGAGTTTGGGCACCAAAGCAACGATCCTGTTGACCTCGTGCTGTCGTTCTGCGCGCTCGAAGGCGGCGGGCATCTTGAGGTCATCCAGAACCTCGCGATTGCGCTGCAGAAGGGTCTCGCGAACGAGCTGAGGACCGCGGAGCCCTCCGCCCTCGACGCACTGCTTGAGGGGGTTCTGAACCGTGAGTAACGTCGCTGTGCCCTCCGACAGCAACGCACAGGAGGCCCTCACCGAGTTTGGGAATGAGATTTCCGCGCTGGTCAACCGGGTGATCGAGGGGAACCGAGAGACCGTCACCAAGGCGGCCGACCGCATCCGGCACACCCTCGACAACGGCGGGGTCGTGTACACCGCCGGGGCAGGTCATTCGCTCGCCGCCGTTATGGAAACCTTCTTCCGCGCGGGTGGCCTCGCGCCCGTCCGTCCGCTCTGGCACGCCGACGTCCTGCCGTTCAACGGGGCGGCGCTGTCAACGCAGGCAGAGCGCACGCCTGGGCTCGGCCGTTCGGTGATCGACGCATCCACCGTCGAGGCAAGGGACACGGTTGTCTTGTTTTCAACCTCTGGCATCAACCCGTACCCGCTCGAGATTGCGCTCGGTGCCCGTGAGCGTGGGGCGACCGTGATCGCGGTCACGTCAGTAGGCGCTTCCCAGCTGGCGCCGCAGCGCGCCGGCCAGCGGCTCTTCGAGATCGCGGATGTTGTGCTCGACACGCTCGTACCCTCTGGCGACGCGAGCTGGCCGGTTGGTGGCACTTCGGTGACGGCGCCCGTCTCATCGATCACAAATACCGTGCTCTGGGACTGCGTACTCGTTGCGCTCTACGAAGCAGACCCGAGCCTACCGGTGTGGCGGAGCGCAAACATCGCAACCGCAGGCTCGAGCAATGACGACCTCATGGCGCACTACGCCGAGCGAATCCCGGAGATGCTCGCGGCAGACCCTGCCAGGCGAGCAGCAGTTACTGCGGCGACGAAATCTCAGTAGAGAGCTCGTAGCGGTCCGCCCGATAGGCGGACACCGTGTACTCCACCTTGCGACCGTGCCACGTGCTCGTTCTCGTGAGGTGGAGTACGGCATCGCCCTGCTCAGCCCCCAAGAGTTTCGCGCTCTCCGCGTCGAGGTTTTTGGCCTGAATCGTCTGGGTTCCCGACGCAAACACGATGCTCTCGCTTCGCCAGAGGAAGTCGTACAGCGACGCATCCTCAAGGTCGGCTGCCGTCAGTTTCGGCGCAACGGAGGCATCCAAATGCACGCGCTCAAGGGCCATCGGCTCACCGTCGGCAAGGCGCAGCCGGACGATTCGGAAGATCTCGGCCCCGGGTGCAAGGTCTAGCTGCTGCTTAATAATTGGCTGCGGCGTCTCACGCACAAACTCGAGGATGCGCGACCCCGCCTGCATGCCCCTGACCGTCATATCGTGCGTAAACGAGGTCAGGGTGATGGGCAACCGGATGCTCGGCGACGACACAAACGTGCCCAAGCCAACCTTGCGCTCGATGCGGCCCTCCTCGACGAGGTCGGAAAGCACCCGGCGGGCCGTCATCCGCGACATCCCGAACTCTGCGGCCAGGTCGCGCTCAGAGGGGATGGGGTCGCCAACCGTCAGGCTGCTGTCAATATGCTCGATGAGCACCGATTTCAGCCACTGGTATTTTGGTTCACCAGGGCGGGCGGAACGGGTTGCTGCCCTCGTCAATTCGGTCATCTGAACCTCACCTCGAACGCCCTCGTCCACTCCGCGCACCACCAGTCACGACGACCGTCTAGCGAACCGGGTTCTGCAGCGTGCCGATACCAGAGATTTCAACCTCAAGGCTGTCGCCAGCCACAATCGGCCCAACGCCAGCAGGGGTTCCCGTGAGGATCACGTCGCCGGGCAACATGGTCCAGACGCTTGATGAATAAGCGATGATGTCGGCGATCTTGTGAATCATGAGTGACGTTGGCGCATCCTGCTTGACCTCGCCGTTGACGCGGGTCGTGAGCTGGGCAGAATCAACATCAAACTCGGTCTCGATGACCGGTCCGAGTGGGCAGAACGTGTCAAAGCCCTTGCCGCGCGCCCACTGTCCGTCTGCGTATTGCAGGTCGCGAGCCGTGACATCAACGGCAACGGTGTAGCCAAAGACGTAGTCGAGCGCGTTCTCGGCCGACACATTCTTGGCGATGCGGCCGATCACGATGGCAAGCTCGCCCTCAAACTCAACACGATCCGACTGGGGAGGGCGCACAATGGTGTCTCCAGGCCCAATGACCGAGGTGTTTGGCTTGAGGAACAGCAGCGGTGCTTCTGGGGCGGTACCACCCATTTCTGCCGCGTGGTCCTGGTAATTTTTGCCAACGCAGACGACCTTCGAGCGAGGGATGACCGGGGCCAGCAGGGTCACGTCGGCAAGCGGAATCCGCTCCCCCGTTGTGTCGAACCCGGCAAACATCGGGTCGTTGGCGAGCACAACAACTTCGCCGTCGTCAACGATGCCATAGGCGATGTCCTCGTCGTGACTGAATCGGATAATCTGCATGACTTACTTTCTGCCGTGGTTACATCGAAAAAATGAGCTGCGGCCCCACCCGCTGAGGGGTCGGGCCGCTGCCGGTTAAGCGTCGAGGCGCGTCATCCAGCCGTGGCGGTCTTGGCGACGACCGTATTGGATGTCTGTGAGTTCTTCGCGCAGCGACAGGGTGAGTTCGCCAGCTGGCGCGTTGGGGTCACCGACCGAGAAGTCGGCTCCCTTAAGCTCGTTGATCGGGGTGACAACCGCCGCGGTTCCGCAGGCAAAGGCCTCAACGATATCGCCGTTGGTGAACCCCTCTTTCCACTCGTTGATCGAGATGGGGCGTTCTTCAACCTCAAGCCCGCGGTCTTTTGCCAGCTGGATGATGCTCGCGCGGGTCACACCGTGCAGGATGTTGCCGTTGAGGTTCGGCGTGAGCAGGTTGCCGTCCTTCTTCACGAAGAACACGTTCATGCCGCCAAGCTCGTCAATGTACTCCTGAGTAACGGCGTCAAGGAAGAGCACCTGCGAGCAACCGTTCTCCGCGGCCTCCATCTGAGGAAGCAGCGATGACGCGTAGTTTCCGCCGCACTTGGCCTCGCCAGTTCCGCCGCGTCCGGCACGAGAGTACTCGGTCGATAGCCAGATCGAAACCGGCTTCACGCCACCGGCGAAGTAGGGGCCAGCAGGACTCGCGATGACCATGTAGCTCGCCTTCTGGGCCGAGCGCACGCCGAGGAAACTCTCATTGGCGATCATGAACGGGCGAATGTAGAGGCTCATGTCTTCGCCTGATGGCACCCAGTCACCATCAACCGCGATGAGCTCGCGAAGCGACTGGACAAAGTCCTCAACCGAGAGCTCTGGTAGCGCGAGGCGCTTGGCTGACAGCTGCAGTCTCTTGCCGTTCGCCTCAGGGCGGAACGTCCAGATCGAGCCGTCCTCGTGACGGTAGGCCTTGAGCCCCTCGAAGATCTCCTGGGCGTAGTGCAACACCGACGCGGCCGGGTCCATCTGAATCGGCCCGTAGGGCACGACCTGCGCGTTGGTCCAGCCATCCTCAAGCGTCCAGTCGATGCTCACCATGTGATCGGTGAAGTGCTTGCCAAAGCCGGGCTCGGCGAGGATAGCCTCGCGCTGGGCGTCGGGCACTGGCGCCGCCGGGTGCGAAACGGTGAACGAAAGCGGTGCGGTGGTTGTTGCGGTCATGATGACTACTTCCTACAGGTTCAAGGAGGTGAATAACGTGTGTGCTACGCGCGCTGGGTCACGGATGCGGTGATGCGCTGCGCGATACGGTCGCCAATTTCGCTGGTGCGTGAGGCCTGGCCGTTGCGCTCGGCTACATCTGCGGCAACGGCGTCGCGAATTTGGGCGGCCTGCTCGGGGAGGCCCAGGTGGTCAAGCATCATGGCAACCGAAAGGATTGCCGCCGAGGGATCGGCTTTCTGCTGGCCTGCAATGTCCGGAGCGGAACCGTGAACCGGTTCGAACATGCTTGGGAAGTCACCGTCAGGGTTGATGTTGCCTGAGGCGGCGAGACCGATGCCGCCGCTGATTGCGCCTGCGAGGTCGGTGAGAATATCGCCAAAGAGGTTATCCGTAACGATGACATCAAATCTAGCAGGATCGGTCACCAAAAATATAGTTGCCGCGTCGACGTGTAGGTAGTCAACGGTGACGTCGGGGTACTGGGCTGCAACGGCATCCACGTGACGCTTCCACAGGGCGCCCGCGAAGACCAGCACGTTGGTCTTATGCACGAGCGTGAGCTTCTTTGCCGGGCGCGACTGCGCAAGTTCGAAGGCGTAGCGTACAACGCGGTCGACGCCGTGCGCGGTGTTGATCGACACCTCGTTGGCAATCTCGTGGGGCGTGCCTGCGCGGATGGCGCCGCCGTTGCCAACGTAGGGTCCCTCTGTTCCTTCTCGAACGACAACAAAATCGACGTCGCCCGGGTTGCTCAGCGGCGAGGATTCTCCCGGCAGCAGGATGCTCGGACGCACGTTGGCGTAGTGGTCAAGCGAAAAACGCAGCTTGAGCAGCAGACCACGCTCGATGTTGGCGTTTGCGAGGCGGGGGTCGCCAGGGGCGCCGCCAACAGCTCCGAGCAAAATCACGTCATTCTGCTTGATAGCGTCGAGGTCTTCGTCGGTCAGGGTGTCGCCGGTCTCGAGGTAGCGGGCGGCTCCGAGCGAGAAGTGTGTGCGTTCGATCGCGACGTCGGTGCCGACGAGCACGGCATCCAGTACCTTATTGGCCTCGGTAATGACTTCTGGGCCGATTCCATCACCGGGGATAACGGCCAGTTTGATCTGTCGGGTCACTTCTGCTCCTGCTACTCATCGCGGACTCAATCGAACTTCTCTAGCCTACTCCCCGATTCAGCAGCCTCGTGGGGCGCGTATTCGCTCGTGGGGTGCAAAATTCTGCACCCCACGAGCGAATACGCACCCCGCGAGCGGGCGTTACTTGGTCAGTACGGGTTCCGCCTGCGGGCGAAGCGTGCGCCACGCAACAACGGCCGCCGCGACCATGAGGATTGCCCCGAGCATCGAGGTCAGGCCAACGCCGCTCTCGAAGGCGTGCGTTGCCGCGGCCATGACCTCGTCGCCGAGCGAGCCGCCGACACGCTCCGAAACGTTATGGGCTCCGGCAAGCGTTTCGCTGGCGATGGCTCCGTCGGCTGGGCTCAGGGCCGAAGGCAGCTTCAACTCCGAACGGTAGTTGGCCGTGAGGATGCCGCCAAGCAGCGCCGTCCCGAGTACGGCACCAACCTCGTAGGCGGTTTCGGAGAGCGCGGATGCCGCCCCCGCTTTATTGGCGGGAGCCTCGGCAAGGATGAGGTCGTTCGAGATTGTTTCGGCCGCGCCGATTCCGGCACCGAGCATCGCGAAGGCGAGCATCATCCGGCCGACGCTTGGGTCGCTCGGCGCAACCGCTATAAGAAGGTAGGCCGCCGCGGAAACGAGCAGGCCGATCGGCACGAGGATGGTCGGCGGCACGCGCCTCGCGATTGGCACGATTGCCAACCCAAACACGATCATGATGATCATGCCAGGCAGCAGCACGAGGCCGGCGGCAACCGGGTCAAGTCCAAGCACGATTTGCAGGTGCTGCGACACAAAGAAGAGGAACCCAACGAGCGCGATAACGCTCAGCAGGTTGACGAGAATCGCGCCGCTGAACATTCCGTTCTTAAAGAGGCGAACTTCGAGCAGCGGGATTGGCCGCCGCAGTTGGCGACGCACAAAGAGGTACCCAACGGCCAAGCCGGCAACGAGGAATGCAACACCGAGCACGTCGAAGCCCTCGCTCGCAAAGTGCTTGATCGCGTAGACAACGCCAAACATTGCGACCATCGACAGCAGGATGCTGAGGGGGTCAATTGGGCCCGGGTTTGGATCGCGCGACTCGCGCACAAGCAGCGGCACGAGGATGAGCATGGGTACGAGTACCGGAACGGCGATCAGGAAGACTGAGCCCCAGGGGAAGTTCGCCAGCAGGAGCCCACCAACGAGCGGGCCCATGGCAGAGCCCGCCGCAAATCCACTCGCCCAAATGGCGATGGCGAGCCGGCGCTGTTCGCGGTCGCGGAACGTGCTGCGCAGGAGCGACATCGTCGACGGCATGAGCATCGCGCCAAAGAAACCGAGGAAGGCCCTGGCAAGGATGAGCTGAAACGCGGTCTCTGAGAATGTTGCGAGCACCGAGATGACAGCAAAGCCGGTCGCGCCGATGAGCAGGAGCTTGCGGCGGCCAAAGCGGTCGCCCATGCTTCCCATAGTGACGAGAAGACCGGCGAGGACAAGTGGGTATGCGTCAATAATCCACAGTTGCTCGGTTGCCGACGGCTGCAGGGCCTCCGCGATTTGTGGCAGCGCAAAGCTGAGGACCGTGTTATCAACCGACACCAGCAGCACGGGCAGCATGAGGGCCGCGAGTGCAATCCATTCTTTGGCTCCCGCGCGCTCTGGTGACGCGACGTTGCTGAGACGGGATGGGCGAGACACGATGAAACTCCTGGAGATCGGTGTTTGGCGGCGGCGGCCGCAAACGGGAACCGTATTACTATACCGTCTACCCGGTACAGTAGCCTAGTGGGGTCAGAAGAATTTAAGGAAAAGGACAGCTAGCATGAAGACCATGTCCGAATCAGCAGGAACCGCACGCGAGCGCATCCTCGAGGCCTACACCTCCCTTTTAATGGAGGGCAACGAACGAGCGGCGACTCTCGACGCTGTTGCGGCCCTCGCCGGCGTCTCAAAAGGCGGGCTCCTCTATCATTTCCCGTCAAAGGAGGCCCTCGCCTCCGGGCTCATCGCAGAACTTGATGTGCTCGCGGCGGCGGATCTCATCAAGATCCGCACGTCCCCCCTCGGCCCGGTTGAATACTTCATCCGCACCTCAGTGAGCGAAGGCAGCAAGTTTGACAACGCGATCATCGCAACGATGCGACTCGCAACCGACTCCCCCGCCGCGAGAGACGCGCTCCACACCCTCAGAGTGCAGTGGCACGACGTGCTCTACGAAGCGGTCGGCGACGAGCAACTTGCGCAAACCATCCTGCTCATCAGCGACGGCATCTACTACAACACGGCCATCATGACCGAAGAGCGCTACCACGACCAAAACCATGCCTCAGTTGAGGATGCCCTCGCCGTCATCCAACGCCTCACCGGCAAATAATCGACAGCTATCCCCTGCGCCGCAGCGACAGCAGTTCAAGTCGAGGATTATCGCCCTCAAGATCGGCGTCGCGCAGGTCGTCCCGGCTCACGTCGTAGCGATCGCTCAACGCCTCGTAAATGGCCTCTGCCGAGCCGAGCCCGTTATCGGCGTCACGACTCACTTTGATCTCGTCGACCGGTTTGCCGCTGGCGTCGAAGACGTGAATCAGCCAGCCCTTTGCCTGTGAGGTCTCGCCATAGCGGCGGGTGACGGTTGCGTTGAATACCTGCGTATCAGTCATCGTGCTCTCCTGTGGGTGTGATCGCTTCGGAAAGTTTCGGCAGCCGCCGCATCGATGCGACGGCAGCTGTTGGGCCTGATCCTGAGCCTAGCCCCCAACCAGTACCCCTGGCTAGGTTGGTCTGTCCGACGCCACACATTTTGCGCCTGCTCCCGCGATCCCTGCGGATGCCGTTGCCGTCAGCCACGGCGAGTACCAGGTTGTTGCCCCGGCCGTCACGATTGCCGTACGAACGCCAACAACGATGTTGCCCCCAAGCAACCCGCCAAGGAGGCCGCCGCCGTACACGGTTGTATACCCCGTTGCTTGGGTGCCTGTTGTGGTGACCGAGCCAAGTAGCGCCCCGGTAACCGGAAGCAAGAGTCCGTCGCTCACGTAACCGTATTGCACCGCGCCCACCCCGACCATGCTGTCGGGAAGTTTCCAATACACCCTGACCGTTGGGTTCAGCCCAAGCGCTGGAAGATACTCACACTGGACGGTGCTGAGGGGCGAGGCAAGGCTCACCGCACCAATCAATCCTGTGCCGGTTTCTCTGTCTGCCCAGGTCGCTTCCGTTGTTGGCGTCGAGGCGAGCGCCGCCGTCACAATCATCACTGACAGTGCAGTGATGAGGCTCGTAACCACGCGCATCCGTTTCATGATGACCCGCTCCTCCGAGCGTCACTGCGATGCGCGCCGCGATGGCGACCCCGAGCGATAAACGCCACGGCACCAACGCCAATTGCGGCGGCAACCGGGGCAAGCAAGAACGGGACGATCCCTGTCCCAGTGAGCCGGCCGGCATCCGCTCGCCGATCGCCGCCCACCGAGCTTCCACCTGAAGACCCCGGAATGCCCGGCAGAACCGGAGTTGCGACCGAATCGCCTGAGCCCCAGGCGTGCACGCTCAGCACGGTTGAGCCGCCAGTTCCAAGATCGTCGGGGGCGGAAACCTCAACCAGTAACCAACGTTCGGTATCTGGCGACATCGTCGTCAGCATATGCTCGCGCACGTTGCGAACTGCGGGAACCAACGAGACATCGCGTTGGGGTAGCACCTCTCGTTCCACTCCGCTACAGGCACCATCAACCCAGCGGGTATTGCACACCCGGATACGAACGTCGAGGCCGCTCGTGACGGTGCCAGAGGCGGCAAGGGCAATACTGATTCGGCCGGATTCTTTCGCCGTTGAACTCACGCCAACTTGCCACGGCACAACGGCACCGTCGGTGATATCCCCCATGAGGTCGCGGTCACCGATCGAGGTGAGGGTAATCCATTTTCCGGCAATCACTTCTTCGTGGAGCGCCGCATGCGCACGAACCGGCACACCAAGCACCGGGACAAGGGCAATGACGAGGACCAACCCGCCGCCAATCACCGCAGCTATTCCGCTCGTAGCCGGCTCGGTATCCCGGTGGGCTGAAGCCTGGCGGCTCCTTCGAGACGCCAGGTACCTGCCGCCCCGCTGAGCGTGCTCCCTCGGCCAAAATGCCCAGGTAATCAGCGCTGCGGCCGCAAGCGAAATCGTTCCAAGCACAAGCGGCTGCGACGCCGCGACGATGAACGGCGCAAGTCCGGGGACTGAGAACAGCACGAGCCTGGCGCGCGTGGCGGTGTATGGCGCTACATCCGGCACGGCATTGGCGTCGCCTTGCATCGTAAAGGTCGTTGCGCCCGCTTCCCCTCCCGACGCACTCACGACCGAGGTCACTCGGTGAGTGATTGGCAGCTGATCCTGCCGGTCAACCGTCACAACGTCGCCAACTCGGATCTCGGACGCCGGAATCTCTTTGACTACGGCAACAGAACCTGCCGGAATCGTGGGGCTCATCGAACCGGTCGAAAACATGATGAGCGTTATCTTGAACACCAACGCAACCGCAACGAGCACAAGGCACATGAGGCCAGCAAACGACGCTAGGGTGAGCCCGATGCTTCCGATGCGGGCCATTCCGCTGTGACCGGTTCGACCGTGACGAGGCTGTATCCGGTGTGCAGTCATGGCGTTCACCTCCTCACTGGTCCTTTGGCCGGTTAGCTCGACGATGTCGCGGTGAACGTCCACTGCAGCGTCGCCGTCTGACCCTGCCGATCATTCGGCGTGAGCGGTTGCAATTGCACTTCGACGCAGAGCCGCTGCACGGTGGTTCCCGCGGTCGAAAGGGGCACGGATACTGACGCCGGCAAGGCCGCCGTCGCAACCGTGTACGCCCCCGTCGCCGGGGTCACCCACGAGGGAGTGCCGGCGAACGAGGCCGCCGCGCACGTTGCGGTCGCGTTTGGCAACAGCACGATCCGATACTGCAGATACGGCGACAGTGCCACAGCACTCGTATTGCTGAATGTCTGTCCTGAAAGGTTCAAGCTGCCGGTCACGTTGGTTTGCGGCGTCGTCTGCACGTTCAACCACGCGTACCCAGACGTCCCAGGTGACATCGCCGCCGCATTGAAGGTGAGCGCTGCACCAGGCGCCGTTGTGTGATGGTCGGATGCCGAGCCCTGAGACGAGGACACGGTATTAAAAATGCTCGCGCCGAACGCCCCAGTGGCAACCTCGTTATCAACCCACGAGGCCATCGTCACCGCCGCCCCAACGCCAAGCACGAGGCCACCGACGAGCAACGCCCGAATCCTCAAGAACCGCGTGCGGCTTGCGCTCCGCGTGGAGCCGTTCATGATGAGCTACTCAGAACTGGCGGTGAACTTCCAGGTGGCTGTGCCGCTTTGCCCCTGGCCGATACTGCCCGCGGAAACGGCGAAGCACAGGTTGACGGCCTCACCAGCAGAACCCGTTGCGCCCTGTTCGAGGTCGAACGTTACACCCCCAGGAACCGAGCCGAGAGCAGCACCAGCGGCGACAATCGAGGTGCCCGCCGCTACTGCTGCGGCGTTGCAGCCGTTCGTTGAGGTGGTCACCAGCGTGTAGGTGAGGTTCGTGACGACGCCGGTGCTTGCCTCCGCCGAGACGGTGACAACCGCATCCTTCGTCGTTTGGTCATCAAGGCGGACCGAGAACGGCGCGTAGACCGTGTCACCGGGCGCAAGATTATTTGGGGCAACGGTGAACCCTAGGGCGTCAGCTGTGCCCAGCGTGCTGTGCTCGTTGTAGGCCGTCCCGTCATCGCTTCCCTCAAGGTTGAAGGTTCCTGCGGTGAATGTGCCGGTTGCAAATTCGGAATCGTTCCATGCCGCAAGCGTGACGGCGGCTCCAACGCCGAGGACCAAACCGCCGGCCAGAACGGCCCGCCATTTGTGTGAAGTGTTTCGAACGGGGGGATGTTGTGACACAGACGTGCCAAGAAGTGTATTCATTTTTGCCTACCCTTTTTCCCGGAGTCCGAGCCCCTTCGCTCGGATAATTCGAATGCTAACTCGACCTCGTCAGTTACGGAAGTGTCTTCATCAGTTTGTTATCTCACGTAAATAGTTTGTGCCCCCCTATACAAAAAACTTCATAAAAATTAAAAGCTTGACGTTCGCTGAGCGTCGGAACTATCGTCAACATCAACGTGCCAGTCACGAGGGTTGACGTGGGCCATGGTGTGCAACGGGAGGTGCATCGAGGCCCAATTTTGGCATGCTCAGAAGGGAGTTCATCATGCCTCAAATCAAGAGGATTTCCGACGAAACTCAGGGGGCCGGTAGGCAACCCCAGTCGCCGCCAACTCACCGAGAATCGATCGGATTAAGAAAACTCTCTCAATCCCCGACCGCGTTCAAAACTCTTGCCCTCGTTGCAGCCTCCGCGCTTGCAGTCGGGGGTTTTTCGTTGCCAGCACAGGCGGCATCAACAGACCGTGCCGAATCCGAAGGGCTCATGCTCTCCGGAGGTGGCCTCATCAATCTTGACACCGTTGCAGAGCTCGAAGGCGCGTACAGCAACGGCGTAGCGAGCACAAACCCACTCGATCTTGACGTACTCCGGTTACTCAATCTTGACCTTGGCAACGGCATCCGACTCTTCAACGGGCAAGACACACTCACGCTTGGCGCCGTTGGCCAGTACGCAAGCACATCCTCAACGCAGAGCATCGCTTCCTCTGGTCTCATCGGCTCCGACGGATCAATCGCCGCTGGCACAGGCACCCCAGGCGAGAATTCGTCACTCAACCTCACCAGTGCCATCTCGGCCATCGGAGCACAGCAACTGATCTCAGAGCTGAAGTTGGAACTCGGCGCGCTCTCGGCGCGGGCCTCGGTGACCCCTGGTGCACCAAACACCGCCAACGGGACTTACCAGATCGCGAGTGGCAAGCTTCGGCTCACAAGCCCGGCGCTTGCCGACCTGACGGGCGACCTCGACGCAACACTTGGTGACACGAGCACCGTGGTGAACAACATCACCGGAACAGGCGGGGCGCTCAGCGGAATCACGAGCCAGCTATCTGGCGGGCTCACGAGCATCCTCAATGGGCTTCTCGGGGGGCTCGTTTCACTTGATGGCCTCGGCGTCACGGGAACAGTAAACCTCGATCTCGCTCAGGCGCTCTCAAGCGTGACCCAACAGACCTTTGTCAAAGGCCCGGTCACCATCGATCTGTCAACGGGAGAGATCCTTATCGACCTCAACGAGGTCCAGGCGCTGAACTCGGCAGGCCCAAACACGCAGCTGCTGAGCGGACAAGCCGTCGCGGATGAACTCAGCGAGGCAATCAGCGACATCCTTACCGTCCAGCTCCCAACGGCGCTCACAACAGCCGTGACAAACACGCTCAACTCGACGGCGATGTCAGTGCATGTTGGTGCAACCGTCAAACTCGGCGTTGCGCCGCTCCAGACCACCGTCGGAGCGCTGAGCATCACCGCCAGCGGAACCGTTGGCAGCTTCCTCGGCAATGCGGGACAGGCAGCACCGACCCTCAGCCTGGCGGGAACAAACCTGCTCGGCCTCCCAGTTGCGGATCTGGTTGCGCCGCTGACCGACTTTCTCACGGACACCTTAGTTCCGGCAGTTGGCGGCGTGCTCACCACCGCGCTTGACCTCGACGGGCTCGAAACGGAGGTCAGTGACCTCGCGACGGACACGGCACTCGCGCTGAGTCCGCTGCTCAACATCGTGAACCAGATCGTCAGCATCACGATCAACGTGCAGGAAGAGCCAGGCAGTTTTCGGGAGCCGACGGCATCCGACGCTGGTTCCTTCACGCAGCGCGCGCTGAGCCTTGTGGTGCTCCCCCAGCTGAGCGCCATCAAAATCAACTTAGCGTCGGCCACGGTGCGGACCACTGCCCTCGCGCTTCCGACAGTTACCTCGGTCGCGCCGAATCGTGGGCCCGAAACGGGAGGCACCTCGGTCACCATCACCGGGACAAACCTCACTGGCACAACCGGGGTGACCATTGGCGGTGCGCCCGCAACCTCGGTTGTTGTTCAATCGGCAACAAGCATCACTGCGGTAACGCCGGAGCATAGCCCTGGCGCCGCTGACGTAATTGTCACCAACGCGGATGGACCAAGCTCACCAGGCACCTTCACCTACTACCCGGTCACAACGATTGATTCGGTGACCCCCAACTCTGGACCCGAGGCCGGCGGCCAGACCGTCACGATTTTGGGCCATTGCTTCACCGGAGCAACTGCCGTGAGCTTTGGTGCGACACCAGCGACGGCATTCACGGTTGTCAGCGACACCGAAATCACGACAACGGCTCCTGCCGGAGCCGGGGTTGTAGACGTCAACGTTGCTGGTCTTGGCGAGTGTGGAACTGGCACCATGAATGATGCCTTCACGTATGTCGCGCCTGGCTCGCCAATTGTGGCTTCTCTTGCCCCAGATCGGGGACCGGTCACAGGCGGCACGGTAGTTACCATCACCGGAACCGATTTCACGGGAGCAACTGGCGCAACATTCGATGGCGCTGCCGGAACCGCGTTTGACGTGGTCAGCGACACCGAGATCACGGTCACGTCCCCCGCGCATACGCTTGGCGCTGTGGATGTTGTGGTCAACAAAACGGCCCTCGCCTCGGTTCCCCAAACCTTCATCTACTTCGCCACAACCGCAGTAGACGAAGTCACCCCAGGTAGCGGACCAGAATCCGGCGGCACCACCGTCACCATCACCGGAACCTGCTTCACCGGAGCAACCGGCGTCTTCTTCGGAACGACACCGGCAACCTCCTTCACCGTCGACAGCAACACCCAAATCACCGCCGTCGCACCGGCAGGAACCGGCACCGTCGACATCCGAGTCACCGGCACAACCGAATGCGGCAACGGCCAAATCGACGACGGCTACGAATACATCGAGCCAGCCGCCATCACCTCACTCGACCCAGTTCGAGGCCCAGAAGCAGGAGGCACTGGGGTAACCATCGCGGGTACCGGTTTCACTGATGCGGATGGGGTCACGTTTGGTGGCACCGCTGGGACGGCATTCACCGTTGTCAGCGATACCGAAATCACCGTCACCTCGCCAGCACACACGGCAGGCCCGGTTGACGTCATCGTTTCAAAGACCGGCGGCAACAGCGAACCTTCCACGTTTACCTACTACGCGGTGAGCGCTATCAACTCGGTCAACCCGGCATCCGGACCCGAAGCAGGCGGAACATCCGTCACCATCACTGGCAAATGCTTCACCGGAGCGACCGCGGTCGCCTTCGGTGGCAACTCGGCAGCGAGCTTCTTGATCGTCAGCGACACCGAGATCACGGCAGTAACACCAGCGGGAAGCGGCTCGGTGAACGTACGGGTGGTTGGCATTGGCGACTGTGGCGAGGCCACGCTCACCAACGGCTTCACCTATGTGGTTGCTGGAGGGCCGGATGCGGTGATCGCATCGATCGCTCCCAACCGTGGGCCTGAGTCTGGAGGAACGACGGTAACTATCACGGGTGACAACTTCACCGGCGCGACTGGAGTTACGGTGGACGGAGTCCCGGCAACGTCGTTCACCGTTGTGAGTGACACCTCGGTCACCGCGGTCACGCCGCAGCACGACCCAGGAACCGTTCCCGTTGTTGTCACTCACGATGACAACGACTCAAATCCTGCGCAGTTTACCTACTACGCGATCACCGAGATCGATGCGGTGAACCCACCGGTCGGGCCCGAATCGGGCGGAGTCCTTGTCACGATCACCGGGCACTGCTTCACCGAAGCCACCGGGGTCTTCTTCGGGGACGTTCCGGCGGGCACATTCACGGTGGTCAACGACACCACGATTACGGCAACCGAACCCGCTGGAACGGGAGTGGTCGACATCCGAGTTGAAGGAGCAGGCGAGTGCGGTTCCGGCCTCCTCGATGACGCCTTCACCTACGTCGCCGATGGAACACCTATCATCACCGGAATCACGCCAACCCGCGGACCTGACACCGGAGGCACGGTTGTGACAATCGCCGGAAGCGGTTTCACCGAGGCTACCGGTGTGACGTTCGATGGTGACGCCGGGGTGAATTTCACAGTCAACTCCGACACCACCATCACGGTCACCTCGCCGAAGCACGTTGCGGCAACTGTGCCGGTTGTGGTCGAGGCACCGGATGCTCCAACGGGCGCGGCTCCCGCAGCGGCAGGCGACATTGTCGTGGCGGCGCTCGTCTCTAACCCGGCCAACTTCACCTACTACGCCGCCGATGGGGGAACCAACGGGGGCAATAATGGCGGAGGCAACGGCGGAACCGGCGGCTCGGGCAACGGCACCGGCGGTGGCTCCGGCGGAGCAAGGTCCTTGGCAGTGACCGGCGCGTCCGACACCTTCGGAGCCCTCGGCGCGGCAGGTCTGTTGCTCGTCGCAGGTTTGACTCTCGTGATCGTCCGACGTCGCCGGATGATCTAGGGCAAGGCGAGTTACGGTGCTCCCACCAGCACCGTAACAGGACTGTGGCGCTGGGACCTCTTCTGGTCTCAGCGCCACAGTCCTGTGTAATTCGGTCAGTGTCTAGGCCTGTTTGCGACGGCGGAGCAGAAGGATTGCCCCGAGCAATGCCGCGCTAGAACCCGCGGCAAGCGCTGCGGACGCGGTACCACCGCCGGTGGCCGCGAGCCCGCCGGCGGCGTGCACTCCCCCGGTCGCGTTCTCACCGTTGGCTCCGATTGCCGGCTGATCGGTTGACGATGGCTCGTTTGGCCTCGGCGTGATCGTCGGGTCAACTGGCTTCACGGTTTCCGTGACCTCGAAGGATGCCCAGCCGAGCAGCGCACCCGAAACATCCTGCACAATAACCCTGTGGATGCCCGGTTCGAGCGCGATCGGGAGCGGGGCCGATGCGGTCAGTCCCTCGTCCAGCCGTGTCCAGCCGAGCCCCGTGGATTCGGAGCGCACGCTGAGGTAGACGTTAGAATCGGCCCGCTGCCCGAGCACCGTTGCGGTGATCATCCCGTCGGCAGTGACCTCTGCGGTCAGGCCGCCACGGTTCTCCTCGGTGAGCTGGGATTCCGGGATCTCGACTGGAGCAGCATCCGGCGCGGCAATGGCAAGCCGCGTGTAGCTGTCCGCGCTTCGGTCGGTGAAGGATTCCTGCCACCACAGGTTGGTGTGCCGCAGGAAGGTGGCAACCCCGTGCGATCGCTCGGCATCAAGATCGCCTGCGGCCACGGTGATGCTCACGGTGAACGCGCCTCCCGAGGCGTTCAGCTCTGCTGGGTAGAGCTGACCCCATTCGGAATCTGGCGAGGTCGCGATCCAGTTTCGTGAGCCTTCCATCCCCGGCTGCCAGTCGGCATCCTCAAACAGGGCGACGTCGAGAGAGTACGAGCCGCTTCCGTCTGATGGCGGCACCGAAATGTTTGCGCCAACAACGGTGACGGTTCCGCCGACAGCTGGGTCGAGAACGCTGTCGCTACCGAGCACAATCTGAGGTTTACCAGTCGCCGCAACCACGCGATACGCGGTAGCTTCGGTGCGAACGCTCTGTCCGAGCCGGTTTGAAACCAGGACCCGCACCTGGCTGTTGCCGACGGCATCCGCTGGGGGAAGGAGCAACCGCTGGCCGGAGCCTGAGGTGCTCCGTGACTGGGTGACACCGTCAAGCGTTGCCCACGTCTCGCCCTGATCGAACGAACGCTCAACAACAAAGACTGTTGGCCCTGGCGTACCAGAGGCGGTCACGTCGAGTACCGGGCGCATTCCCTCGATTGCGAGCACTGCGCCGGGTTGCTGGTCGATGCGAAGCTCACGCGGAGTCTCCGTCTGGAGCCTAAGCTCGGCCGAATAACTCTGACCCGCGGCATTTTCGGCGACAAAACGCACGGACACGCCGTTCCACTCAGACCCGATTGAGGGGAGGGCAAGCTTCTCCTCGTTCGCGCCTTGGATGGCACGCCACGGTTCGGTCTTGCTGTCCTTTCGCTCCCAGAACACGCCGCGTGCGCCGGTGGCCGACGCCGAGATCATGACGTTATTGCCTTCGAGTACCGGAAACTCGAGGTTGGATGCGGGATTGGCGGTAATGATTGGCCGCTCGGTCCCAGCATCACCGCCAGCAACCACGCGCAGCGGCATCGGCGCCTTATTCGGGTCAGCGCTGCCGCCGCTCGTGTGCCAATACGAGGCCAGTCCGCTCTCGTAGTGGAAATCGACGAACGATTCGGGCCACGATCCCCAGCCAGGCTTTCCCTTATTCTCGGCGGGAATCGCGGATGTTGCGCTGCGGCCCGACTCTGCAACACCAGGCTCGTTCAGCGGGAAATAGTCGCGACCGGCAAAGTCAGGGGCAATCTCGATGGCCCCCGTTCCGATGGAAACTGACGCGAATGTGGCAAGGACAACCTCGCGCGACCGCAGGGGGAATCCGCCTTCCGGGTTCTCCATGTTCGCGCCAAATCCACCGGCGACCGCCCGCAGCTCGCCTGAGCCGTCAGCGCCAACGCTCAGCACGGGGTCCTTGACCGTCCACGGTACGAGTCCTCCGTATGCGTTTGCGGTAAACGCCCCACTCCAGCGAACCTCGCCAGCACCCGTCACCGGGTCGAGCGCTCCGTCGCCGTGCAAAAAACGTGCTCGCTGATTGATACTTTTGCCTTCCATCGGGAGGCAAATATTCGCTTTGGATGCCCGCTGGGCGCTGCCATCCGCCGCAAGCTTGACGATCGAGACGTTGCCGAGTTCTTCGCGGAATGCCGATTCTTCGCCTGCGGAGAAGTAGTTACAGACATGTCCGAGCGAGTCGGCTTGCTGATATTCCTGGTTGGGCGCGATATCGAGCCGAAGATCGGTGAGCGGTTGTCGTTCGTTAATGGCTTGAGCCGGCATCACCCCCGTTGTGACGATGGCGGCTATTGCCGCAACGGCGAGAATCGTGGCGCGCAAACGCCCGCGAAGCAGTGGCATGGTTCTCCTGACTACTTGGGATAGTTCCGCCGGGGCATAGACCGGCTCAAACCACGGCCCCCGACCTTAGGTTAGGCTACCCTTAATCAGAAAAAACAACAAACCACCTCTCTCTGCAGCAACAACCGTGGCGCTGAACCCAACGTCGCTCATGCGGCGAGCCGTTGCTTCCTAAACGCCGATCTCGTAGCGCCACATCGACCAGATGCCCACGAACGACAAGAGGAGCGGCGCTGCTGGGCCCCGTCGTTTCATTAACGTTTCTTACTGAGTTTCAAAACGTGAAGTCGCTTGACAGAAGAAGAAAACCTTGGCCTCAGAAGACTCGATACCGCAGCCAAGCGAACCAATCACAACACACAAACGTAAGTTATTCGGATGCTTTCTCTCTTAACCAGTTAAGCCATCAACCACAATCAGCATCACGAAGGACGCCCAATGATCACCCACACGTGTTGTCGCACATCGGTCACACAATGACAACAACACCAGCCACCCGAGATGACCTTCGCGAGGTGTGCGCTGCTTGGATGTTTCTCGACGTCGATTTTGAGCAGGTCATCAACGTTGCCGAACTCCTGTTGGCAGAGGGCGATCAAGCTCCAGCAATCGTCGAGATCGCAAGCCTGTATCCTGAGGCGTTCTCGGTCGACCGTCAGCTCGTTGTCAGTAGGGCGATGCACAGTATCGGGTATCCAGACCTCGTCGTCGGAAGCGAAACCCTTGAGATCTTGGCGCTTCGACGGAAATGCGCTGAGTACCTGAGCGGCAACCTGAGCTTGCGCGGCCTCGCCCGATGGGCACACAGCAATATGGGCCATAGCGGGCCAACGTTCGCACAGCCGCTTGTTGAGCTTGAAGACCGCTACCAGCGCGCGGAACTCCCTGCGAATATCTCGCCAGACGATGGGTTTACCCTCGAACAATCGCTTCATATCAGCCAGTACTTGACCGACACGCCTGGCCTCGGGCTGCACGATCTTGAGGCCGTTGGGCAGCTCCATGCGAGGGATTTTCTGCGGCTCACTCATCACCTGTAACGGCCAGCTCCCTCGCATCTCCACGTTTGCGCGTCGACATCACGGCGAACCGTCTGCCCGTCATTCTCGGCGCTCCCAAAACACAGAATGCCCCGTCCTACACAGGACGAGGCATTCCGGATGCGATCACTGCCGATCAGCGACCAGCAGGGTTGCTACTTGCCGGGTACAACACGACGGCGAGCGACGAGAGCGACAGCAGCTCCTGCAATCAGAGCAAGAATGGCGCCGGCAGCAGTAAGGCTGGGCGTGCCATTACCCGTTGTAGCAAGTGAAGCGCCGCTCGTCACGGTCTCGTTGTTTGGCACCTGACCGGGAACGGCAGGGTCCGTCGGAACCACTGGAGGGACGATCGGGTCCGTCGGATCAGTCGGGTCAGTTGGGTCCGTCGGCACCACAGGAGGATCAACCACGATGGCCTTCCCAACAACCACGGTGTAGTCGTGATCGATCATGTTGCCGTAGGCATCCGTTCGGCGAACGGACAGCGGGAACGTTCCCTCCTCCGTCGGGGTGCCGGCAAGGACACCGGAGGCATCCAGTTCAAGCCCGGGCACCTCGCCAGATATCAGCGAGAACGGGCCGTTCACAAAGTTGGCATCCACGGTGAACTGGAATGACGAAGCGCTGCCAATAGGAACCTCAGCCGGGTCGGCATTGGTGAAGTCAGCGCGGGTCAGTGGGTACGTCAGCGTGGCCGAGTAGGTCGCCCCGGAGCCAGGCAGCGGGTCACCCGAGATCTTCGAGGTGAGACCGGTCGCATCCGCAGGAATGTCGGCCCAAATGGTCAGGCCCTCAGGCGTGGTCGTCGCGCTTCCGCTGGCCGTGAGAACAACATCCTCAAGCATCGTGAACGGGGCCGTGGTCGCCTCGGTTGTGCGGTACGTCGATTCGGTCTGTGACGCAACAACCGGGATGCCGGTCACGCGCTGGTTCAGGAACCCAACCTGCCTCAGGCTTGGCCAGGTATCCACCATCGAGAGGTCAGACACACGCGCGCCGTTGATGTTCACAATCTGAAGCTTTGGCAGCCCAGCAACGGGATGCAGGTCGGAGATCTCCGTATTCGGCGCGGACAACGTAATGAGCTTGGTCAGGTCAGCCAACGGCGTAATGTCGCTCACTGGAGTCTCTTGAAAATACAGTTCGAGCAGGTCGTTAAGCCCGATAACTGGGTCGAGGCTCGCAACCTTGGTTGCGGCCATCTCGATGCGCCACAGCATAGTTTTGCCACGAACCGGTTCAAGGTCTGCAACAGTTGTCCAGTTGAACTGGAGGTAGTTGATAATTGGCATGGATGCCACAGCGGCGATGTCAGTGATCTGAGTGCTGCTGACGTTCAGCTGACGGATACCAACAAGCCCCCGAAGCGGCTCAATAGAGGTGATCGGATTTCCGCTCAGGTCGATCAGGTCAAGGTTCGAGGCATATTCAAGACCGGTGAGGTCGGTGATGCCCGAGTTCGGATTCTTGAGTGTGGCCAACTGGCGAAGGCCTCCGCGGGTAAGCGTCGGCTGTCCAACTTTCTGCGACACGATCGAATACAACACGGGGTCAGGCATCGTCACCAGTTCATTGTCGTCGGGCAGAGCCGCGCGGCCCATGAACCCAACAGCGGCGCTAAACGTGGGGACAACGCCGGCATCATCGGACCAAAGGCCACCCTGGTCTGCAGAAATATTGCTCACCGAGGGTACTGGCGTGGTTGGCTCGTCAGACGCAAATGCGACGCTCGCCGGAGCAAGCAGCAGAGCAGCCACAGAGGTTGCAATACACACTCGAAGTTTTGGCAGTTTCATAGTGCCTTTCAGATCAAAACGGTGAGGGGAACGAAATGCGTGCGCTCACCCAAGCACGATTGCGCGCATCCAAATGGCGGATGACCCAACGGCAAGACCTGCCAAACCAAGCAACACCCCAGACAGTCAGCCCCTCAACTGATGCCCCTACTGAGGATTACCGTCGTCTGACGAGCGTGTACGTGCGACTCCCCCTGAGAAGCACGTGCCGGCGAAAGCACTGAACAGTGTCTCTGCTGGTGCAGAGAACCCCTAAACATCGTGGCAGCCTTCCCCAAGAATGCTGCCACAACCGCCAAGAACAAAATGACGGTACTCAAATACTAACACGCGTTGGCTGCGGGCACGCTGGACAGAGAGGAACTGAACGAGACGTCGCCCGCTCGGCGATACAGAACGGTGCGAGGGTCTACGGTCGAAGCTGAGAGAACAAATTCACGATCTGCATCACGACTAATGCCCACCCAACAATGCCCAGCCCTGCGCCGGAAAACGCCAAAAGAATGTCCTTCGGAAAGCGACGGACGCGACGGACCCATGCCGCACCGTAAAAAACACACATCAACCCAAGCGGCAAAGCACAAAAAAGCGTGATTACAAATCCCCACGGCACACCACCGCGCAACCAGTCGAATGGCAGAAACAAGCCGAGAAACATGCAGAAAAAATGAAGACCAAAGGGCACGGCAGCCACAAGAAACGACCCTGACCCCGCAAAGGACGGCTTTCGACATGAGGCTCAGAGTAGTCACGGACGACTCGGCAGCTTCGGGGGCAGCCAATTGCTGCTGACTGGCGTCTCTCAACATCAACCAGAAATGAACTGGTCGATAGCGGCTGTGACGATCATCCAGCCCGCCAGCGGGATCAGGAGCATGACCACAATGGCAATACTCTCGATAACGACGACCGCCTTCTTTGGCAGCGGAACCGCTTTGACCAATATGGTTGTGACTACCAGCAGCGAAAACGGGCCAAACAGACCGAGTAACCTGCCGAACTGGATCTGATCGAAGTCGCACGGTTGCAGGTCTGAACACAGCGCGAAGCCTGCGGCAAGGCCAATATAGAAACCCACTATCGTCGCTACACAAGCCAGCAGAGCCTGGGTGACTAACAGCACGTTGATGAGTCGCTTTGGTCTCTCCATTTGCGAGTTCTCTCAGACCCTTCGTCAGTAACGCCCTCTATCTAGCGGTGGCGATCAGAAGCGAGCCCACAGTAGATAAAGAGATAATCCTGAACCGCTTATTACGCACGCGATGTGACACAGCCTGATGCCAAAGGCATCTCACCACTGCTGATCGTTACAAGATGCCCCCTTGCATCCCTTTATTACAGGGATGCAAGGGGGGGGTGGTGTCGTTCTTATGTCATGGCCGCACCTAGAGCTGGCAGACTTATGGGCTACTACGACGCAACCCCGACAGAAGGATACGGAAGTCATGTCCATCCACCTTGAAGTCATCCCGTCATCTCAGCGAATTCCGACGGCAGAGGAGTTATTAGCGAGGACTCAGATAACACTGGCCGCTCTGGCCAATAACTCTGCAGCTTTACGGATCTGGTCCGTCGAAAAGTTTTCTACGTTCAACCCGCAAATCAGAGTAATCGACGAGTCTGGATGTGAGATTCGTTCCGCTCGGCTGGATTTCAACGAAAACTCTTGCGGTTGGGTGTCCTTGAACGGCGACACATTGGTCTTGGGTTTCCGATTTGACCGCAAAACCGAGACCGATGCTATCGAGTGGCGAGAATACCTCATGCAGGATGTCGCCACGCGGGCAGCAGTTGGGGCTGAGATCGACGGTTTCGGGTACGAAAATGCTGCTCAACTGGGGTACTCCTGGGCAATGAGGGGCAGCTTGGGACGTTCGAAAGCGACATGGCTGCTGGCTGGAGTCACTGCAACTGCCTTAGCCGAGCTCACCGATGGAATCCTATGGTCAGACGATGGCGGCGCAGACTGGCGGCGAATGCCAGCAAACCCCCGAACGTTCCTTGAGTGGTTCCCCGACTGGGTTGATGCAAACTTCTCATAAGCGCATGCCTCAAGCGCTGACGAACGATGTTCAACCTCGCTATCCACGCATGACAGTCAGACGTACTATCAATCTTTGTGGCCGATATGCGCGCATTGAGCCCGTGATACTCTGAGCCTGAGTTCGCCCAAGGTGCATCTATCGGTAAGGATGCGCCCAACCCGCAGCCTGGTGAGGGTGGCAGTCCCGTTCGAGCCGGGCCGAGCCCCAGGGTTCCCCTGTGCTGCGGGCACTGTTGGGAATCCAACCAACGGGGTCACGTCTTGAATGTCACTGGCAGGGCGTAAACCTTCGCTCATGGTCGAGCAGGTGACCTGTGATCTCGTGCGCTACTTCCCAGTTCATTGCAGCGCACAAACCCACGCCGGAGACACTCCCCTGCTACATCCACGAGGCCAGGGCCTTCACCGGCAGCGTCATGCTCGGCGAGTGTGGCTGTGACACTGTGATGCCCGTGTGGTTCTTCTCGAGTTCGTGTCGGCTTGATTCCTGGTTCCAGGGCTGCCTCGAGTTGTTCAACGACAGTGGGCAGGCTGTTTGGGATCAGGTGTCTTAGGTGCCGCGTGATTACTGGGTTTGCTTGGCCGTGCGGTAGCGATTTTGCGGACGGCATCGCTTTATCGTGTCTGCACTGTTGTTGCGTAGAATGAGGCCTGCGCCCGCTGGGGCGTAATGAGCCAAAGGAAATAAAATGGAACCTGCATCGTCTCTCGGCTGGACTCTGCGCAACGAGATCGCTATTCCCGCCGACATCAACAGCTTTCTGGTCGAGGGCGAGGTAGCGGTGGCGTCCTTTCAAACTTTCCGTGACTCCGCTACATTCACCACTAAGCGGTTGATTATTCGTGACGCACAGGGCCTTACTGGCAAGAAGGTCGAGGTGTACTCGCTTCCGTACAGCTCGATCAATATGTGGTCTTCCGAGAATGCTCGTGGGATCCTGGATCGCGATGCCGAGATTGAGCTTTGGACTCGTGCGGGCCATATCAAGGTGAAACTTGGGAAGGGCGCAGATGTGCGTCGTATCGACGGGTTGATCGCCTGGGCGGTGCTCAACTCGCACTAGCGGTTTTGGCTGGCATCGCTCGGGCGTTGCCAGCATGCTGTCTTTTCCTGAGCATTGGTCATGTACCCCTGTGTTTCCTGGGTGGATTGTTGGTTCCACGCATCATCATGTTGAGTGTGCCGTAGCTGCCTTCTTCGGTAAGGACCATGCGTTCGAAGCAAACACTGCTGATGCGGCAGTTGTCAGGGCCCTCGGCGTTCGAGTTCTTCCTCAAGCTTCTTCGAGATTCGATCAGCGTATGCAGCCCCAGCCTCGGCGATGTTGACTCATTCCACGGCGCCTCCGCTAACAGGAACTGCCACGATCAGACAAATGCTGGGTTGTCGGCATCGGCTGGTGCTGACAGTGCCTCGATTTATCTGACCGATGTCCTCCCACGGTGGGGAGACGCAGTGCAAGGCTTTGGAGATGGCACGACCCGGTATCACACCGTTGGTAAACGGCACACCGTCGGGTACACAGCCGTGGGCAGCCTCAAGACTTACCGTTCGGTTAACAACACACTTGGCCAGTTCTGCACTTACGCGGCAAACAAGACGATGACGAATATTCTTTCACCTCAGACATCGGGTGTTATCGCGAATCAGGTGACTGTCTACGTGAAGAAATGCTAGTTATGTAGCCGTACGCGTTACAGAGGAGCCCTGACGATTTGTCGGGGCTCCTCTGCGTTGCGGGTAGGTTTGTGCCGCAACGTCGATTGAGGTCGGCGACGCCTATTTTCTTTTGTGGAGGCTAATCGGACAAGAGATAGCCAAACCCAGAATGAGGCAAAAAAGAAACCCCCTGCATCCCTTTGTTCGAAAGAAATGTAGGGGGTTCTGATGTGGTGCGGGAAAAGGGACTTGAACCCTCACGCCTTGCGGCACAGGAACCTAAATCCTGCGTGTCTACCAATTCCACCATTCCCGCGAACCTTACCAATCATAGCGGGCCTTGGAGGTGGCTGTGAGCTTCAGCGTACCTCAGGGCGGAGCGACGGATTCCGCCCGGCGCGAGGTTGCTCCCCATCGCTTTTACCTCAGAGCATCCCGGTGTCGAATGCGCAAAAGAGTGAAAGCCCCAGGGTCTTCCAAGGCTGAGGCCCGGTAGAATTGGGGCGGACTTCGGCGGGGCCTGCGTACCCTGACGGTCAACCCCCGCCATTTTTCACGCGGCTAGCCCAATCAACGAAACGAGACTCAGCGTGCAACCACTCCTGTTCGGAATTGACTGGCTCGAGCCCGAATGGCTCATCACCTGGTTTGGGCCGTTTGTCCTACTCGGGGTCTGCGCCATCGTATTTCTTGAGACCGGCATCCTTGTGCTCTCGTTTATGCCTGGCGACTCGTTGCTCTTCACGGTCGGTCTGCTGACCGCAACGGGAGTTATTCCGTACCCGATCTGGGTGACAGCACTGCTCGTGTTCGTCGCGGCCTTCCTTGGCGATCAGCTGGCCTATACCATCGGCCGAAAAGTTGGCCCGGCCGTGTTCAATAAGGAGAAGAGCCGCTTCTTCAATCCCGAGAATGTGGCGCGCACGCACGAATTCTTCGAAAAATTTGGTGGCAAAGCCATCATCATTGCCCGGTTCCTCCCGGTGTTCCGCGCCTTTGTTCCCGTCGCAGCCGGCGTTGGCCAGATGAGCCGGAAGACGTTTGCAACGTTTAACGTTATCGGCGCGTTCCTCTGGGCCGTTGGCATCACCCTCATCGGCTTCTTCTTGGGCCAGATCGACTTTGTGCAAAAGTACTCGGAGTACTTCATCATCGGCATCGTGCTCATCTCGGGCATCCCGCTTCTTATGGAGATCTGGCGTTCCTTCAAGACATCGCGCCGCAACCGCAAGGCGAGCACAGCCGAATAGCTGAAACGCGCACCAACCCCCATCGAGGTTGCAAAAAATGTCGCGTTTGGTTCGAAAGAGAGCATTTTTTGCGACTTCGATTGTGGGCCGTGGGATGCGGATGTTCGCATCCGGGCTCGACCGCGCAGTCATCAAGGGCGTGGCAGGCGTCGCGCCACGCTAACACCCGAGCCGCTCAGTGGTGCAGGTGCTGCTCGTGATCCGCGTGCGCGGCCGGCTCCAGCTGGAACGTTGAGTGCTCCACGTCAAAGTGCTCGGCAAGGCATCCGCCAAGTTTGTCGAGCAATTCGCCAGTCTCTCCCCCAGAGAAGACCTCTGGTTCAACAACGACATGAGCGGTGAAAACGGGCAGGCCAGAGGTAATGGACCACACGTGGATGTCGTGCACGTCAACAACGCCCGGTGTGCGAAGCACGTGCTCGCGAATCTCGGCAACGCTCGTATCTGCCGGGGCAGACTCTGACAGCACGCGGTAGACGTCGCGGAGAAGCGAGAAAGCGCGTGGGGCAATCATGGCGGCGATAATCAGTGAGGCAATGGCATCCGCTGGCATGAATCCGGTGAACATGATGACGAGTCCGGCAACGATCACGGCGATTGAACCAAGCATGTCCCCAAGCACCTCAAGGTAGGCCCCACGCATATTGATGGTATTGCCCGCTGCTGGTCGAAGGATGAGCAGCGCAACGAAATTGGCAAGGAGGCCAATAGCCGCCACGATCAGCATCGGCCCCGTCTGGATCTCAACTGTCGCTGGGTTAACGAGCCTCGCGACGCCCTGAATGGTGACGTTTGTGGCAACAACGAGCAGAATCACGCTGTTGATAAGCGCGCCGAATACCTCAAACCTTCGGAACCCGAAGGTGTGCCGGCTACTGGCAGGTTTTGAGGCGATGATCGACGCGACAAGGGCAACGATGAGACCGATGAGGTCGGAGAGCATGTGGCCAGCATCGGCAAGCAGCGCAAGCGAACCGCTGATGATCGAGCCCACAACTTCGGCAAGAAAAACCGTCATCGTGATGCAGATCACAACGATCAGTCGAGTGCGTCCGGCATTGGCCGTTGAGTGGGAGTGATCGTGTGCCATATCTTCGACCATACGCACTCGTGTGAGCGGAATCCAGCCACGGCCACTATGACAAATGATGGTGGTTATCAGTACGAGAAAAAGCCGCGATTTTGCGGCAAAAACGGTCGGCGGATGCCCACAGAATCGTGTTCGGGCATCCGCCGCCCGCTGTGCCTGACGCTACTGAACGAGCGAACGCACCACTGGCGCAATCGCGCGGAACGCGCGCGACCGGTGCGACTGCTGATTCTTCTCGTCGGCGGTGAGTGCCCCTGCCGAATGGGCTGAGCCCTCAGGCGCGAAGATGGGGTCGTAGCCAAAGCCACCATTGCCATCCACTTCGCGAAGCACGCGGCCAGGCCAGATGCCGAGCTCAACGTGCTCACGCCCATCAGGTAGGACAAGCGCAGCGGCGCAGATAAACTGTGCGGCACGGTATTCGTCGGCAACATCGGTGAGCTGCCAGAGCAGCAATTCGAGGTTCTGACGGTCGTCGCGAGCGGGTCCACCCCAGCGAGCCGAAAAAATACCAGGAGACCCGCCAAGGATGTCGACGGCTATGCCGGAGTCGTCGGCGAGCGCAGGGAGGCCAGTGTGGGCCGCGGCCGCCCGTGCCTTGAGAAGCGCGTTCTCGGCGAACGTTACGCCGTCCTCGACCGGTTCTGGGCCCGTGTATCCGATCAGTTCGAGGCCGCCAAGGTCGGGGCCGATGATTGATCGCAGCTCACCAAGCTTATGAGCGTTGTGACTCGCGAGCACAACCTCGCGCGCGTCGCCCATGCCTACTTCGCCAGTTCTGCCGCGAACGCGGCCGTCTGTAGCTCGGTGAGTTCAGCCGCACCGGCAACCGCAAGGTCGAGCAGTTCGCCAAGTTCGCGCCGGTCGAACGGCGCGCCCTCGGCGGTTCCCTGCACCTCAACAAACAGGCCACGGCCGGTAACAACGACGTTCATATCGGTTTCGGCACGCGAGTCTTCGCGGTATTCGAGGTCGAGGCGGGGCTCGCCATCCACGATGCCAACGGAAACGGCGGCAACCGAGTCGATGAGCGGCGTCGCCTTCTTCGCGATAAAGCCCTGCGCGCGGCCCCACTCGATTGCGTCGGCAAGGGCGACGTAGGCACCGGTGATCGCCGCCGTGCGGGTGCCGCCGTCGGCCTGCAAGACGTCGCAGTCGATAACGAGGGTGTTCTCGCCGAGCGCCTTCATATCAACAACTGCACGGAGACTTCGCCCGATGAGGCGCGAGATCTCGTGGGTGCGCCCGCCGATTTTTCCCTTCACCGATTCGCGACCCATGCGCTCGTTGGTCGAGCGAGGAAGCATCGAGTACTCGGCGGTGACCCAGCCTTTGCCCTGGCCCGCCATCCAGCGAGGAACTCCATTGGTGAATGATGCGGTGCACAGCACGCGCGTGCGTCCGAACGAAATGAGCGCGGACCCTTCCGCTTGCTCACTCCACCCGCGCTCGATGGTCACGGTGCGGAGGTCTGGTGCGGTTCGTCCGTCTGGGCGGATGGTGTCTGACATGTGATTCCTTCGGTTGGAGTCGGTCGTCCGCTCAACGAGCGGCACTGAGGTTAGTGGCTCGTTGTGAGCGTGAAGCCGTGGTCGCCGAGCTTTTGGAGGTTGGCATTCTGGAGCCCGTTGCCAAGCAGGCGCTGCGCGAGACCGTAGAACGCTTCCGGATCGTCCCCTGTCGAGCGGTATTGATACGAGGGAGCCTCGTCGTCGCTGCGCTGCAGGCCTCGGTCAACAAGGGTTTTGTACACGTCGTTTGCGGTTTCGATATCGCTCGAGACGAGCACAACGTCGTTACCCATAACCTGGCTAATTGCCCCGCGCAAAAACGGGTAGTGCGTGCAGCCGAGAACAAGCGTATCGATGTGGTGGTCGCGCAATCCGCCGAGGTATTCCTCGGCGACGGCGAGCAGCTCTGGGCTCGAGGTCACGCCGGCTTCGACAAACTCAACAAACCTGGGGCAGGCCTTCGTATACAGCTCGATATCGCTTCGGATGCTGAACAGGTCGTCGTATGCCCGAGAGTTGATCGTGCCAACCGTTCCGATCAGCCCAACCTTCTGGTTGCGCGTGATCTGTACGGCGCTTCGCACGGCCGGCTGGATTACCTCAAGCACTGGAACGTCGTAGCGCTCATGCGCATCACGCAGCATCGCTGCCGAGGCAGTGTTGCAGGCGATAACCAGCATCTTCACGCCCTGATCGACCAGGTCGTCGAGGCAGGAAAGCGCGTATTCGCGGACATCGGCGATAGGTTTTGGGCCGTACGGCGAGTGGGCGGTATCACCAACGTAGGTGATGGATTCGCGGGGAAGCTGATCCCTCACGGCGCGCGCCACGGTGAGGCCGCCAACGCCAGAGTCGAAGATTCCGATCGGCAAGTTATTCACGCACACCAGCTTAGTCGCAGCATCTGGGCTCGCCGGCCGGTGCGCTGCTCAGGCGCGTTGCAGGGTGACGAGCATCCGTGTGAAGTGGTCACGGGAGCCACCGAGCGGCTCAAAGAATGCGGCGTCGCAGGCCTCAACCGCGACGATTGCTCGGTTGACAAGCGCGAGGCCTTGTGGGGTTGGGCTCAGCGCAACGGCACGCCGGTCGGTTGGATGCGGTCGCCGCATGACGTGCCCGGCTGCTTCAAGCGTTCGCACGACCTGCGAGGTCATCATGGTGTCGGTTCCGGCTGCGCTCGCGAGGTTGCGCTGGGTGATGGGCCCCTCTCCCTCGGTCCAGGTCAGCGTCGCAAGCAACACAAACTGCACGTGGGTCAGCCCGAACGGTTTGAGGGCCGCGCGTTGCGCCGCTTGCCACGCGTTGGTGACCCGCCACAGCACAAATCCGGTGCTGTCGTCGGCATCCGGGAAATCGGTGTTGAGCGGCGGAGTCATCCGGCGTCCTTCATTGCCTGCATGATGAGGGCCAGGTCTGCCTCGCTCAGGGGCAGCATACCCAGTCGCAATTGATACCCCCAGTTTGGTCCCGCTGTGAGATCAAGCAGCCCCTTGAGTGGCCCAATTGCGGCATCACCAACGTTGGTCTCGTAGTTCACTCGCCGACGATAGGGTCGAAAATTGCCGTCTTCGGCCTGATAAATCATGTCGTCGGCGATTTGGCCAACCGCGGTAAAGGCTTGGAGCGGTTTGTTGCCGTTCATACTCAATCTGGGCGAGTAATACACAAGCCAGTCGCCCTTGCTCATCCGCGCGAGGCCAGACCGTTTTCCATGGTGGATTTGGGCGATGCCGAGGTCGACTCCGCGACGCACATGGTCGGCGTGCACAACACCAAGCCAGGCATTCATCCAACACTCCGGGCAGGCAATACGAGAGACGCAACAGCATTCATTTATATAGTATGCGCGCATACTACTGACTCGTCAACACCGCCCCACGCTTCCGCCGACGCCCGATAGGCTTACGCTGTGAACGCCTCAACCGCTTTTTTCACTGACCGCTACGAACTGACGATGGTGGATGCCGCCCTCACGGCCGGAACCGCCCACCGCCGCTGCGTCTTTGAAGTCTTCTCCAGACGTCTTTCCGGCGCACGGCGCTACGGGGTGCTCGCCGGTACCGGCCGCCTGCTTGACCTCATCGACCGCTTCCGCTTTGAGGAGGCCGAGCTGAGTTGGCTGCGCGACAACGAAGTGGTCAGCACCAGAACGATCGATTGGCTCGCCGACTACCGATTCAGCGGCAACATCTTCGGATACCCGGAGGGCGAAGTCTTCTTCCCCGGTTCCCCCGTCCTCACGATTGAGGGCACGTTTGCAGAATCCGTTCTGCTCGAAACCCTCGCGCTCAGCGTCCTCAACTACGACTCAGCTGTCGCCACAGCTGCTTCGCGCATGGTCACGGCGGCCGGCACCCGCCCAATCGCAGAGATGGGATCACGGCGCACTGGCGAGTACAACGCCGTTGCGGCGGCCCGTGCGGCATACATCGCTGGGTTTGCGGCAACGTCAAACCTTGAGGCAGGGCGTTCGTGGGGTATCCCAACGATGGGCACGGCCGCGCACGCATTTACGCTGCTTCACGACAGCGAAGAACAGGCATTCCAGGCACAAATCAATACCCTCGGCCCTGGCACAACCCTGCTCGTGGACACCTACGACATTCCCGCCGCGGTTGCGCTTGCCGTCAAGATCGCCGGCCCAGAGCTCGGCGCCGTGCGCATCGATTCCGGTGACCTTCCTGTTGTGGTGGCGGAGGTCCGCGCCCAGCTCGACTCACTCGGGGCGCACAACACCCGCATCACCGTCACCAACGACCTCGACGAGTACTCCGTCGCAACCCTCGGGGCCTCGCCCGTTGACTCGTACGGGGTCGGCACCTCGGTTGTTGTCGGCTCGGGCTCGCCAACCACGGGTATGGTGTACAAAATTGTGGCCCACGAGGACAATAACGGCGAGTGGGTCTCCGTCGCCAAGAAATCACAAGACAAGGCATCCGTCGGAGGACGAAAGCGCGCCTACCGAGAGCTCTCCGAACGCGGCGTTGCCCAGGCCGAAAACATCTACGTCGCCGACGAAACCGACGAGCACTCAGAGTCGGACAGCCACAAGGGCGAACGCGCGCTTATGGTCCCGCTCATCACCGATGGCGTCGCCGACAGCAGATACAGAGGAGCAGAGGGCGTCCAACTTGCGCGCCAACGTCACGCGGCAAGCGTCGCCGAGCTCCCGCTGCAGGCTATGCGCCTCACACGGGGCGACCCCGTCATCCCAACCCAGTATCGCTAACCAGCATCCGGTCAGCCATCCCTCGGTACGATTGGCTGAGTCAACATCCGCTCCCCCACTACGGAGAATAAACACTATGAAGCTTCGCACTAACGCATTTGCCACTCTTTCGATTGCGGCGGTGCTCGTGGGTTCGCTGAGCGGATGTTCCGGTTCTTCCGACGAGCAAACGGTCGACGAGGCCTGCGCAATTTTTCTCATGTCGACGAGCTCCCTTGTCAACGACGAGTCTCTGACCGACTCTGAGCTTGAGGCCAACCCGGATGCCGGCCTCACGACGCTCAAGAACAACGCCGCCGAACTCGTCAAATCGGCCGACGAGACGTCGAACAGCACCATTACGCCTCTGGCCAAAGACATGGCTTCTGACTTTTCCGCGTTTGTTGATGAGGTCGTCAAGAATCCGGATGCGTTCCTCGACGGCAGCAGCGATTCCCTCAACGCGCTGGCAGAGAAGGTCACCGAGAGCTCGGCCGCCGTCAACGACGCGTGTGGCCTCGGCACGGATACCAACACAAACTAAGTTTCGGCTCGAATCCACACCGGAAACGAGAATCGACCTGACCCAAATGTGTCTATGTTCGCGTCAATAGACATATTTGGGTCAGGTCGATTCGGTCGTGGCAGGTCAGTATCCCAAGAACACGTCCGTATGCACCGAGCGAACGCCCTGTCGCTTGAGGTCTTCGCGCAGATCCTCAACAAGTGAGGGCGGCCCAGACACAAACGCGTGGCGAGCCCGGAGGTCAGGCATCCGAAGCGCGAGTAGCTCTCCGGAAATCCGCTCTGCGCCCAGCAGTTCACACCCCACTGGCAGTTGCGCCGGTGCCTCAGGTCCCGCAAGGATGATGCGAACACCATCGCCAACAAGATCATCAAGATAGGCGTACTCGGCAGCGCTCCTCGCGGCGTAGACCAGCGTGACATCGCGACGAATCCCGCGCATCCGATCTGAGCGCAGCTGGCTCACGAACGGCGTAATTCCGATTCCGCCCGCAACAAGCAAGACCGGAACAGAGGGGTCCCGTGGCAGCACAAAGTCGCCCCAGACGCCCGTTGCGCTCAGCACCGCGCCTTCTTGCTTCAGGCGAAGAGCGCGCTTTGCCGTGCTCGTTTTGGCAGGCATGCTCGTGGCGACCGTCACGAGTTCCGCACTCCCAGGAACCGAGGTTGGACTCAGCATTCGGCGGGTGCCACGGGAATCGGGCTTACCGTGCGGGATGACCAGCTCAAGGTACTGCCCAGGGACAAAGTCCAGCGGCCGCTTTGGACGAAAACTAAATTCGACCACGGTTGGCGACAGAAGCTTGCGCCCAAGCAGCGTCAGTCGGATGCCGCTCCGCCTCGCAAAGAGGGCCGCAGCGAGGTTCATCACAACAAGGGTCAATTCCGGTGAGTTGTAGAGCGGACCAACGTGGAACGGCACCGAGACAAGCACACCCGCAACGGCCGCGAGCATCAGCTGCTGCCAGCGCCTAGGAGGCAAGGTCAGTGGTTCGGTGAGCATGAACCCGCCAAGGAACACAACGGGGTAGCTCAGGAGCACAACTGGGAGGGCGTCAAGAGCGGCGGTGCCGTTGAGGACAAGCACAACCGTGCCGCTCAGTGTCGCAACCACAACGTAGAGCGCAAACATCAGGAGCTTGCGGGTGCGTACCACAACAGCGATCGCGCCAACAAGGACAACGGGGAACAGATAAGCGTTTGCGGGCCACCAGACGGCAGCCGTCAACCCGGTCACCGAGGCAATCACGGCAGCAATCGCAACCGGATTAAACAGGTGACGCCCGCGCCACACGAGCACGTATTTGGACACGGACGCAATCACGGAAACGAGCGCAATACGCCACAGCTGGCCGGGGTCAGCCGTTGGCCAAAACAAAAAGAACACCAAAAAACCGGTGATAGCGGATGATTCCCACTGCGCGGCAGACTGCACCGCCGCCGCGAGGAGATGCCCGCTCAGCAGCGCAACACCAACAGCGACCACGGCCGACGCGGCGATATCGATAGGCGTGTAGGGAAGCGCCCCAAGAAAGGTCAGTGCAAACGACGCCACTGCCATGAGGGCGAGCACACCGAGAACCAGGCGATACATCGTTATGCGGCCGAGCTTATCGGCTGCCTCACGCAACATTTTCACGAGTAAACACCTCTCCTGGCCAACCGGCCGAACGCTCAATGTACCCGTCGCTACGCATTCGGACGTATTCACATTCAAACGCCTCGGCAACAACGGCCGGCTCCGTGGTGAACAACGCCGTAGCTAAGAGATCAGCAACACCAGGCTGCGCACAAATCACCCAGGCAGCCACGATCTGCTCGACGGGCCGGCCTGTTCGCGCATCCAATAGGTGATGGAGACCCTGTCCCCAAGCCCGCCGGTTTGTCGCCGATGCGCACAGCGAGGAATCGGCAAGCTCGGCGATTCCAACCGCTTTGCCCGGCTGGAAAGGATGCTCGAGTCCGACGCGAATGGTCGAGCCCACATTCACCAGATCCCCACTCGCGTCAACCGTGTACACCGTCTGCCCGTCAGCGGCGACGATCTCACCAACGAGGCCAGCGAGGAATCCTTTACCGGCTGCCCCAATATCGAGCGTCACGGGAACATCTGAGGCGAATGTGGTGCCAGACCAGCGGACGTGTTCGTCCCACAGTGGCGTCACGGCTGCGCCAGGCAGTGGGGTGAGTCGATAGCTCGCGTCGTACCCAAGATGCTCAAGCGCACCCCCGACCAGCGGCGAAATCGAACCGCCTGAGAGCTCATAGACTCGCCGATAGAGCGCAGAAAGCTCAGCGGATTCCTTGGGAAACTCCACCTGTCCACCGTCACGTGCAATCGTGGCAACAACGCTATCGTCGCGAAAGCGCGACCAGGTCTGATCAAAGTCACGAACCTTCGCCAAGATCGAGGTCTTGGCACCGGGCGAGAGCTCATGGCCGGTATCCACCTGCCACGGGCATCCAATCGCCTCGAAGGAAAAACTAGGCACGCGCCTCGGCCTTGATCGCTTCGAGCGCTTCGTTGAATCCGGTGCTCGTGAGTGAGGAACCGGCAAGTTTGCTGATGTTCAGTTCGTCAATGTTTTTTCCGACGGCAGCCCCGTCGAGCCCCGACTCAAACTTGCCCTGAAACTGTTTGGTGTTTGGGTTCGTCGCGTCGCTTGTGAGCGACACGGCTGTCACAACGTCATCCGCAAGGGTGAGCTCGACCGTGACCGTTTCTGGCCCTCCGGGGCTCACATAACTTCCCTCTGCAGAGTACGTGCCGTCAGTATAGATCGACCCGCTCGCCGATGATGCCGCTTCACTTGGGGTTGCGGATGTCGTGGCCGTCGATGATCCCGCGTCGGGCGTCGCCGTGCTACTGGCGGCGTCACTCGCTCCGGTTGCGCATCCAGCAAGCCCGCCTATCAAGCCGAGCCCAGCAGCAACCGCGAGCGTTCCCTGTGCTGTCTGTCGTTTCATCATCAACCGTCCATTTCGTGTCTGAGCCACCGACCGGGTATCAGGCGGGGCTCTCTGCCAGAAAACTTTACTTGCAGGTTCAAGCATTCTCTATGAGCCTATGAGCTACCTGTGTAGCGTCTGCTTGGCCACCACAAAAGTCTGGCACACTGGTTATTGCTCGCTTTTCATCAGAGGCCAGCCGCTGACCGGTCACCGCGCGCCACCGATCAGCAACAGCGCAGTCCGTCCAGACAACAAGGAACCTCGTGGGATTTTTCCGTCGCAAAGCTCAACACCAACCGGCAGCTGCCGCGGCCAAAGCATCCACTCCTGCGTCCGACGGTATCCACATCATCGGCGATGATCTCAGCCCTGAAGAACGCATCGCTGCTCAGGCAGCCATGTTCATGGCAATGTTTGAGGATGCCGAGGGCGTTGCGCTCGCATATGACCGGGCATCCGTCGACCTCGCGGATGAGCTCCTCCACACCTTTTTCGAGGCCTCAACCGCTTTGCCCGCGCAGGTACAGGAAATGGTCGCTTCGTTTGTGTTTGAGGTCGCGCGGGCCGAATTTGGCGGTCGCTACGTGACTGTTAACGCTGAAAACCCGGTCGCGCTCGTTGTTGGGGAACCCTCCGCCGCGGTGCTTGTGCTCGCGTATGAGAAGACCAAACTCCGCAGCGTGAACGGGCCGGAAGATAGCCTCGGATTCTTCTATGACGGAATCGCACCGCTCGTCGCAGAGGGAAAAACCGCAACCCTTACCTAAGTCGTCAGGACGTCTGACGATACCGCGCCGACCGTCCTGACATTCGGCGGTACCGCGCCAACCGTCTGCCGGCAGCAAAACTCAGAGACTCCCAACAGTTACCCCTCCTTATTACTGCCGAGTGCCCTGAAATCGACCCAAAACTCTGCTTATCGGTCGATTTGGGGGCACTCGCACGCGGGTGAGTGAGCGAGTAGGTGAGTGGATCGGCGAGGTTGGTGGTGAGCGTCCGGCAGTCCGGCAGTCCGGCTAGGGCTCTGGTCAATCAAACGGCCCGGATAGGCGCTCAGCTATGACACCGGACCGAGGTACGCAGTCGCAAAGGTCGAGTGCGCCGATTCGTCATCGGAGGGGTGGTACAGCCCCGCGATCACGTCGCGGTAGAGCCGCATGAGTTCACCGTCGTTCTGGTACGCGCTGCCGCCGCTGACCCGAATCGCGGCATCCACGCTTCGTTTTGCGACCTCTGTCGCCCGAATCTTGGGGCCAACAAGCCGGGGGAACCAGCCCATCCCGTGGTCAATCAGGTTGTCAACGTCGCGGGCAACTGACAGGATTTGTGGCTGCACCGACTCCTGGTCGATCGCGGCGTGGGCAATGCGCCAGCGGATGTCGGGATCTGACGCATACGGAAGTCCGGTCTTTTTCGAGGTGCGCTTCTGCACGGTCGCAACGGCAAGTTCAAGCGCGCGGTTGCCGATTCCCGTGTAGACGGAGGCAAGCAGGAGCTCGAAGTTGGCGAAGATCGCAAACGTGAGCGGGTCTGCGTTTGGTCCAACCGGAATGTGCCGTACAACCCTGTTGTCTGGCACGAAGACGTCGTGCAGGACGGTGCTGCGGCTCTGCGTTGCTCGCATGCCGAGTGGGTTCCAGTCTTCTGAGATCGAGTAGCCCTCTGTTTCCCGCGTGATGAAGCCGAATACGAGTTGAGGGTTGGATGGGTCGCTATCGTCGCGCCCAAAAATGCCGAGTCTTGTCCACGCCGGCGACAGGGACGTAAAGATTTTCACTCCTGAGAACCGATAGCCTCCGTCAACCGGAGTTGCTGTCGTTGACGAGTTGAACAGCACCTCATCGTTTCCGGCTTCGCTAATACCAAAGGCAAACACTTCGCCGGCCGCTGCCTCTTCGAGCAACCAGTCAAAGCTGGTGTCACCCCTGTCGCTGAGCGTCTTTGCAACGCCTGTCCACACCAGGTGCATGTTGATACCGAGGGCTGTTGCTGGGGCCGCGGCCGCGAGACGCGTTTGCAGACGGGAAACCTGCTCAAGACTGTAGTTTCTGCCGCCGTGCTCGTGCTTCGAGAACAGCCCAAGATAGCCGTGTTCTCGAAGTTCTTCCAGGTCTTCGTCGAAGAACGTGTTGCGTTCGTCGTAGCCTGAAGCTCGGTTGCGCACGCGCTCAAGCAGATCGTCGGGGAGAACATTTGCTAGGAAAATTCGCTGAGTTTCGGTCACCCTCCCCACCATACGCCGATTGCTTCCGCGCTGCCTGTGACACGTGCGGGGCGCCTCAAGCGACACCCTGTCGCGCTGTTCACGCGCGGTTCCTGCCCTTGCTGACGTTCATAATGGCATCCGCCCAACCGCTACAAGTGCGGCAGCACCAGCGACCGCGGCCCAGTAGGCTCCCAACAGAATTGGACCAAGCGGGATACCGTTCGTTGCGACATCGAATCCGTTTGGGTCGGCGGGCACCGGAAATTGCGTGAGACCTGCTCGAAACGGAACGCACTGATTTGGCGAAGCCGTTGAGTTGCGCGCCGCCGGTGAATCGCTGGTCCAGGGCGCGTCAGCGGTCGCCGTAGCGTCGCTCCTCGCAACGACGCCAAGCCTCGCCACGGCGCCAAACCTCGCCACAGCACCAAGCGTCGCCGCTGCACCAAACGGCAACATCCGGTTCCTTCGCAGCAGGACGAATGCCCCAGCAACCCCTGAGCCAAACCCAACGAAGACAAGCCCTGCCGCCGCGAACTGCCACGAGATGAGCCCGAGGCTTGCGCCAAGCAACCCGCCAAGTTTCACGTCGCCCATGCCAAGGCCTCCGGTCAGGGCCGCGAGGCAGAACATCCCAAACCACAGCGCGCCACTCCCGAGCATGGCGAGCGGAGGCCCGCCCGTTCTCGCCCAGTCTTCGGCGGAGACCACGGTGAGCGCAAGGTACCCAGGAAGCACAAGAGCGTTTGGCAGCCGCCGAGAGCGGAGGTCCGATTGGATAAGTGGCACCGTAATGCCGGCGACCAGGCCGCACATCACTACCGCTGCAATCGAGAACATGCGCACAGCCTATGGCGTAGCCCAACCTCTCTGCCGCGGTTATCCACCGGGAACAATGTGGTGCTCTGCATCGCCTCACCCAGCCCAATGCTGGCCCCGATCCGAGGTGCACGCGCCCCCTGCGTTGCCCTGCTACCAACGCAAACGGGTAGGCAACAACCGTCAAAAACCTCGAAGGTTGGAACGGTTCTTGCCTACCCGACACGGAGAGCCGTGGCGACGTCCGGCCTACAGCACCTCGGCATCCTCGAGCAGCTCGGTCACGAGTGCCGCAATGTCGCTGCGTTCCGAACGGGTCAGTGTCATGTGCCCAAACAGCGCGTGGCCTTTGAGCGTCTCGATCACCGAGGCGACCCCGTCGTGGCGACCGACCCTGAGGTTATCGCGCTGTGCCACGTCGTGCGTGAGAACAACCCTCGAGTTCTGACCGATGCGGCTGAGAACCGTGAGCAGTACGTTGCGCTCAAGCGATTGGGCCTCATCAACGATGACAAACGCGTCGTGCAGCGACCTGCCTCTGATGTGGGTGAGCGGCAGCACCTCGATCAGCCCACGCTCTTCGATCTCGTCCAGCACGTTTTGCGACACGACCGAACCGAGAGCGTCAAACACGGCCTGACCCCATGGGTTCATCTTTTCGCCCTGATCACCAGGAAGGTAGCCAAGCTCCTGACCGCCAACCGCATAGAGCGGCCGAAACACCATAATCTTCTTGTGCTGGTTGCGTTCGAGCACAGCCTCGAGTCCTGCTGAGAGGGCGAGCGCCGACTTCCCCGTTCCGGCTCGACCCCCAAGAGACACAATGCCAACTGACGGGTCAAGCAATAGGTCGATCGCCAGCCGCTGCTCAGCCGAGCGACCGTTGACGCCAAAAACGTCGCGGTCTCCCCGTACGAGGCGGAACATCCCGTCACCCTCAACTCGCCCAAGAGCGGAGCCTCGATCCGAGTGGATGATGAGCCCGGTATTGATGGGGAGCGTGCGCACCTGCTCAGATCGCATCCGCTCAGAGGCATACAGGTCATGCATCTCGTCGGACGTGAGCTGGATGTTTGCGAGCCCCGTGTATCCGGAATCAACCGTCTGCTCTGCCCGGTATTCCTCAGCAGCCAGGCCAATTGATGCCGCCTTTACGCGCATCGGCAGGTCTTTTGAGACCACCGTCACGGCGAGCCCATCGTTTGCAAGGTTCAGGGCGACCGCGAGAATCCGAGAGTCGTTGTCCCCGAGTTGCAGCCCGCTCGGGAGAGCCGATTGGCTTGAGTGATTCAGCTCAACCCGCAGCGAGCCGCCTTCGCCCACCGGAATGGGAAAATCAAGTCGCTCGTGTTGCACTCGAAGATCGTCAAGAAGTCGCAAGGCCGCACGCGCAAAATACCCAATCTCTGGGTCGTGGCGCTTGCCTTCGAGCTCACTAATGACCACAACCGGTAGTACAACGGCGTGCTCCGCAAACCGGAACAGCGCTTTCGGGTCTGACAGCAACACCGAAGTGTCGAGCACATAGGTTCGCTCGGCTTGTTGGCTCGCGGATGACCGCCTCGCCTGTGCCTCGCGCTCTGCGCTTGTGTCTGTTTGGCCTGAGTATTGATTGTTCACAACCACTCCCGTCCCAAGCGACGCATCGCTCAGTTACTCAAGCGATTCGACCACGTGGGTTCTTGGGGGTGAGATGAACTTATGTGGCCGTCTCGACCAGGCGAGGTGCCTGATACCCATCACGGTACGCCTCGGCACGGACATTCGGCTACTTCGACACGCTGCCAAACGTTACAACTGGGTAAACGGCGGGTGACTATCCGCCAAAACGGCGCTGGCGGCGTGAGTAGTCGCGCAGTGCCCGCAAGAAGTCAACCTCACGCAGATCTGGATACAACGCCTCAACAAAGTAAAACTCGCTGTGCGCGCTCTGCCACAGCATAAAATCGCTCAGTCGCTGCTCGCCTGAAGTGCGAATCACCAAGTCTGGATCTGCCTGCCCGCGCGTGTAGAGGTGCTCACCAATGAGCTCAGGGGTGAGGGTATCGGCAAGCTCGTCAAGCGTGCGTCCGTCTGCCTGGTGCTGATCGATGATGGAGCGAACGGCCGCCGCGATTTCGCTTCGCCCTCCATAGCCAACCGCAAGGTTTACGTGCAGGCCTGGGTTATGGGCGCTGCGCTGCTCAGCATCCTTCAGCGCTGCGGTCAGGTCATCTGGGAGCCCTTCGCAGCTGCCAACGTGGCGAACTCGCCAGCGGCCGTTGCTCGAAAGCTCCTTGGCAAGCTTGGCGATGATGCCAAACAGTTCTTCGAGCTCGGCATCCGCCCGCCCAGTGAGATTGTCGGTCGAGAGCAGGTAGAGGGTGACAACACCAATTCCACGCTGCTCGCACCAGCCGAGAAATTCAGGAATCTTCTGCGCGCCGGCACGGTGACCATGGGCTGCGCTCTCAAGCAGCCGCTGCTTCGCCCATCGACGGTTGCCGTCAACAATAATGGCGACGTGATGTGGCATCTGAGCCGAGTCGATCTCCCGACGGAGCCGATGCTCGTAGAGGCGATAGAGAAATCCGTCTCCGCGTGTCGATTGTTGGCTGCTCACTTCAGATACGTTAGCTGATGTTCATGCCAGTTTTACGCAGATGCACGGCCTAGCATGGTGCTTATGGGTAACTCACAGACAACCGGCCCCCTCGAGAGTTCTGACGAGCCCTCTGGCGGCGGCACGCATGCCGGCGACGGACTCGCGGATGACGGGGCCGTCGATCTGCCCAATATCCCACTGCTTGAGGCCGCGGATGATGCACAGGCGGCGGCATCCATCCCTGCAGAGGTCAAGCCATCGTGGCGCGGTTGGATACACGCCGGTACGTTCCCCGTCACCATCGCCGCAGGCGTTGTACTGATCTGCCTTGCCGAGGGAACGGTCGCGAAGTGGGCCGCCGCGGTCTTTACGCTCACCAGCATGATGTTGTTCGGTAACTCTGCGCTCTACCACCGGTTCAACTGGCGGCCAACGGTCAAGATGATCTTCAAGCGCATCGATCACGCGAACATCTTCCTGCTCATCGCGGGAACCTACACCCCGCTCGCGCTCCTCGCGCTTCCTCCTGAAAAGGGGATGTTGCTGCTTATCCTCGTGTGGGCTGGGGCCTTGCTCGGCATCGGCTTCCGAGTGTTCTGGATTGGCGCGCCACGCTGGCTCTACGTCGCCATATACATCCTGCTGGGCTGGGCTGCCGTGATGTACATGGGCGACCTCTATCGGGTGAGCCCTGCGATGATGATCCTCGTCATCGTTGGCGGCCTGTGCTACACGGCAGGGGCCGTCATCTACGGGATGAAGAAGCCGAACCCGTGGCCGGGACACTTTGGCTTCCACGAGATCTTTCACACGCTCACGGTGATCGCGTTCCTATGCCACTGGACGGCAACCCTCATCATCTCGCTGCATCCGGCGTACCACGCGTAGCGAGGCTTGCCGGTCGGGGTTGCGAACGCATCCATTCGCCTATGATTGCGATTGTTATGCCTTTTTCTCGCAATGAGTGGCGAACGGACGGTCGTCGGGGCGCGGCCTGGGCAGGCGTTGCGGCTATGCCCCGCCAAGTACCTCAAGCACGGCCTCGCCGTAGCGAGCGCGCTTCTGCTCGCCGATACCGCTGATGCTGCCAAGGGCCTCCAGCGTCTCGGGCAGGTGCACTGCCAGCTCTCGCAGCGTCGCGTCGTTGAACACGATGTAGGCGGGCACCCCCTGCTGCTTTGCTTCTCCGGCGCGCCAGGCACGCAGCGCTTCAAAGACGACTGCCTGCTCATCGCTCAGGTCGGCAACGGCGGCGGACTTGGATGACCGTGACGCCGCTCGCTCCGGACGCAGTGCCTCATGACGGAGCGGAACCTCTTGGTCGCCTTTGAGTACCGCGATACTTCCCTCGGTGAGGGTCAAGACCCCGTAGTCGCCGTGGGTCGCCAACAGGTCGCGAGCCAGCAGCTGCCGGATGACCCCGCGCCACTGCTGGTCGGAGAGGTCGGCCCCGATGCCCCACGTGCTGAGCTCGTTGTGCCTCGACTGTGTGCTTCGCTGGTTCTCTTTGCCGCGAAGGATGTCAACGACCTGACCAGCGCCAAACATCTGGTTGCGCTCGCTCTTGAGCCGGAAGACGGTCGAAAGCACTTTCTGTGCGGGGACGGTGCCATCCCAAACCTCTGGAGGGCTCACGCACGTATCGCAGTTGCCGCATGGGCTCCCGAGCCGCTCGCCGAAATACGCGAGGAGGCCAATGCGTCGGCACTCGGTTGTCTCGCACAGGGCGAGCATCGCGTCGAGGTGTTGGGATTGCGAACGCTTATGCGCCACGTCGCCAGCCGATTGCTCGATCATGCGTCGCTGCTGCACAACATCTTGTAGGCCGTAAGCAAGCCACGCCTCGGAGGGCAGCCCGTCGCGACCGGCGCGGCCCGTCTCTTGGTAATATCCCTCGACCGATTTTGGCAGGTCAATGTGCGCGACAAAACGCACGTCAGGTTTGTCGATGCCCATGCCAAAGGCGATAGTGGCGACGACAACAACGCCGTCTTCGCGGAGGAAGCGAGACTGCGCACTCGCGCGCGTCTGCACGTCGAGGCCTGCGTGGTACGCAACCGCGTCAACGCCGATGGATCGCAGGTATTCGGCCGTTTTCTCGACCGAGTTGCGACTGAGCGCGTAGACGATGCCGGCCTCGTCTGGATGCTCTTTGGTGATGAACTGCGCGAGCTGGGCGCGCGGATTGGCCTTGTTCACGATGCGGTAGTGCAGGTTCGGTCGGTCAAAGCTTGAGACGAAAAGCTCAGCCTCTGTGAGGGACAGCCGCTCGACGATTTCGCGGCGCGTCGCGTCGGTTGCTGTTGCGGTAAGCGCGACTCGTGGAACGCCTGGCCAGCGTTCTGCGAGGACATTGAGCGCAAGGTAGTCTGGCCGGAAGTCGTGGCCCCACTGGGACACACAGTGCGCCTCGTCAATCGCGAAGAGCGAGATGGTGCCCCGTGCCAGGAAATCGAGGGTGGTGTCTGAGTTGAGCCGCTCTGGCGCAACGTACAGCATGTCGAGTTCGCCGCTGAGATACGCGCGCTCGACGGCGGCGCGTTCGTGCGGCTCTTGGGTGGAATTGAGGTACTCAGCCCGGATTCCGACCGCGCGGAGCGCCTCAACCTGGTCGTGCATGAGCGCGATGAGCGGCGATACCACGATGCCAACACCGTCACGCAGCAGGGCAGGGATTTGGTAGCAGAGCGATTTTCCGCCGCCGGTTGGCATCAGCACAACGGCGTCGCCGCCGCGCGCTACCCGCTCAACAATTTCGGCCTGTTGGCCTCGGAACTCGTCGTAGCCAAAGATCTTGCTGAGGATGCGGTGGGCACGTTCGCTCAGAACGCCGGGCTCGTTCGCCAGCCTCTGATGAGCGGTCAGTACCTGAGGGGATGCCGCGCCACGGCCGTAGCCACTACCCGCACCGTCGTTTGACGCCTCTTGCGCGCCGGCGACGCGGGTGTACACAGGCTGGCCGACGCTCACGACTGGGTCGTCGGCGTGCAGGGGTGGTGGATCGTAGCCGTACGGGTCCTCGAAAAAGTCCGGTTCTTCTGGTTCTGGATACCGGTCGAAGTCACCGCCAGCCGTCATAGCTTAGGAGCTTTCGCCGTGGGGCGGCGTAGCCGATTTGCTGCCGTTGGCTGCCGCGGCGCTGGAGTCGTTGTGGGCGCTCGTATCGTCCGCTGCCTCGCCGTTCGCCGCAGCGCCACCGTTGGCCGCAGCATCACCATCGGCTGCGGCTTCTTCGGCATCAAGCTGAGCATCAACTTCTGCGCGATAGCGCGTGCGGCGCACGCGGCGGTTCATGTCAAGGATGAGCAGCACGGTCATGAGCGCGACAAAGGCCGTAGCCGCAAAACCGATCGCACCCGGCGTCACCGAGTCTTTATCGAATTCTGGCGCGGGGGTCTCGGTGGCGGCCACAACGATGGCGGTCACAAACGGGGAGGCGCTGAGCGCGGCGAACATCTAGTTATCCTCAATTCCTTGGAAGAGATCGGCTTCTGGGTTGGCCGTTGCCACACGAGATGCGGCCAGTTGGTAGTCCTCGTATGGCCAAGCGGCCTGCTGAATTTCGTTTGGCCAGAAGAAGAAGGAGCTGTCTGGGGCCACCTGGCTGGCGTGTGCCTTGAGCGCGAGGTCGCGGCGTTCAAAAAACTCGCCAACCTTAACCTGCGTGGTGGCGTTGTACGGACGCTGGCGCATCCACCCGACCATCTCCTCAAACTGCGTGAGCAGCGGCGACGACGGCTCGCGCTCTTTCATGAGGTTGTAGACGCTCTCCATGCGAGGGAAGTTAAAGATGGCCTCGTAGTAGAGCTTCGAGACCGCCCATGGTTCGCCTGCCTCAGGGTACATGGTTGGGTCTGCTGCGGCCTCGTAGGCAAACATGCTGATGACATGAGTGCGGATGTGGTCTGGATGCGGGTAACCGCCATTTTCGTCATAGGTGACCATGACGTGCGGCTTGAACTCGCGGATAAGGCGAACAAGATGCTCTGCTTCAATCTCGACGGGGATATCGGCAAAGCTGCCGGGAGGTACAGTGCCGTCCTCGCGGGCCATACCGGAATCGACGTAACCGAGCCAGCGGTGCTGGAACCCGATGACCTCACGAGCTGCCGCCATCTCAAGGCGGCGAAGCCCGGCAAGATCGCGCTTTGCGAGCGCGGCTTTGTCGAGGTGATCGTTGAGGATGTCGCCCCGCTCGCCGCCAGTGCACGAGACAATCATGACCTCGGCGCCCCTGTTGAGGTAATAAGCGTAGGTCGCAGCGCCCTTGCTCGACTCGTCGTCGGGATGAGCGTGAACGGCCATGAGTCGTAGCGACACCGTTGGTCTCGATTCTGTGTGGGATGATGAATAGATATGGATGCGGCTTGCAGAGGCCAGCACCCTCACAATGGTACGCCACGTAAGCTGTGTGTGAGACGTACCAGCGACTATCTTGAGGAGTACTTTGGCCGAGACTGAGGTTGTGGATAACCACCTCGAAGAACGCTATGGCCGCGCCAAGACCGGGCGGCTTGATAAGCGCGTCCTCACTGCCCTCGCAGGCGTCTTCGCCGTCGTACTCATCGCGTGGGTCGCCTGGGCCGGGCTCAACGGCGACAACGGCACCCTCGAGTTCCGAAACATCGGTTACAGCATCGACGACGAAGCCAACGTCGACATCACGTTTGACGTCACGGTCGTGCCGAACACCCCGGTCGCCTGCGCGTTGCAGTCGCTCTCTGAGTCGTACGGCGTTGTTGGGTACAAAGTTGTTGTTGTCGAACCGAGCGACCAGCGCACCCGCCAATTCACCGAGACACTGCGCACGATCTCGGAGCCAACCACCGGCGTGGTCGAGCGCTGCTGGACGCTCGAAAACGATCAGGCCTAACTCCTCGTTCCCATCTCACGGCCTTTCCCTCTCAGGGTCCGGTTGCCTAACGCGAGCGCACAAAAACCGGCCAGTCCTGGCGCGGTGCTTGGAGCGGTTCCTCCCCCGCTGGTAGTCTGGTGGTTTGATTCAGGCCCTAGCGAAACGCTCGTTGGGGCTCACGTTTAACTACTGCGCTACCAGCCCTTATGCAAGGAGTCATCATGTCGAACGAGGTACACGAGACCTGGCTTACCCAGGATGCGTTTAACCGCTTGAACGACGAGCTGACGTACCTGAGCGGCCCGGGCCGACAAGACATCACCGACAAAATCGAGGCAGCACGCGAAGAGGGCGACCTCAAAGAAAACGGCGGCTACCACGCGGCAAAAGATGAGCAGGGCAAGATGGAGGCGCGCATCCGCGACCTCGCTCACCTGCTGAAGACCGCCAAAGTTGGCGACGCCCCCGAGAGCACCGGCGAGGTTGTTGTTGGCACCGTCATCACGGCAACCGTCTTTGGCGACGAAGAGGTTTTCCTGCTTGGCAACCGTGAGATCGCTGGCAACAGCGACCTCGATGTCTACAGCGAGAACAGTCCGCTCGGCGAGGCAATCCTTGGGCTCAAGGTTGGCGATTCCACGAGCTACACCGCTCCAAACGGCAAAGAGATTCCCGTGTCAATCATCAAGGTAGAAACCTACAACGGCCAGTAATAGCAGCGAGATGGCCGTCAGGCCGGCCGAGTGTCGACCGACAACGACTCAGCCCGTGTACATCGTCAGCCCGCCGAGAGGCGGACTCGAGCAAGGTACACGGGCTGAACGCGTTAACGGGGCTGGTCAAGCATCCATGCACCCGACGAGCGGCTACAGCCCTTCGAGGCGCAGCCGGTACCCGGCATCCTTCAGCTTCTGGACCACCTGGTCTCGGTGCTCAGCACCCCTGGTCTCGATGTGAAGCTCAAGCTCAACCTCGCTGATCTGCAGGCCCCCTCCGTGGCGGGTGTGCTGTACCTCAACGACGTTGGCGTTAGCTTCTGACACGATCTCAGCGGTTCGTGCGAGCTGGCCAGGACGATCTGGCAGCATAACCCGAAGCTTGAGGTACCGATCTGAAGCGGCTAGTCCGTGGCTGATCACGCGCTGCATGAGCAACGGATCGATATTGCCGCCGGAGAGCACGGTTGCGGTTGGGCCTGTCGTTGTAATCTTGCCCGCGATCATCGCCGCAACGCCGGCGGCACCGGCAGGCTCAACTACAAGCTTTGCCCGCTCAAGCAGCACGAGGATACCCCGCGCGATGTCGTCGTCGCTCACCGTCACAATCTCGTCAACGTATTCGCGAACGATGTCAAAGTTGAGGGCTCCGGGCCTGGCAACGGCAATACCGTCGGCAATTGTTGGCGTCGTCTCGACGTTGATGGGTTCGCCAGCCTCAAGCGACGGGCCGTATGCTGCCGCATTCTCCGCCTGGACTCCGATGATTCGGATACTGCGGCCGTCCCGCTCAGCCCTGAGCTTCGCCGCGAGCGCGATGCCGGCGATGAGGCCGCCTCCACCGATCGGAATGACAAATGTCTCGATTTCTGGGGCTTCGTCGAGCATTTCAAGGGCAAGGGTTCCTTGCCCGGCAACCACGTCAAAGTGATCGAAGGGTGGGATAAGGACAGCCCCCGTCGACTCGGCAAATTCTGCGGCAGCCCGCAGCGGCTCCTCAACCGTGTGCCCGCGAAGCACAACATCGGCGCCGTAGTTGCGCGTAGCCTGCAGCTTTGGCAGTGCGACGCCGAGCGGCATAAAGATGGTTGCCTTAATCCCGAGCTCACGGGCAGCAAACGCAACTCCTTGGGCGTGGTTGCCGGCCGAGGCAGCTACTACTCCCCTGTCGCGCTCTTCCTGGCTCAGCTGCGAAAGCCTGTTGTACGCGCCACGAATTTTATACGAACCGGTGCGCTGGAGGTTTTCACACTTCAGATAGACCTGCGAAACATTCAGGATTTCAGCGAGGTAGCGTGAGGTCTCGAGCGGAGTTGGCTGGGCTACGTTGCCAACAACGCCGCGTGCCGACTCAAAATCGGAGAGGGTTGGCCGGTTGAAACGTGTGGTCATTCTGAGGTGTCCTTGGTGTGATCAGCGTTGTTGTTGGCACCGGCGACATCGGCGGCGGCAGAAGATGCCTGTGGCAATGGCGGTGTTTCCGGTTTGGTTTTTGGCGGCCCATGCGTATCGGCAAGCGGGTCGGGTAGACCCTTCCAGGTCCCGGCCGTCAGGTAATTAACGACGCTGTTCAGACCGGCAACGATCGGCACAGCAAACAGGGCACCGGGGATACCGGCAACAAGCGTTCCAGCGCTCACCGCGAGCACAACGCCGAGCGGATGCACCCGAACCGCGCTGCCCATGACGAGTGGCTGAAGGACGTGGCCCTCGATCTGGTTCACAAGCACCACGATGCCAAGCATGATGAGCGCCGTGACGGGACCCTCATACACAAGAGCAACAAAAGCGGCAAGCGCGCCCGTCGTGATCGCACCGAGGAACGGGATAAACGATCCAAGGAAGACCAGCACGGCGATGGGAATCGCGAGTGGCAGCTGGAGGATGACGGCACCGAGTCCGATACCAACGGCATCCACGAAGGCAACAAAGATCTGAACTCGAACGTAGGACCCAACAGAGACCCACGCGGCTCGCCCGGCACCGTCGGTCGCGGCGCGGGCACGGGTTGGCATGAATCCGACAAACCATCGCCAAATGCGTGCGCCGTCAATCAAGAAAAACAGGGTCGTAAACAGGGTAAGGAGCAGGCCGGCGACAACGTGCGAAAGCGTGCTCGTGACGGACAGTGCCCCGGTGAGAAAAAAGTCTCGATCGGTGTTGAGGTTGCCCACAAAATCGTCGATGAACTTATCTATCTGTGACTGGCTGAGATTAAACGGCGCCCCCGTGAGCCAGTTGAGCAGCTCGTGATAGGCCATCGCGCTGCGGTCTTTGAGGTTGTCGAATCCAGAACGGAACTGAGTGATGATCAAGAAGACGAGCAGCGTGACCCCGGCCAAGAGGCTCAGGATCGAGATGACGACGGCGGACCACTTCGGGAACTTCCATTTGATGAGCCGACGCTGAAGCGGCACAAGAAGAGCGGCAAGAAGCACCGCGATAATCACGGGAATCACAACAATGCGAAGACTCACGACTGCCCACAGAATGAGCGTCAACGCGGCCGCGATGAGCAGAATCCTCCAGGACCAGGCGGCGGCAATGCGAACGCCAAATGGAACAGCGTCGCGCACTTCATTTCGGGCAGGCTCAGCCACGATACGGGCCGGTTCTGGGGGTGTTGTGTATTCGTTCTCCGCCATTTGTTTAGTCTAGGGGTAGGGGTATTACCCGCCAACGATTTGTCCCCTTGACATGCCGGAGGGTTGGATGCTTCGCCGGTTCGAGCACAGTGTCGGCGGCGCACCGTACGCTACCCATATGACAGATTCGCTTTCGCTCGCGCAGGCCCGCCGCATCGCCCTTGAGGCGCAACAGCTCGCAAAGCCGGTCACGCTCACGCAACCAGCCCCTCGTGCACGGCCGGCAGCAACAACGCGCAAGCTCAACACGACGCTGAGCAAGCTACATTTGCTGCAGATCGATTCCGTCAACGTTTTCGAACGCAGCCATTACCTGCCGATCTTGGCTCGGCAAGGTGCCTATGACCGGGCCGCAGCCGATCAACTCCTCCTCACGGGCGGGCCCTACGTCGAATACTGGGCACACGAGGCCGCCATCATCCCGCAACAGTCCTGGCCGCTCTTTCGCTGGCGCATGAACGAACGGCACCAAAAAGACACCAGCGAAGCTGGCAAGTGGGCCGCCGACCATCAACACGTCATCGAGCGCGTCCGCCAAGACCTCGCCTCGCGGGGCCCATCGCTCGTGCGCGAGATTGAGGGCGATGTCAAGCGGGCACCTGGCGGTTGGTGGGAGTGGTCAGACGTCAAACGCGCGGTTGAGTTCCTCTTCGGTTGGGGCGAGGTGACGGCGGCAGGGCGGCAGCGATTCGAGCGCCGGTATGCGCTTACCGAGCAGGTGCTTCCGGCAGAGATTATTGATCGCCACGTCGCCAGACCCGATGCCATCCGCCAGCTCGCCGAGCTCGGGGCCCGCGCCCACGGCGTTGGGACGGCACACGATATTGCAGACTACTTTCGGCTCCCGCTTGCCGAGACCAAGACAGCGATAAACGAGCTCCAAGACGAGGGAATTCTTCAGCCGGTCACCGTCGAACGGTGGGTGGATACCGCCGGCCGTCAGCTCCCCGCCTGGCGGCACCGCGACGCAACGCTTCCGCGAGCGGCAACGGGCGCTGCGCTGCTCTCCCCCTTCGATCCAGTTGTGTGGTTTCGTCCGAGGGCCGAACGCCTCTTCAACTTTCACTACCGCATCGAGATCTACACGCCCGAACCAAAACGAGTCTTCGGATACTACTCGCTGCCCGTTCTTGTTGGTGATCAACTGGTTGGCAGGGTTGACCTCAAGAACGATCGAAAGGCCGGCGTACTGAGAGTGCAGTCCGCGTGGCAGGAGCCAGGCGCCCCAGCAGACACCGGCGAGCGGGTCTATGCCCTGCTAGAAGCCGCTGCCGCATGGCAGGACAACGAACGGATTGAAGTCACAGGCAAGGGCAACCTGCGGCTGCCAGGCCACTAGTCGCCGCCGTTCATTCAGATCACGAGGTCTCTTGCTGCGGGCTCGGGGTAGGCCTAGAGCGTGGGCCGTGGGGCAAGGGCGGTGAAGGGCGACTCAGAGCCAAGGCTGTGAGGTACGTCGCTGGGGTAGGCCATAGAGCCAACTCATAGGCGCATATCTTGAAGCCAAGTCCCGCGCGCAAACTTTTGTGCTCAGCCTCCGCGAATGAGCGAAGACCAAGGCCGTGACCTCGCGGAACCTCGTTCCACGACGGTCCCCCACCTCGGCACGCTCCAGCTGCCAACAGATTGGTCACAGTTCCACCCAAACCGGCGCTATTGGGTGGAACTGTGACCAATCTGATGGGTAAGTCGCTTGGGCAAGGCGACGCGAGGCGAGGCGAAGCGAGGCGAAGCGAAGCGAGACGCTGACGACCAGAGCCGTCAGCGGCGGCTGCCAATTACGAAATGCGGCGCAGCAGCTTTCGCACGATGGCCTCTTTCTGCGCGGTGTAGGGCGGCATGATCGTGGCACGCAGGGTGTCCGGCGTGAGCGGTTTGCTCAGCACCGCCTTCTCATGACTAAACGTCAGGAATGAGCGCTCACCGTGGTACGCGCCCATCCCGCTCTCGCCTACACCGCCAAACGGTAGCCCGCTCACCATGAGGTGCGCCATTGGGATTCCGAAGGCAAGCCCGCCAGAACTTGTCTCGTTTGCCCAGCGGTCGCGAGCCCGATTACTCTCGCTGAATACGTAGAGGGCGAGCGGTTTGTCTCCGCCGCGCACATAGTTGATTGCGTCGTCGAGGCCGGTGACTTCAATGAGTGGAAGAAGCGGCCCAAAGATTTCGCTGGCCATGATGTCTGAATCGCGGGAGACATCCGTCAGCACGGTGGGCTCGATGTACCTGTCGTCGCGGTCGACGGTGCCGCCGATCGCGATGCGTCCGCTCGACAGGAGCCCAGCAAGCCGTTCGGTGTGCCGGGTGTTGATGATTCGGCCGTAGTCGGGATTCTGCTGGATGCTCGTGCCAAAGAGGTCACGGATGGCCTCAGCGAGCATTGGCACAAGTCGGTCGATGACGGGCCTCGTTGCAAGCACGTAGTCTGGGGCGACGCAGGTTTGACCGGCATTGAGAAATTTGCCCCAGGCGAGGCGCTGGGCAACCTGGCGAAGGTCGCTCGTGTCATCAACATACGCTGGTGATTTTCCGCCAAGCTCGAGCGTGACGGGCGTGAGGTGTTGTGCTGCGGCAGTCATCACGATCCGCCCGACAGCCCCGTTACCCGTGTAGAAAATGGAGTCCCAGCGCTGCTCAAGCAGTTCGGTCGTTTCCTCAACGCCGCCCTCTATGACCGCAAAGGCGCGGTGGTCGAGGTAGGTTGGCAGGATCTTTGCCAGAGCCGCTGAGACGTTGGGCGCGAGCTCACTCGGCTTGACAACCGCCACGTTTCCCGCGGCAATTGCCCCAACAAGTGGCGATAGCGCAAGCATGAGCGGGTAGTTCCAGGGCGCAATGATGAGTGCCGCGCCAAGCGGCTCCCTGATGACTTTTGCCGAGGCCGGCAGGAGCGCCACTGACGGCATCACCCGCCGCGGCCGCATCCATTTGCCCAGCTGGGAGCGGGTGTGGTCGATCTCGCTCAGCAGAAAGCCGATCTCGGTCAGGATGCCTTCAACAGGCGACTTGCCAAGGTCACGCTGCAACGCACTCTCGAAGACCCCGCTGTTGTCGGTCAGCATACGGCTCAGGGCCAACAACTGGTTGTCGCGCCACGCCGCGGACCTGGTGAGGCCTGCGTTATAGTTCTCGCGCAATCGTGCGAGCGTTTCGATGATGGCGGTTGTTGGTTCTGCTGCCTGCTCAGTCATAGGGTCATCCTACGCGCGAACAGGCACTACTTCACGTGAAGAGCTGGCACGATCAGGTAAATGCCAAAGAGCACAACAACAACGCACAGGCCGAAGCAGATATTGGCCGCCCAGGTTGCCCAGCGCGGGCGCCCCTGAAGCTCAATACCGTCATCCTCCGCATCGCGCGCGTCACCAACCGGCTCAAGTGTCCCGTCTTCACGGCGAACGCGAGGCGCTGGCATCGCCGAGAAACGGATGCCAAACGAGTACAGACTCACAACAACGCACGCAGAGACGATGGCCGTCACAAACACAATCAGAAAGGCTGCCCAGTCGATCATTTCTGGTCTCCTTCTGCAACGGCTGCCGTCGCGGCAGCGTCCTCGGCCTTTGCTTCAGCCTTCGCCTCGGCTGCGGCTTCTGCGGCTGCCTTGTCGTGCATAACAGCAGACTGGGCAACGGTCGTGAGCGGAGGAATCGTGCCGGTTTCGGTCGGAACGCTGCGGATCTTGCGCTTGCGAATGCGGACAGCATAACCAGACTCGGCCACATCGCTCACGGCGTTGTTCGAGCTGATGCGGTTCCGCTTCGACAGCGCGTAGATGAGCCCAATGACAAACACGCCGACAACCGTGTCGATGATGATGCCGACGGGGCCCATGTGCGCGATCCAGGCGGCAAGCGCCCCAACAAGACCTGCAGCGGGGAGCGTCATGAGCCAGCCGATGCCAATTCGGCCAACGGTACGCCAGCGCACGGTTGATCCACGGCGGCCAAGGCCAGAACCGATCACGGAGCCAGAGGCAACCTGTGTCGTTGACAGGGCGAAGCCGAGGTGGGTTGAGGCGAGGATGGTCGCGGCGGTGCTCGTCTCTGCGGCAAATCCCTGGGCCGGCTTCACATCGGTAAGGCCGGCGCCAAGCGTGCGGATGATTCGCCATCCGCCAGAGTACGTACCGAGTGCGATAGCAAGGGCACAGGAAATGATGACCCACAGGTGGGGGCCCGTTCCTGCGGTCTGCCAACCGGCGGCAACCAGGGTCAGGGTGATAACACCCATCGTCTTCTGGGCGTCGTTTGTTCCGTGGGCAAGAGCCACAAGCGACGACGACGCAATCTGGGCATACCGGTAGCGCCCACGACCGTCGGGCTTACCGTCATGGCGACGCGTGATCTTGTAGGCAAGACGAGTGGCCGTGAACGCAATGATTCCAGCGGTAACCGGCGCAGCGAGGGCCGGAAGGATAACCTTCGACAGCAAGACGCTTCCGTCAACGGCGTTCAGTCCGGCACCAACAATCGCGGCACCGATCAATCCGCCAAACAGGGCGTGGGATGAGCTCGACGGGAGGCCAAGCAACCACGTAACCATGTTCCACACGATGGCGCCGATGAGGCCGGCGAAGATCATCTCTGGGGAGATGAGCACACCGCCGTCACCCTCACGGATGATGCCTTGGGAAATGGTCTTGGCCACCTCAGTTGAGAGGAAGGCACCTACAAGGTTGAGCACGGCCGCCAAAATGACCGCAGTCTTGGGTTTCAGTGCCCCCGTGGCAATGGGGGTAGCCATTGCGTTGGCGGTGTCGTGAAAACCATTCGTGAAGTCAAAGAAAAGGGCCAGTACGATAACCAGCAGCACAATGAGTGCGAGTTCCACCGAAGTCTTTCTGTCGAGACGATCATCCTCGCGAGCGTGAAAGTATTTGACAAATATTCATCAAAAATCCCTTTACGCGAAGCGTGCGGTTATGCACAATACGATGCTTCCATCACCACGAGTCTAGGTCAAGTCACGACCCCATTCTGACCCAATTGGCACATCCCTTTCTGCGCGCCCATCGCTCACCGGCAGCCTCGCCGGTTTATCCCCAAAAACTCCGAGCGAGCGCAACCCGAATGCAACCTTATTCCGCGCGCTCAAACGGCATCCCGGCCTATCCTTGGTGCGAAGACGCCCCTGTCCTACTCGGAAATCGGCGTCTGGCAGATCCTGCCACAAATCATTCACATCTGGAGTTAATGTATGTCTGGAACTATGCGCGCTGCCGTTGTCCACGAGCTCGGCAAACCACTTACCATCGACGAGGTTCCCATCCCAGAGCCAGGCTTCGGCCAAGCACTGGTGAAGGTAGAGACCTCAGGCGTCTGCCACACCGACCTCCACGCCGCACACGGCGACTGGCCGGTCAAGCCAAAGCAGCCGCTCATCCCCGGTCACGAAGGCTACGGCGAGGTAGTCAAGCTTGGCGAGGGCGTCACCGATCTCAAGGTTGGCGACAAGGTTGGAAACGCCTGGCTGTGGTCAGCCTGTGGCATCTGCCAGTACTGCCGCACAGGGTGGGAAACCCTCTGTGAGAAGCAGGAAAACGGCGGATACTCGGTCGACGGAAGCTTTGCCGAATACATGCTTGTTGACGCAAAGTATGCGGCACGCATCCCGGCCGGCGCGGACCCCGTAGAAATCGCGCCCATCCTGTGTGCCGGAGTCACGGTATACAAGGGCCTCAAGATGACCGACGCTCGCCCAGGCCAGTGGGTCGTCATCTCGGGCATCGGCGGACTTGGCCACATTGCTGTGCAATACGCGGTGGCCATGGGCCTCAACGTTGTTGCCGTCGACGTTGACGACAGCAAACTGGAACTGGCCAAGAAGCACGGCGCCCTCCTCACGGTTAACGCCATGAACGAGGACCCAGCCGAGGTTGTTCAGCGCGAGATTGGCGGCGCACACGGCGTGCTCGTCACAGCTGTGCACCCGAAGGCGTTCGGGCAGGCCCTCGGCGTTGCCCGCCGCGGCGCAACGATCGTCTTCAATGGCCTCCCGCCAGGAGACTTCCCAGCGAACATCTTCGACATCGTGCTGCGAGCCATCACGATCCGCGGGTCGATTGTTGGAACCCGCCAGGACATGGTTGAGGCGCTCGACTTCTACGCTCGCGGCAAGATCAAACCAACGGTTGCTGCAGAGAAGCTCGACGATATCAACAGCATCTTCGACCGCATGGTCAAGGGCCAGATCGATGGACGCATCGTCATGAAGATGGAGACCTCGGCCTAACCGAGGACCCTCATAAGCCGGCGGATGCGCCTCCCGCGCATCCGCCACACGCCAGCGCCCCACCTCGTAGCGGTGAACTACGATGTGGGGCGCTGGTCTTTTTGTTGCCGTTTAGCAGAGCGCGCTGAGGTTCCAGCCTTGAATATCGGCGATACTCCCAAACACCCTGTGGGTCGTTGGCGGGTTGTTGTAGGGCGTCCCGAGGGTCGAATAGGCGTTGTTCCCAACCACCTTGAAGCTGCACGCCCCGCTCGAGTTTTTGGTTTGAATCAAGAAGCCGTAGCCTGCAGGGCCGAGCGATACCGCCCCAGAGGCAAGTACCGTCGCGACGTTTGAACCTTGGGGAAAGTTGGCCCAGCCGCCCTGCGATGTTGTCATGATCAGGCTGCCGCTCTGTGTCAGGAAGCCGGTGAAGACCGCGTTAGACACGGCATCCTTCACCCCGGCGACCCCTGGCAAGAGTGCTGGTACGCCACCCTTGATCCAGTACAGCGCTGTTCCGTTTGATAACGTGGCGAAGCTCATTTTTTCGTTGCCAATGAACTTCACAATTGTGGCACCGGTGTTGGCGGGCTTCTTCTCCCATTGCGCAAACGTGTTGATCTTCGTGGCGCTTATTGTGGATGTCATGGCTCCAGGCTGGATTGCCGCGCTTGACGAGGCAATCCACTGGTAGATCGCGCCGCTTTCAAGTGTGATGTAAAACGCGCCAAGAGTCGAGTCAAGGGCGATGGGGCGGTTCCCGAAGACGCTCGGATCGGGCAATCCTGGCATCTGAACGAACCCGGAGAACTCCCCGGTATTGGCACCGGGCGCAGCTGCGCTGGCAGCGGCGTAGGCGGAGCCAGAATAGTACACACGATCATTCGCGATAACGGCTACCGAGCCTCGGCTTGCCGCAATACTCACTGCGTTGGTGAGCTCGGTTCCCGTTCCGGCCCAGGGCGTTCCGCCAACACGCATCGCGTATGGGTAGTACGGTGTCGACGGAGAATAGGCCACTTTTTGATAGGTACTGTGCATCGCGATAACGCGGCCGGCGTAATCGAGCACGTAGAGGCCGCGGGCCGTACCAACAACATTCTTCACTTCGGGCATCCCACTGACAAGAGTTGGCGGGGTCCCAATAGACCAGTACCCCCAATAACCGGCGCCGTACGCCGAATAGTTCTCGCTCTTACTGTTCCAGTTGGCGGGCGTTGTACAGCCAGGCGTGGCCGTTGTGCATTTTTGCTCGCCCGTATAGCCAGAGGGAGCGCCCCAGACAAGCAGCTGCCGCTTTGAGGTGACACCGTAGCCAATCGTCTCGTTATAGCTCCCACCCCCAAGACCGTAGGTAACGGGCGGCATCGGGATTTCGGCCGCAACGCTCTGCGACATTCCATACGCGCTATTTGTGTAGGCAGCGTCGGTTGGCGTGACGCTCGTAAGCCCTGACGCAATCAGTGAGGCCACGGCTACTCCCCCGACGAGCCAGAGGCGCCCTGCGCGCATCCTCGTCGTGACGAATCGTTTTGGCTGCTGTGGTGTGAGGTTCATAGGACGCTTCCCTGTGCGTTGGACAAACCGGCGAGTGTCGGTGGAATCTGTGGGATCTGTGGGATCTGTGGGATTTGTGGGATTTGTGGGCGGCTCATGCTCGGCTCGTGCCACTAAGGAGCACCGCTATGCGCGTCGAGACACCGTTGAACTGCGTGTACTCGAGTCCGTCAACAAGTAAAACGCTGAGGTTCAGCTGATGGACTTCTCCTGCGGGAACAGCGGCAAGGCCCCTGGCAGTCATGGCGTTGAACGTTGCAGCCGACACGGCGGATGCCAGGGTGGGCTGACCGTCGTAGCTGACGGTGAACAGCAACGAGTTAAAGAGTTCGATGCACGTTCCAACGCAGTCGGCTGGCGGAACAAGACTGGGGAGAACATCCCCAGCTGGCGACGATGGGCCAACGCGGAACGATACTGACTGCACAAGGGGCGTTGTTGGCGAAAGTCGCTGACCCGCAGGCATCGCCATGACCACGGCCTCCGCCTCGGTATCTGCTGCCTTCCACACGCCGTCACCGTTGCTCGCTTCGACGGAAAAGGCGTTGGGATTGCCAACGGCCCCCGCGTTACCCATGAGCGCGTTGGCGATGTCGTTATAGGCTCCGCTGGTGACCTCTGGCAGCGTGACAACGCAGGCCCCAACGATCAGGCTGGCAAACACGAGCCCTGCTGGCCATCGTCTTGCGCGGTGTTGTTGCGATTTCGGGCGCACCGAATCGCCCTTCTTGGGGTGTGCTTTCATGGTTGATATCGCGCGCCTCGTACCGGCGGGCAGTCCTCACTTGTCTAGCGTTGCGTTGCCACATCCCTAATATGTGACACTAAACAATAATACGCTAAACAAAACAGGAAAAAAGATTATTCTGGGCGACCGGTTTTCTTTCTGCGCCGGCGGCCCCTTGCCCTACTCCTCCTCGTGGAAGTTCGGGTCGGCGTCAAACAAACGACCGTCAGGGCGGCCCAGCGCGGTAATCGCAGAGATCTCCGTCTCGGTCAGTTCGAAGCCAAAAATGTTGAGGTTCTCTCGCTGCCGAGCAGGAGCGGCCGACTTCGGGATTGGTAATGCGCCAAGCTGGGTCTGCCAGCGGAGGATCACCTGCGATGGAGACACTCCGTGAGCCTCTGCGGCTTCAACAACGGGGGCTTCTTCGGTGGATGCGCCTGCCCGGCCAAGCGGGCTCCACGACTCCGTGCGAATACCAAGTTCCGCGTGAACCAACCGCAGCTCCTCCTGCGGGAAATACGGGTGCAGCTCAACCTGGTTGACGGCTGGGGTGACGCCGGTCTCGTCAATAATGCGACGAAGGTGCTCTTCGGTGAAGTTACTGACGCCGATGGACCGAACGAGGCCATCCTTCTGCAGCTGAACGAGCGCCCGCCAGGCCTCGGAATACTTGTCAACGCTGGGGTTTGGCCAGTGGATGAGTGCCAAGTCGATGTAGTCAACACCAAGACGCCATGAGGATTCCTGCACACAAGCGATGGCGTCGTCGTACGCGTGAAACCGGCCGGGAATCTTGGTCGCTACTTGGATACGCTCACGAGCAACCCCTGATCGGCGGATTCCTTCGCCAACCGCGCCTTCGTTCTGATAGTTGACTGCGGTGTCAATCAGCCGATAGCCGGTCGTAATTGCACTGTGCACTGCCCAGGCACCGTCTTCGCCTTTGAGCGGATAGGTGCCAAACCCTACCTGCGGAACCGTGATGCCGTCGTTAAGTGTGTATGTGGGTATCTGAAGAGCCATACACCTCAGCGTACGGTGTGAGTGGCTACCGAGTTAAGGTCTTCGGCAAAACTAAATTCGGCGTCAACCGTGCCGCCGCGCAAAACGGCGGGCAACCAGTGGCGCGCGTCATCCCACATTTGGTCGTAGTCAAGATCATCGATTGTGTACCAGCCCAGCTCGAGCTCATCCGAATCCGCTGGAGTACCAGACCATTCCCGACCAACAAACACGGTCGACTGCTGGTCAAGTTCCGGCTGCGTTGGGAAGGTATAGCTGATAAACCCAGCCTCGTGCAGCTCCTGAGCGCCCACGTTGAGCCCGGTCTCCTCCGCTACCTCCCTCACGATTGCTTGAACCGGGGTCTCATCAACCTCAAGCTTGCCCCCAGGCCCAACGAGCTTGCCCGTCCCGAGCCCTCGCTTTTTGCGCCCGAGCAACACTTCGACGCGCGCGTTGTCCCCGGTGCGAAGCAGATAACATACGCACACCTGGGTAACAGTCATACGTTGAGCCTACTGGTTGGGATTGCTGCGGCACGCGCGACTCCGGGTAGCGTAGGTGTGTGAGTATCTCAAAGATCCCCCAGGCCGAGCAGCGTCCGGTTGAACGAACCTTTCACGGTGACACCGTTATTGACAACTACGAATGGCTTCGCGAGAAAGAATCTCCCGACGTCGTTTCGTACCTTGAAGCCGAAAACGTCTACGCAAACATCGAGACAGACCATCTCGCGGCGCTTCGTTCTACGCTGTTTGACGAGATCAAGGCCCGCACGGTCGAAACGGACCTCTCCGTACCCACCCGCCTCGGCGACTGGTGGTACTACTCACGCACGCAAGAGGGGCAACAGTACGCGATGCACTGCCGCGCGCCAATCGCTTCGGCAGACGATTGGACGCCTCCCGCTGTTGACCCTGCCGTCGCCGCCGACGGCGAACAGGTCCTTCTTGACGGAAACGTTGAGGCAGAGGGGCACGACTTCTTCTCGATCGGCAGCTTCGATGTCAGCACCGATGGCAACTTCCTGTTGTATTCGACCGACACGGTTGGCGACGAGCGCTACACGATTCAGGTTCGCGACCTCCGAACATCCGTGAACCTGCCAGACCGGGTCGAGGGCACTGCGCCTGGTGCCATGTTCGCCCCGGATGCAGCTTCACTGTTTTACAGCACGTTTGACGACTCGTGGCGCCCAGATACTATTTGGCGGCACACGATTGGCGATTCCGGCGACACTGACCTCACCGTCTTCCATGAGCCTGACGAACGCTTCTGGCTTGGCATCGGCCGCACGCGAAGCAAACGGTATTTGGTCATCGAGCTTGGGTCGAAGGTGACCACAGAGATCCACCTGCTCGACACACTGATTCCGGATGCCGAATTCACGGTCGTCTGGCCGCGTGTTGAGGGCGTGGAATACGACGTCGACCACGCCGTGATCAACGGCGAAGACCGCCTCCTCATCCTCCACAACGTTGATGCGATCGGCAGCGAACTTGTGATGGTTGATCCGCTGTCCCCCGGCACCGGGCCGGAGGGTGCGGAGGTGCTCATCGCCCACGACGAGGCCATCCGACTCGAGGACGTTTCGGCGTTTGAACAGTACCTCACCCTTGACTTCCGCAGAGACGGCCTCAGCCAGGTGGGCGTGCTCCCCCTGTCGTCGCTCACGGGACCGTTCACCGCACACAGCACCGAGCTCGCCTTTGATGAGCCACTGTACACCGCGGCGACCGGGGGCAACCCCGAGTGGTCCCAACCAACCGTTCGCCTCGGCTACGGCTCGCTTGTGACACCATCAACCGTGCTCGCTTACACCGTTGCGACTGGTGAACGCAGCATCCTCAAGCAGCAGCAGGTCCTCGGAGGCTTTGACCCGGCCCGATACGTGCAGCGCAGGGAATGGGCAGCGGCGCCAGACGGCACTCGAGTTCCAATTTCACTGGTCTACGCGCTGAGCGAAGCCGAACTCACCGGGGACCGCGCTGGAGCAAAACACGCCGCACCCGAGCCGCGCCCACTCCACCTCTACGGCTATGGCTCGTACGAGGCAAGCATCGACCCTTCGTTCTCGATTGCGCGGCTATCGATGCTCGACCGGGGCGTCGTCTTTGCCATCGCGCACGTGCGCGGCGGCGGAGAGATGGGTCGCCACTGGTACGACGACGGCAAGATGTTGCACAAGAAAAACACGTTTACTGATTTTGTGGCCTGTGCTGAACACCTCATCGGTTCCGGCTACACCACAGCAGACAAACTTGTGGCCGAGGGCGGAAGCGCGGGAGGTCTTCTCATGGGTGCCGTCGCAAACCTCGCCCCGGAGAAGTTTGCCGGCATTCTTGCATCGGTTCCGTTTGTTGACCCGCTCACCAGCATCCTCGATCCGTCACTTCCGCTCACGGTCATCGAATGGGATGAATGGGGCGACCCGTTGCACAACGCTGATGTCTACGAGTACATGAAAAGCTACTCGCCATATGAAAACGTGCGCGACGATGTTCAATACCCGCGCATCCTTGCGATGACAAGCCTTAACGACACTCGCGTGCTCTACGTCGAGCCGGCAAAATGGGTTGCCCGGCTGCGCGAAGTTGGCGCACCTGCACTACTCAAGACCGAAATGAGCGCCGGCCACGGCGGAGTAAGCGGCCGTTACAACGCGTGGAACGAGCGCGCATACGAGCTCGCTTGGCTGCTCGACGTGCTTGGGCTGGCGGACTAAGTGCTGAGCGCAGTCTCAGCCACACGGGTTAGGATTTTGGCATGAGCGATTACATCCCAGCAGACGGCACCATCACAATGTTCTCTACGACGTGGTGCGGCTACTGCCAGCGCCTCAAGAAGCAGCTCGACAAGGCTGGCATCGGCTACACCGAAATCAACATCGAAGAAACGCCTGGCACCGCCGAGCTTGTTGAGTCGCTCAACAACGGCAACCAGACGGTTCCAACGGTGCTGTACCCGAACGGCTCGTCGGCAACAAACCCGTCGCTCGCCGATGTCCAGGCCGCGCTGGCCTAACCCCCAACATCACCAACGGCGTGCCTGCGTTCCCTGGGATCGCAGATACGCCGTTTTGTTGAAGCGGTAGTCGAGCAATTTTGGCGTGTTCTTGCCGTTGAGGCAGAAAGGATCATACAGATCCAAGATGCAAACCCAAGCCGGCCCTCGTCACAGTGGAGCGACTGCCTCCATGAGAACGTGCCATGGAGGACCGACAACTATCGGTGAGGTCATGGCTGTTGGTTGTCTGAGTCCGGTGACTTAACTCGTGTCTCGCCGATGCCAGCGCGAAACGGCTGTTGCGCAGAGCGCCTTCTTCGACAGAATTACACTAATCATGGTTCGTATTTCGAGGTTATTCATATTTGGTGCAGAATAAACTAGCGTTCACTGTCCCGCTCACTACGGGAACATTTTGATTATCAAAATCTTCGACATCTAAGCCTTTGTCACGATTCCGACCGACGTCAAACAGCAACTTAAGATCAACCTTCGCTCCAGAAACGATAGTCCTGCGGTCTCCCGAGCCCTCCTGTTCAGTGCGGGCTGTCACGATCTGATCAGAGAATGCCGCAAGAATCCCACCGTCTACATCATTTACGTAAGCCTGCGAGGTCCGCGAAGTGCCTTCATGTAGCAAACTCAATACAAACGTCGCCTGTGGGCCGTTTTCAAAGGTGAATCCAGAGGTTGTGGTCTCATCACACCGAACGACTTCTGGGTGCGCAGTTACCGTACGATACTCCCCGTCATACGTGAAGCTCAGCGATAAGGTCGATCGGTTGGAAACGCTGCAGCCTTGAACGAGCAGCAGGCCACAAACGAACGCGAAGCATCCGACCACAGAAAGCAGCCGTTTCAACGCGGCCACGCGCTTGCTCGTCGCATATCGAACTCGTTAATGGTCGACACTGTGGACTGAGCAAGATGTCGAGCATCCGCGGCGAGCCGTTGGAACCGGAGCATTCTCGCTTCACCTCCACGCATTGCCGGCGAGATGGTCTCGCGGGCGTCACCTTGCCAACCGCGATCAAGCGCGACCACGCTCGACCTCAACCGCAGGAGTCCAGTACCGATCGCCCGAATTGCAGACTCGTAGAGCTGATGGTTGCCAAGCCACGTATCTGAGCTGTCAACGAGGCCAGCACCCCTGGAAAAGGTTTTCCCGTGGTTCTCCACGCCAACTGGGCTCAGCCAGAAGTCTCTTTTATACAATGCGTTTCCTCTGCCGCGTTTCAAAGCCAACGTTCTGAGACAGAACGATGAGTTCGTAGATTAGCCCCAAAGGACACATTATTGGGCCAGACCGTTAATGAACAATTTCAAAGGAGCGCAAACGCAGAGACGGTCACACCTTTCCGAGATGTTCGGCGTAAATTGCCCGTTTGGGCGTATGAGAGAACATACGCCCAAACGGGAAATCTACGCCAAAACCGGATGGCACGGGCGGCTAGCCGAAGAGGATTGCGGCCTCGTCGTAGCGGTGCTGCGGCACCGTCTTGAGCTCGCCCAGCGCTTCTTCGAGGCCAACAACCTCGACCTCGGTTCCGCGGAGAGCAACCATGTTGCCCCAGCGTTCTTCAAGCACGGTGTCGATTGCGGCGAGCCCGAGACGCGTCGCAAGCACACGGTCGTATGCCGTTGGCACTCCGCCACGTTGGATGTGACCAAGCACGGTTGCGCGCGACTCGATGCCGGTGCGCTCCTCGATCATGGGCGCAAGAATCTCGGCAATACCGCCGAGTCGCGGACGGTTGAAGCCATCGAGCCCCTTATGCGAGTGCGCGTCCTCCATTGTCGTGAGCTTAAATCCCTCGGCGACCACCAGCAGGGGTGCACGTCCGCGGTCACGCACGCTCTCAACCCAGGTCACAATCTGCTCGATGCTGACCGGCTGCTCTGGGATGAGGATGGCGTGCGCTCCCCCGGCCATGCCGGAGTGAAGGGCGATCCACCCAACGTGGCGGCCCATAACCTCAAGCACCATGCAGCGCTTATGTGAGTCGCCGGTTGTGCGAAGGCGGTCGATGGCCTCTGTTGCGATCTCTACCGCAGTGTCAAATCCGAACGTGTAGTCGGTGGCACCGAGGTCGTTGTCGATGGTCTTTGGAACACCGATAATCTTGATGCCGGCATCCGCGAGGCGCTTTGACGCGGCCTGCGTACCCTCGCCACCGATCGCGATAACCGCGTCAACACCGAGCCGATCGAGCGTCTTCTGGATGTTCTCAGGCCCGCCATTTGGTCCCTCATAGGGGCCAAACCGGCTCGTGCCAAGAATCGTGCCTCCCTGCTTGGCAAGTCCACGAACGCGGTGACGGTCAAGGGGAATGACATCCCCTTCAACCAGCCCGCGCCATCCATCACGAAAACCAACGAATTGTTGCGAGTAGACACTTGTGCCTTTGAGGACAATCGCGCGAATTACCGCGTTCAGCCCTGGGCAGTCACCACCACTCGTCAAAATTCCGATCTTCATACACACACTCCCTATGGTTCCTGTTTCATTGGAAGATGCAATACGCATCGGTCAGCCGATAAAAGCCTGCGGCTTGCCGGCCTATCGTGACGCTGGCTGCGACACTCGACCACACAAAACCTCTAGGACGATGCTATCGCTCTTTTCAGCAGGTGGATGAGGGCCTCAAGCTGCACGGAGTCGCCGGCGGTGAGCTCGGCGTCGCTGCCGTCAAGGGCTCGGGCGGCAAGGCCCGCCTTGCCGTCAATGAGCTCGGCGATTTTGCTGTCGATGGTGTGGGCCGCGATGATTCGCCATGCGGTCACCGGCTCGGCCTGGCCGATGCGGTGCACGCGGTCAATCGCTTGAGTCTGCTCGGCGTCGGTCCAGCTGAGCTCAGCGAGCACAACGTTCGAGGAGGCCTGCATGTTCACGCCAACGCCGGCAGCGGTGAGCGAGCAGACCGCGATCGAGACCTCTGGGTCGTTGTTGAACGCGTCGATCTGGGCCTGGCGCGACTCTGAAGTTTGGTCGCCCCGAACCGAAATCGTGCGAAGACCACGTTCAGCGAAGGCTGCCTCTGCGGCATCCATCACATCGATGTGCTTAGCAAAGAACACAACCTTGCCAACGGAGCGGGCCAGCTGAGCCGCGTAGTCTGCCGCGAGCGATGCCTTTGCCTTACCGATGTTACGAACCATCGTGAAGACGTTGGTGCCGGTCTTGGAGTTGCCAGACTCGTCGAGCTCCTGGTGAGCGACCATGCGAATGAGCGCCTCAGTCGACATTTCGGCGCCAAGGCGGCCATTCAGCGCGCGCTGGTAGCGCTCGTACATCTTGCGACCGAGTTCATCTTCTGCCTCGCGGATGCTGCGGCCGAAGTCGTCGTCAAGCTCAACGGGGAGGTCAACAACGCGCTTTGCCGGCAGGTCGGCCGCGACGTCGATCTTCTTGCGCCGCACGATTCCCATGTCGATGACGGCCTCGCGGGCGGCCGGGTAGAAGGCCGAATCTGCAGGGGTCAGGCCGGTGTCTTCGAGGCGGTGCATGAGTTCTGCCGTTGGCTTTGTGCCGTCGGTCCAGCCGAGGAAGCGCCAGATGGCGCGGAAATCATCCACGTCGTTGATGAGCGGAGTACCGGTGAGCGCCATCATGAGCGGCTTGCCACCTGGCGTGTTCTTACGGATGCGGTCGGCAATCGTGAGTACGTTGCGCGAGCGCTGCGACTGCACATTTTTGATCATGTGCGCCTCGTCAACGACCATTCCACGGAATCCCATGTTGCTGATCCAGCTCAGGTGGCGGTCGAGGATCTCGTAGTTGACGATGAAGACATCGGCAAACGCGTCGAGGTTCTGGCCGTCGCCCTGAATTACCGTTGCGCGGCGCTGTGGGGTCCAGTTCTGGACCTCGCGGGCCCAGTTCATCTTCACAACGTTCGGCACAACAACGAGCAGCGGGTAGGCGTTGGCGACCGAGGCCGCAATAACCGACTGAGCGGTCTTACCAAGACCGGGCTCGTCGGCAAGCAAAAAGCTGCGGTGCCCCTCGGCAACGCACTCAAGGAAGCGCGCCTGGTGACGCATGAGTTCGTGGCCCTTTGGCGCAAGGCGGTCAATGGGAGGAGCCTCTGGCAGCGGCATGCTGGCAACTTTGCCGCCTGCGCCCTGCTCAAACGATTTGAGGAGCGGCCCAAGCAGCTCCCAGTTGGAGAGGCGCACAACTGGACGCTTCGGCGGGGCCGGCGTCAGGTCTGGCGCGAGGAATGGATTCGATCGTTGCCTGGCGATCACGGCCGGCGGCAACACCTGGCGCTCTGCAAGCTCCGGCGGAACAACCGCCTCGACCGGCGCAGGAGTGGGCTCGTCTTCGGGAACCTCGTGGCCTGCGGTCTCGAGCAGCTTGCGGCGCAGCTTGCGTGCGGCCTCGTTGACGGGAGCCTCTGGCTCAAGAAGCGTTATGAGCGACGTGTCGCGGGCGGCGGTCTTTGCCAGAATAGACGCGATGCCATCGAGGCGTTTGAGCGTCTCAGCACGGTCGGCATCGCTCAGCGACGGGTCGGTCTTGGCGCGGGCGCGCTCCTCGCGCATGAGCAGCGCGATGACGTGGAACTTAGTGCGGTTCATTGGCGTTGCTTTGCCACGCTGGGCGGATGCTTCAACCTCGCGTACGGCGCGGGCAAGCAGCGGGATGAGACCCTCGTTATTTGCCTGCTTTGCAGCCTGCTTAGCGGATTTGCCGCCCTGCTGGCCATTGTGCTGGGCGCTGCTCTGCTGCTTGTTCTGCTGCGCGCGGGCCGGGGCCTGCTGTAGTTCTGGCTGAGCCATGTTTCTCCTGAGCGAAAACCGACGCATCGGTTCGGAACGGTAAATGAGTCTCCGGGCTGGTAGCCGGTCAAGACTCGGTAACGCAACAGGGCTTCCATACTCGAGCAACGAAACGAGACGCTGTGGAATCAATTCGGTCGAGTGATGAAGGGAAGCAGTTACGCTGAATCACAGTCTACACCCCCGAACCGTGAGGTTTCCGATAATTTCTGCGCGTTCGGCGATCTGCCCTACGAGGCCCCATCGCTCAGATCGCGGAGCAGCAGCAGTCGACTCTCCATTCGAAAGGCATCAGTTGGGGTCGCCTCTCGCCAGGCGAGAAACTGGGAGCGGTCATCGGCACAGCGCACGTGAACTTCGATCTGGGCGTCACACAACACGTCAATAAGGTTGACGAGACGCTGATACGAACCAGGCGACAGGTGTTCGGCCGACGGCACGTCGCCAAGAACCCAGGTGGAGAAGCGTTCGGCCCAGCGCAAATAGTCGTTGACTGAGGTGGGCGAATCAAGCAGACTCGCAAAATCGAACCACACAAGTCCGTTGCCGGCGCGGCGGGCGGTAAATCGGTGGCCGGCGGATTCGAGCGCTACCTCTTCGTCAGCGTCGGGCGGCGTGTGCACGTCTCCGTTCGCTCCACGAACCTCCACCTGAGTTGTGCCCCACGTGCCGCGCGCAAACCCCGTTCGTTCCCCGCGCACAGGAGCTCTCCGATAATCCGTATCACCCGTCATCTCGAACACACTCAGCCGGGTCTCAAGCAATTGGATGCCTGGCGCAAAGAGGTGATGATAGTTCGGGTTAGGCATAAGCTCGGCAGGCGCATAGTTCGAGCTCACCACGAGGCGGATACCCCGGCGAAACAGTTCATCGAGCACGCCAATGAGCAGGGTTGCATCACCGGCATCGTGCACGTGAAACTCATCAAACACCACAAGGGTGGCGTCGCCAAGGAGTTCGTCTATAGCCGCATCGACCGGGTGACGTTCGCCCCGGTTCGGGTCTATCCGGTGCTGAAAAATGCTCGCGTGAAACCGTGCAAAGAAACCGTGGAAGTGGATGCGGCGCTTCTGTTCGCCGGGAACCAGCGCGAAGTACTGGTCAAGAAGCCAGGTTTTCCCTCGACCGGATGGCCCCCAAAGATAGACCCCTGTGCTCTCGTCAGCCAGCAGGTCGAGAACGCCAAGCTGTGAGTGATCGAGGGCAAAGCCTGCCGCGGTCGCGGCTTCACCAACGCGGTCCGCAAGCACGGCCGAAGATTCGGCGACGGGCTGATGCGCGCGGGGAGAACTGAGCGAGCTCAGTGACGTCATTGGTGACCTTTCAACGATTCCACAACACATTCTGCCACGTTGCCCTGCGAGACTCTTCTCCTGCCCGCCAGCCATCCGGCCGAACTATCAGGTCGATGGGACAGAATAGACGGGTGACTGAAACTACAACGATCGCGCTCATCCGCCACGGCCAGACCCCATGGAATGCCGAATTCCGCATCCAGGGACGCACCGATATCGATCTGAACGATACTGGCAGGGAGCAGGCCCGCTTCGCGGCCAAAGAACTCGATGACAGCTGGAACATCGTCACGTCGTCGCCACTGTCACGGGCATCAGAGACCGCGGCAATCATCGCTGAGGGCCTTGGGCTCTCCGGCCCTGCCCACGTTGATCACCTCGTCGAACGTAACTTTGGTCGGGCGGAGGGCCTTACCGCAGGCGACGAGCTCGAAGCGGTTCGCCTGCCAGGAGGATTTGTCGATTCAGAGACGGAGGCAGAGGTCTCGGCCCGCGGCTTGCTCGCGCTTGAGCACCTCAGGGACACCTACGCGGGAAAGAACGTTATCGCGGTGAGCCACGGCTCGTTCATCCGACTCACCCTCCAGGGGCTCTTCGATCTCACGATGCCTCGAATCAATAACGCGGCGGTCAGCATTGTCACGTTCACGCCGGATGGTTGGTCGCTCGACACCGTCAACGGTGTGCCCGCTCACGAACTCGTCTAGCCAGGAGGCTCACGAGACCAACAGAAATGACGCAAGAGTTCCTTCCCAACGGGCTATGGGAACTCTTGCGTCATATCTGTATGAGGCGCGGTGGATGGGCGAACGCTAGTCGGCCAGGTCCACGTCGGTTGGGTTAAGCACGCGACTCAGGAACTCCTTCGTGCGCGCGTTCTGCGGCGCGCCAATGACCTGAGCGGCCTGGCCGGCCTCAACAACAACCCCGCCGTCCATAAACACAACCTTGTCGGCAACCTCGCGGGCAAAGCCCATCTCGTGTGTCACCACAAGCATGGTCATGCCGGCCTTCGCCAAGCCGCGCATAACGGCAAGCACATCGCCAACAGTCTCCGGGTCAAGCGCAGAGGTTGGCTCGTCGAAGAGCATGAGCTCTGGGTCCATGCTGAGCGCCCGAGCGATCGCAACACGCTGCTGCTGGCCTCCGGAAAGCGACGACGGTTTATCCATCGCCTTGTCGGCGAGGCCAACGTGCTCGAGGTTGCGCAACGAAATCTCGTCGGCTTCTGCGCGCGAGCGTTTCAGCACCCTGCGCTGGGCAATCGAGCAATTTTCGAGAACCGTCAGGTGCGGGAACAGGTTGAAGTGTTGAAAGACGAGCCCAACCCGACGGCGAAAATCGTCGATGTCACACTCTGGATCGGTAACAAGGGTGTCGCCAACGGTGATCGTGCCGGCATCAGGACGCTCAAGCAGGTTGATGCAACGCAGCAGGGTCGATTTGCCCGAACCGCTTGGCCCGATGAGGCAGACAACCTCGCCGGGGTTCACATCAAGGCTGATCCCCTTGAGCACCTCGTTGCTGCCGAAGGCTTTGGTCACGCCCTCAACTACGATGCGTCCGCCGGTGTTTGCGGTGTCGCTCATTTTTTGATCCTCGCCGTCTTCGCTTCGAAGCGCCGCGACAGGTAACTGAGCGGCACGGTAATGATGAGGTAGCACGCACCCGCAGCAACGAGCGGCGTGAGGCCCGCGTTTGCTGCGGTGAGGCCAACGCGACCAAACTTCGTCAGGTCGTACTGGCTGACGGTGAGTCCAAGCACGTAAATGAGCGAGGAGTCTTTGGTCAGCAGGATGATCTCGTTGGTCAGCGGCGGAAGCACGATGCGAAGTGCCTGCGGGATGACGATGGTGATCATTGCCCGCGCGTGCGACATGCCGAGGGACCGTGCGGCCTCCATTTGACCCGCGGGAACGGCTTGTAGGCCGGCCCGGATGGTTTCAGCGATATAGGCCGCTGAAACCGTACCGAGTGCGAACATTGCCGTCACATACGTATCCATCGTGATGCCAAACGCCGTTGGAAGGCCGTACCCAAAGAGTACAAACACCAGCAGCGCAGGAAGTCCACGGAAGATCTCGATGTAGAGTGTTGCGATCCAACGGTACGGCCCAACGGACGAGAGCTTCATGAGCGCCAGCAGGATGCCGCCGCTCATACCGACCACAAATCCGAGCGCCGTGAAGATAAGCGTATTCACAAACGCGAGGGTAATGATGTCGGGGAACTGGCTCTTCAGCACGTCCCAGTTCAAGAAAGCCGAGCCGATCTTGCCCCAGTCTGCGACCAGCGCAAGAACAACCACGGCGATAATCAGGACAGCGTATTGGATGCCTCGCGACAGCCGGGCACGCTTCAGTGCGGTCATTGCCATTATGCAGTCACCTTTGTATAGAAAGTAGCGCGGGGCTTACTTGATTGCTGGCATCCACTGGGCAAGCATTGCCTCGCGGGTGCCGTCTTCGTCCATGCGCTTGAGGGTCGCGTTGATGCTGTCGAGCAGCTCGGTGTTTCCCTTGCGTACGCCAGCGCCAAGGGGCTCGCTGCCGAACTTGTCAGCGATGACGAGGCTTGAGTTGTCCTTTGCGAAGTACGCAAGCGTAGCGATGTTGTTGATCACGCCGTCAACGCTGCCGGATTCGAGGGCCTGCACAGCGATGGTGCCGTCCTCGAACGCCTTGGGGTCAAGACCCTTTTCGGTTGCGAAGGCCTGACCAGTTGTTGCGTCCTGCACGCCAACAACGCCTTCGAACGTGTCGAGGCTGGTGATGCCGGAGTCGTCGCGCACGAGCAGCGCAAGGTTGTCGTCAAAGTATGGCTCTGAGAAGTCAAACTTGGTGGCGCGCTCGTCGTTGATCGAGATGCCCGAGATGACGGCGTCGCAGTTCTTCGCGTCGAGGGCTGCACCAGACTCGATGGATTCAAACGAGCTGCTGACGATCTCAAGCTTTGCGTCAAGGTCTTTAGCGATCTCGTTGGCGAAGTCGATGTCGAAGCCTACGATTTCACCGGTTGAGTCGTCTTTGAATTCAAACGGTGGGTACGCGGTTTCGGAGCAAATCTTGAACACGCCTTCTTTGAGAAGCGGGCCGGCGTCAGCGCTGTCGCCAGAGTCACCGTTGCTGCTGCAGCCGGTGAGGAGCAGGGCTCCGGCAGCCGTGAGGCTGAGAAAGGCGGTAAGGGAGGCTTTGTTGTTTCGAGTCACGATTGGCTCTCTTCGTTAGCGATTGTGGCGATAAATAATTGGGCGGTCGGTGTAACGACAATATATTAGACCTTATCCGTCACGTTCCCCCTCACCAAGAAGAAACGGCGCCTCATTCGTACCTATTTGGTTACGGTTCTGTTTCGGCCCGGCTCGGTTTAGGCTGAGTCCATGAGTGACAGTGCAGTTGACCGTTTCCGAACGCTCCTCCGGATTCCCACCGTCTCGCCTCCGCTCGAGGCCGACACCGACTGGGCAAGCTTTCAGCGGTTTCGCGAGGCCCTCGCCGACCTGTACCCATCGCTCCACGCCAATCTCGAGCACGAACTGGTGGCTGAGCACTCGATCCTCTTCCGGTGGAAGGGCGCCTCATCAGAGCAGCCGAGCGTGCTGATGGCCCACTACGACGTCGTGCCGGCAACCGACGAGGGGTGGACGCATCCGCCGTTCTCGGCGACGCTCACAGGAGAGGGCACGGATGACGCTACCATCTGGTCGCGCGGTGCGATCGACGACAAGGGCGCGCTCGTCACGCTGCTCGAGGCCGCCGAGAAACTGTCGGTCGACGGTTTTGTTCCCAAACACGACATCTATCTGAGCTTTGGACACAACGAAGAAGTTCAGGGTTCCGGCGCGCAGGCCATCGCAAAGCTCTTCACCGAGCGAGGCGTCACTCCCGCGTTTGTTCTCGACGAGGGCGGCGCCGTCGTTGAGGGCGTCTTCCCCGGCGTAGAGAAACCCATCGCGGTGGTTGGCGTGAGCGAAAAGGGCATCATGAATGTCCGACTCACCGTGCGCCAGCAGGGAGGGCACGCCTCGACCCCTCCTGATATGACCGCAACGGCGAGGCTCGCGAGAGCCATTGACCGGCTGCGGCGCAACCAGTTTCCGGCAAAGCTCACCGCCACAAACGTGGCGATGGTCTCGATCCTCGGGGCTGAGGCAACGGGCCCGCTCGCCTACGCGGCAAAGTATCCAACCGCGGCGAAGTCGCTGCTGCCCCAGGTGTTCGCCCGGATGAGCGACGAAACCAGGGCAATGGTCCGCACGACGATGGCCGTCACCCAGCTCGAAGGTTCCCTCGCAGCAAACGCCCTCGCCGAATCCGCGAAGGCGATAGTGAACGTTCGTATCGCGGTGGGATCCTCGGTTGCAGAGTCCATCCGTCACCTCACAAAGGCAATCCACGACCCGCTGGTGAGCATCACAATTGACGAGGCGAACGAGCCTTCGAGAACTTCCCCACACGACGGCCCGGCTTGGGAACACCTCGCGGCAAGCATCCGAGACACGTTCGACAACACGATCGTGACGCCCTACATCATGCTTGGCGCGAGCGATGCAAGACACTTTGCCAAGCTCTCGGCCCACGTTTACCGCTTCAGCCCGTTCGATCTGACAACCGACGAACGGGGCGCGCTGCACGCCGTTGACGAACGCATTCGGGTCTCAAGCTACCTTCGCGGCATTAGCTTCTACGAACGGCTCGTGGCCGGGCTCTAATCGAGCTGGCGCCGAATCCAAGCTGATCTAGAATTTGCCACCCATGTCGAGCAGGCGGCGAATGCGGTCGGCGATGGGAGGGTGCGTCGCAAAAAGGCGGTCAAGCCCGCCGGCCTTGAGCGGGTTGGCAATCCACATATGAGCCATGCTTGTGCTCTGCTTCTGCATTGGCTGCGAATATTCGCCGAGCTTATGCAGGGCACTGGCGAGCGCCTCTGGGTGGCGAGTGGTGAGCGCGCCCGTCGCGTCGGCAAGGTACTCTCGCTGGCGCGAAACGGCAAGCTGCACAACACTCGCGATCAGCGGGGCAACGATCATGGCAACAAGCCCAAAGATGAGGAGCACTGCCCCACCGCCGTTGTTGCTGTCGCGGCGGCCAAAGAAGGCCATGCGCATAAACATGTCGGCAAGCATTCCGATGGCAACAACGAGGCCGTACACGATCATGTTGAGGCGGATATCGTAGTTGCGCACGTGGCCGAGCTCGTGGGCCATGACGCCCTCAAGCTCGGAGTCGGTCATGATGTCGAGCAGCCCGGTTGTGGCGGCCACAACGGCGTGCTCTGGGTCGCGTCCGGTCGCGAATGCGTTTGGCGCTGGGTCGTTGACGATGTAGACCTCTGGCATCGGGGTTCCGGTGGTAATCGACAGGTTCTCGACGATACGGTACAGGCGCGGATTGTCGGCCTTCTCAATCTTGCGCGCGCCGCTCATTGCGATGGCCTGTTTGCTGGCCGTGAAGTACTGGATAAGCGCATAGAGCAGGGCAAACCCAACCGTGAAGTACACGATCGTTGGGTTGCCATAGACATAGCTGGCGAGCCAGCCGAGGCCACCAATTATGAGAATAAACAGCACGATAATAAGCGCGGTGTTGATTTTGTTCTTTCGGATGGCGCTGTACATCGCCGGCTCCTTCTTTCGTGAGATGACCGTCTCACGGTGTTGCTCTTAACTGGCATACGCCGGCAAGCGAAGCAAACCGGCGTATGACCAAATTGGGGGTGAAGTTAGAACTGAACGCGGGGTGGCTCCGAGATGGCAGCCAGGTCTTCGACCTCAAAGAAGTCGCGTTCGGTGAAGCCAAGGCTGCGCGCAAACATGTTGTTTGGGAAGACCTTGATCTTGGTGTTGAGCTCGCGAACTCCGCCGTTGTAGAAGCGGCGCGATGCCTGAATCTTGTCTTCAGTGTCAACCAGTTCGGCCTGCAGTTGCAGGAAGTTTTGGCTCGCCTGGAGCTGAGGGTAGGCCTCTGCGACGGCGAAGATGCTCTTCAGCGCGGACTGCATGTGGCCCTCGGCCACTGATGCTTCTGCAGGGCCCTGCGCAGACAAGGTCTCGGCACGCGCCTGAGTAACCGCCTCGAAGACGCCCTTCTCGTGCGTGGCGTATCCCTTCACCGTCTCGATGAGGTTCGGGATGAGGTCGGCTCGACGCTTGAGCTGAACGGTGATGTCGCTCCATGCTTCGTCAACGCGAACGTTGAGTCGCACAAGCGAGTTATAGGTCGACCACAGGTAAATACCAATGATGACCACGAGGGCGACAACAATTATGAGAGGAACGATCCAACCAGACATGACTTAATCATACTGGGAGTTGCGTGGAGTGTTGCTGAGAGTTTTTTGGTGACAACGAACAACCGACTCCGCCGAGCGTTCAGGCTGGCCTGGGCGATCAGAAGGTCAGCGGCCAAGCACCCGATCAAGGTACGGGTTCGCAAAGACGCGCGCGGGGTCGAGCCGATCCCGCGCCGCAAGGAAACGTGGCAGGTGCGGATAGAGCTCAGCAACATCGTTCGCCGAGAGCTGATGCATTTTGCCCCAGTGCGGCCTGCCCCCGTATGACCTGAGGATGCGCTCAACGGCCTCAAAATACTCAACATGATTCTCGCGCCAGTACCGGTGCACCGCGATGTAGCCGCTCAACCGTTCGTTGGCCGTCGACATCCATACGCCATCAGCGGCAGCGCTGCGCACCTCAATGGGGAACGATACTCGCCAGCCCTTTCGCTCAATGAGCGTCATGATCTCTCGAACGGCAGGCACAACCTGGTCGAGCGGGAGCGCATACTCCATCTCGCGAAACCGAACGCTTCGGTCGGTGACAAACACCCTGTGCGAGTAGTCGCTGAAGCTGCGGTTTCCGGTGAGGCGCTGGATGAACCGGCTCACGGGAGGCGTCGTGGAAGGAAGCGCTTTTCCTATGCCACACACGGCACGATACAAGCCGTTGGCCATGAGTTCGTCGTCAACCCAGTGCGAAACCTTGCTAAGCGGCGCGCGAGGGCTGTCGTTCGGCAGCCGCGTGTTTGTCTTTGTGAGCGCGGTCTGAGTGTGCGGAAACCAGTAAAACTCGAAGTGGTCGTGTTCAAGAGAACGCTCAACAAACGATTCAAGGACCTCGGCGACGGGGAGCGGTCGCTCGACCGCGCTCAGGACAAAGGCTGGCACGCACTGCAGCGTCACGTCGACCAGTACGCCGAGCGCGCCAAGCCCGAGCGCGACGGCAGGGAGCAGGTCAGGATTCTCCTGCTCGTTTACACGGACCAGGTTTCCCTGCCCGTCCACAAGCGTGACGCCAACAACCTGCGTTGCGATTCCGCCAAAGGAGGCCCCCGTGCCATGCGTTCCGGTCGAGATGGCTCCCGAGATGGTCTGGCGGTCAATATCGCCCATGTTTTCGAGCGCGAGCCCGAGGGGAAGCAAGATGTCGCCAAGCTCGTAGAGGTGGGTGCCAGCACCAATCGTGACGCGGCCACGCGCCCTGTCATAGGCGACCAGCCCGCTGAGCCCATCGAGGGTCAGCCGAATGCCAGAGGTCGCACCGATCGCGGTGAAGCTGTGAGAGGCACCGATGGGCTTTACCGTGAGCGAGCGATCTCGCGCGTCGCGCACAATGGCCTGCACATCTCCAGCAGAGGCAGGGGCCGCAATGAAACTGGGCGTCGAGCTTTCGACACGACCCCAGTTGCGCCAGAGGGCCGAGTTGGGAACGGGAACCGAAGATGAGACGGCCTGCTCGTGTGGCTCACGAACAGCGGCCTTGCTTCCGCGCAGTGTGATCATAAAAACGCGTACCCTTCACCTCGGTAACTCGGAATGCTCCCCCGGAGCTCGCCATTGCTCAGAATATGAATGTCGTTGGCGTGCTCGGCGATCTCGCCAGCTTTGGTGTGGCGGAGCCACACACGGTCGCCAACGGCCAGGCTGCGCGCCGCATCGCCGGCAAGTGGGGTCTGCACCTCGCCGGCGCCCTCTCGGGCCAGATAGCTCAGCCCTTTTGGCCAGGCAACCTGCGGGAGTCGGTCATCGCCGGCTGGACCCGACGCTATCCATCCGCCGCCAAGCAGCGTTACGGTATCCGGAAGCGGCTTACGAACGATATTGAGGCCAAAGGCTACGGCCGGTGCCGGCGTGAAATTGTCGTAGTTATCAAACAGATGCGGGCCGAAGAGGCCGCTTCCCGCAGCAATCTCGGTAATGCTTGGGTCGGCGGAGGTCACCTCAAGCGACCCGGTGCCGCCACCGTTGACAAACTCAAGGGCCTGCTCGGCACGCACAAGAGCAATGGCCTCGGCACGGCGCTCGCTCAGCTCGGCAAAGGAATTGCGCTGCATCCAGCGATTAATCGCCCCCTCGACGGGTTTGCCAACTGGCCGGCTGCCAACGCCCGCGATCTGGGCCTCGTACGACAACACTCCGACAAGCTCAAAGCCGGGTTCCGCAATGACCCGACGAGCAAGATCCTGTAGCGCTGCCGGTGTATGCAGCGGCGAACGGCGGACGCCAAGATGCCCAAGCACGGGAGCCTGCCACGATGCGTCAAAGTCGAGGCAGACACGAATCGTGTTTCGTTGTGATGCGGGAAGCACACTGTTGACGAGTTCGAGTTGCTCAACGGCGTCCACCATGATCGTGACCCGACCGGCGAGCCGTTCGTCTGTGGCCAGCCGGCGAAGCGCGTTACGATTCGCCGTTGGGTAGCCAACAACAACATCCTCAACGGTTTCGGCCAGCCACAAGGCTTCTGGCAGTGTAAACGCGAGCACACCCGCGTAACCGGGGAGGGTGAGCACCTGCTCAATAGCGCCGCGCACCCTGAGTGATTTGCTCGCAACGCGGATCGTGGTACCCGATGCCCGACGAGCCATGTCTCGCGCGTTGTGCAGCAGCGCCTCTGCCGAGAGAATCACCGTCGGGGTATCAAGATTTGCCGTGGCCAACTCGATCTCGGCCCAGTATGAGGCGGCCTTCTGCCACGGCTGTCGGGCTGCCCGTTCAGCGAGGCCTGGTTCGCTCAGGTCGAGCGTCATTGCGGCTCCCTTGCTCACATGTGTTCAGGTGCACGAGCGCCAGTGCGGCGTCGCATTGACGCAACAATACTCTGTCGCATGAGCCGTGCACAGCCCCATGTCGGGGATGGCGAACCGTGTCCGCGCTGGCCGGCCCAAACGGCATGGCTAGAATGCTGAGGGACACGCTCCCGTGAACCCAAGCAGGAAGAGCACAACCAATGGCGCAGGAATCGATCGATGAGGCCCTCTCAGGCGACGTATCCCCTGCCGATTCTGGCGAACGCCCAAGTTACTTCCTCGAATCTCTTGAACGCGGACTCAACGTGCTTGAGTGCTTTGATGCCCAACATCCGGTGCTCACCCTGTCTGAGGTCGCGACCCGACTCGGCATCCCGCGCGCGACCGCTCGCCGGGTGCTGCTGACGATGACAGACCTCGGCTACATGGCCCAAGACGGGCGCAATTTTTCGTTGACTCCACGCGTGCTCTCGTTCGGCTTCTCATACCTCCGCAATCTCCCGCTTCCCCGCGTAGCTCAGCGCCACATCGAAAAGCTCAGCCTCGATCTTGGCGAAGCGGTCTCTGTTTCGATCCTCGATGGCGACCGCGTTGTGTTCATCTCGCGCACTGCCTCACCGCGCCTCCTCAACATGGCGATCTCGGTTGGCACAAGTTTTCCAGCCCACGCCACGTCGTCAGGCAAAGTATTGCTCGCCAATCTTTCTGCCGAACGGCGCGAAGCGTTTCTGGCAACAACGCAGCTCCTCCCCTACACAAAAGACACCGTCATCGACCGAGCTGTCCTCGGTCGCGAACTTGACGCCGCGCGCGAGCGCGACTGGGCTGTCTCTGTTGGCGAGCTTGAGGGCGGGATGCTTGGGGCCGCCGCAGCCATTCGCACCAGAAGCGATACGGTGCTCGGCGCTGTCACGGTCGAACTCCCTGCAACTCGCTACACGGGCAGCGAGCTTGAGACAATCCTGATCCCGCGCCTCATTGAGTGCGCAAGGGCGATCGCGGTCGATTCGCTTACCTAGTCACTCCCGGCAACGCCCACCACCCGTCCGCTCCCGATCGGTTCGCCACTCCTTGCGATTTTTGGGCTCATTATTCGCAACGAGCGGCGAACCGATGGATCTCCGAGTCCAATTATGTGCGCTGAGCGCACACTTGTGCTGCGTGCGAACGTTGTATATGCTCGGGTCAACACCAGCTGGGCAACCACTAGGAGCAATGATGACCCTTCGCCTCGGAATCGTCGGATGCGGCAATATCGCCGCAAACCACGCGATTGCTCTCGCTCAGACACCCGGAGCAGTTGTCGTCGGCTGCTGCGACTCAAATCTCGCCCGCGCGCAGGAATTCGCTGCGGCGCACAACATCCCACACGCCGTCGCAACAACCGATGAGCTCTTCGCCCTTGGCCTCAACGCCGTCACCGTCTGCACACCTCATCCGGTTCACGAAGAGGTTGTTGTGGCCGCGGCAAGCGCGGGGCTCCACGTGCTCTGCGAAAAACCAATCGCGGTTGATCTCGCTGCGGCGGACAGGATGATCGCGGCAGCAGATACCGCAGGCGTTACCTTCGGGGTACTCTTTCAGCGCAGATTTTGGCCGGCCGCCCAGCGCATCCGTGCGGCAATCGACGACGGTCGCATCGGCCAGCCGATTCTTGGCGAAGTCACGGTACAACTGTTTCGAGAAACGGAGTATTACTCAGCCGACGCCTGGCGCGGCAGCTGGCTCACCGACGGCGGCGGAGTACTCATGACCCAGGCGGTCCACCAGATTGACCTATTGCAGTGGTTTCTTGGCGAACCCGTATCGGTGTCCGGATTCATTGCCACCCAGAAATTCGGAGCACACATCGAAACCGAAGACTCGGCCGTTGCGACCGTCAGATTTGCGAGCGGAGCGATCGCCTCGATCAATGCCTCAACCGTGAGCAACCTCAATCTCGGCAATCGCGTTTCGGTGACTGGCACCAGCGGCGCGGTCGCTTCACTCACCGAGTTTCCTGAGGGAAACGAAGCGGTCAACGATGTCTGGACGGTTGAGGGCGAAACCGAATTTACACAGGTATACAACGCTCACACCAGAGCTAACATCCCACTCTCGCAGATCAACGGCCAGCTCACACCGTTTCATACGCTGCAGATCCAAGATTTTGTCAGCGCTATCAAGGAGGGCCGCGAACCGGCCGTCACGGGGCGTGACGCGCGCGCATCCCTCGCCATTATCGCGGCCGTCTACGAATCAGCCCGAACCGGCACCGTTATTGCGCTCACCCCCTCCCCAGCTCCCCTCGCAGAAAGCAGCATCTCAGCATGAACAACGTCACAACCGATGTCCTCGTCATTGGCTCAGGCGCAGGAGGATTCTCGGCGGCCGTCACCGCCGCCTACCACGGGCTCTCCGTCACCGTCGTAGAGAAGGCAGACGTGTGCGGCGGCGCGACCTCCTGGTCAGGCGGCTGGATGTGGACCCCTGGTAACCCTCTCGCCAAAGCTGACGGAGTCGATGAGGACCCCGAAACCTTCCGCACCTACCTCAGAAGCGTCATCGGGGAACAGTATGAAGAAGACCGCATCGACGCATTCCTCGACGCCGTACCAAACATGGTTGGCTTCTTCCACAACAAGACGTCGTTGCAGTTTGTGCCCGGAGCAAAAATCAACGACATCTATGGCAATAACCCCGGCGCCGGAACTGGGCATCGCTCGGTCGGGCCGAAGCCCCTCAACGCGAGAGCTATCAAACAACCGCTTCGCAAGAAGCTGCGGGGTCAACTCTACGAAACCTCGTTCCTTGGCATGGGCATCATGGCGGGGCCTGACCTCGCAGCCTTCCTCAATGCGATGCGCGGCGATGTTCGATCGTTTTTCCACTGCGCGTGGCGCGTCGGTTTCCACGTATGGGACCTCATCTGGCACCGCGAGGGGATGCAACTCGTGAATGGCACGGCACTCACCGGGCGGTTGGCGATGTCGGCTGACAATCTTGGCGTCGATATTCGCGTATCAACCCCCGCAAAGCGGCTGCTCACCGACCAGTCTGGGCGCGTAACCGGCGCGGTCGTTGGTTCGCCAGACGGCGACGACTACACCATCACCGCGACGCGGGGCGTTGTGCTCGCAACAGGTGGCTTCCCAAACGATGTTGAGCGGCGAAGGGAGTTCTTCGCACGGACCCCCACCGGCAACGAGCACTGGACCCTCGCTCCGGCAAGCACAACCGGCGATGGCATTAATCTCGCGGAATCGGTTGGCGGACACTTCCGCAGCGACGTCGCGTCAGCTGCAGCCTGGTGCCCGGTATCGCTCATGCCATACCGCAGCGGCCGAATCGGCACCTTCCCGCACATCCCTGACCGCGCAAAGCCAGGGAACATCAGCGTTCTCCGCAACGGCAAACGGTTTGTGAACGAGGCCAACGGATACTACGACTTCGTGCAGGGCATGGTCGAGTCCGTGCCGGAAGGCGACACCATCGAGTCGTGGATGATTGCAGACCACACCTTTGCCCGCCGATACCCGGTTGGCATGGCGAAGCCACGGCCTGTCCCGCTGTTTCCCTACATCAGGAACGGCTACATCGTGAAATCCCGCACGCTTGAGGGCCTCGCGCGAAAGTGTGGCATTGATCCTTCTGCACTCCGCGACACCGTGGCCACGTTTAATGCCAACGCCAGGGCAGGAAAAGACCCCGAGTTTGGGCGAGGCTCGACCCCCTTCAACCGCTCTGGAGGGGATGCAAGCAACCCCTTTCCGAATCCGTCGCTTGCCCCAATCGAACGTGGACCGTTCTACGCGGTCCGCATCCTCCCCGGCAGCTTTGGCACGTTTGCCGGGGTCTCCGCAGACGGCAAAGCTCGCGTGTTAACAGCCTCAGGTGACCCCGTTCCCGGCTTGTATGTTGCCGGCAACGACCAGGTCAACGTCATGGGCGGACACTACCCGGCCGGAGGCATCAACCTCGGCCCTGCGATGACGTTTGGGTACATCGCGGCGCGCGATATTGCCGGCGCCACCGACTACGAGACATCGCACGCCGCCGAACGAACGGCCCTGCGCGCACGAAAGGCCACCTCATGAGCTTCATCTCACCAGCGACCAACATCACCCTGAGTTCCTACACGCTCGGACTCACGACAGAGGTGCCGTTCCGCGAACGCGTGCGCGCTGCCGCAGAGGCTGGCTTCTCCGGCGTTGGGCTCCGCGTTGAGAACTATGTTGCGGCACAGGCAGAGGGGCTTTCAGACAGCGACATGCTCGCCACCCTCGACGAGTACAACATCCGGGTAACGGAGGTTGAATACCTCACCGGCTGGGGACCAGAGCTCGTGTCAACCGATGCGGAGATCACAAAGGAGGCCAACGCCTTTCATATGTGCCAACTGTTCGGCGTAGCGCAGGTCAACGTTGGGCTCCTTGAACAGTTGGATCACGCATCCATCGTGGATGCGCTCACCGCGCTCTGCGACAGGGCCGGCAGCATCATCATTGCGGTCGAATACATGCCCTACAGCGGCATCCCAAACATTCCGGAGGCATGGGCCATCATCGAGGCGACGGGAAAGGCGAATGCGCATCTCTTGGTTGATACCTGGCATTGGGCACGCGCAGGCCAGACGTCAGCCGACCTCGCGCGAGTTCCCGCCGACCGCATCGTTTCGGTGCAGCTGTGCGACGTGCTTGAGCACGCAATGACACCACTCAGGGTTGAGTCGCTGCACCACCGCCTGCTACCAGGGTTGGGCTGGGGCGACCCTGTTGGGATGCTGCGAGCGCTCGAACAACACGGGGCAACCCCAAACGTGGTCACGGTTGAGGTCATCTCCGACGAGCTCGCAGCCAAAGGCATCGACGAGGCCGCTCGGGTCGCCTACACCGCAACGCGGTCGGTACTCAACGAAGCGTCAAAGCAGAGCTAACCCTAGAGAACTGCGGCCTGAGTAAGCCCTGTTGTGACGCTGCTCCCATTTCCGAAGAGATAATAGCCCGCGTAACCCCAGGCATGGGCATAGCCGTTGGTATCAAGGGCGATGCACGTACCTGAGCCGCAGGAGACGAAGTCAATTGCGGCGCCGGCAAGGCTACTGGTCGCTCGCTCAATTGGGGTGGGTTCTGGAGTAGACGAAGAGACTGGCCCTTGGGCAAGGCCACCAGTAAAGTCAGACCCCCAGCTGTAGAGAACCCCGTTGGTTGCTAACGCGAAAGTAACGGAGCCCGATACCGTGTCGATTTGTTTGATCTTGAGACTGGCAAGGGCACCCCTGTCGTTGACACGAACAGGCTTAAGGTACGGGTCTGTGCTGACAAGGCCAAGGCCGAGTTGCCCATTTCGGTTGTTCCCCCAGGAGAACAGCGAGCCCTCTGCATCAAGGGCAACGCTGTAGCCCGCTGAGGCCGCGATCTGCACAACCTTGGTGAGCCCAGATACTGCGATTGGCAAAGAGCTTGAGAGAGCGCTGCCGATGCCTAGTTGGCCGCTCGAGCCGAGACCCCACGCGTAGAGGGTGCCTGAACTGTCAATCGCCAGCGCGTGACTCTGCGTCAGCACGCAGGCGGTAATCACCTTTCCGCTGAGCGCCGTCACCAGAGCGGGAACAGACTGAGCTGAGAGTGTTCCAAGGCCAAGCCGACCGCTCGTGTTGACGCCCCACGAGTGAAGACCACCGGTGGTATCGATGGCCATGGCCCCGTCGGAGGCAACACACATCGAGGCGAGACGCTTACCAGCAAGCGAGCCTGACGTGAGACCGCGTTGCGGAAGATCAAAACGCGCCGTGACGGCGCTTCCGTTCCCAAACAGGCCGTCCGTGTTTGTTCCCCAGAAATAGCCGATGCCTTGGTTATCAATTCCGAACGATGCTTTGTCCCCAGAGTAAATCTTCTCAAAGGTGTTGCCAGCGAGCGCTGGCGTCTCGGTGATGTCATTCAGGCGACTGAGCTCGGTAACGGCTACACCGCCACCAAATCGGCGGTCGCCCCAGGCCAGCCATCGTTTGTCAGGCAGACGGCCATAACCAGCGTACGTACCGGTCTCGACGGTGGTCAGGACCTGGCGCGTCTGAACCGAAATGGCCGTCGAGGGCTGCGCGAAATCCTGATCGATATAGGCTGCATCAGTGACAGGGCCGAACGCCAGCGTCGAGCCCGCAGCGATCAGACCGGCAGCGACCAGCAATTTACTGACGCGACCAATGACGCCGCGTTTGCGCTTGGCAGCGTGATCCCCAACATGCACGGGATTATCCAGCACAGTATTCTCCCCAGATTCAACGTTTGACGGTCTCCCCAGACCAGAACGAACTCTTCGTCCACAGTTCAGTGCTCGAAGTATGAAATACATTACAGACTGAGGGTGTGTTTTTCATGAACGGATCGGAACCACGTTTTCTGCAGCGACGTGGGGGCATCAATCCGGTAGTCTTGCACCGGCTGGGCAGGGCAGCATCCCAGTTCAACGATCACCCTGGAACGCGATAAACTCTGTGAGTATGTCGTCTGAACAGCATTCCTCCGGGCCACTCCGCAACTTCGACCAGTCGGCCAAACTCCGCAACGTGCTGTACGACATCCGCGGACCGGTGCAGGACCACGCCAGCAGGCTTGAAGCCGACGGCCACCGCATCCTCCGCCTCAACATCGGCAACCCCGCCGTCTTCGGTTTTGACGCGCCAGATGCCATCGTGCGCGACATGGTCACGTCGTTGCCAACGGCCCAGGGATACTCCGATTCGAAAGGCATCATCTCCGCCCGTCGAGCCGTTGTCAACCACTACCAGGTGCGTGAAGGCTTCCCCTCGTTTGATGTTGAAGACGTGTACCTCGGCAACGGCGTCTCCGAGCTCATCTCGTTTGCCCTCCAGGCGCTCCTCAACCCCGGCGACGAGATCCTCGTGCCGTCGCCCGACTACCCGCTCTGGACGGCATCCACCGTGCTCGCTGGCGGAACCCCTGTGCACTACGCGGCTTCGGAAGAACACGATTGGAATCCCGATCTCGCCGATATTGCAAGCAAGATTACTGATCGAACCAAGGCAATTGTTGTCATCAACCCGAACAACCCAACGGGCGCCGTGTACTCCCCCGAGGTGCTCACAGGTATCGCCGAGCTCGCGCGCCAACACGGGCTCCTCATCTTCGCCGACGAGATCTACGACCGCATCCTCTACGACGAGGCGAAGCACACCTCGATCGCTTCGCTCGCGCCCGACGTGCTGTGCATCACGTTTAACGGCCTGTCAAAGACGTACCGGGTTGCCGGATATCGCTCCGGGTGGATGGTCATCACCGGCCCACGCGAGCGGGCAACAAGCTACATCGAGGGACTCACGCTACTCTCCTCGATGCGGCTCTGCGCAAACGTCCCCGCCCAGCACGCAATCCAGGCGGCCCTTGGCGGCATCCAGAGCATTGACGCACTCATCGCCCCTGGCGGTCGACTCACGAGGCAGCGCGATGTCACCTGGGAGATGCTCAACACGATCCCTGGCGTTTCCTGCGTCAAGCCGAAGGGTGCGCTCTACGCGTTCCCACGGCTCGACCCAGACGTGCACGAGATTCATGATGACGAGAAGTTTGTGCTGGATCTCCTCATCCACGAGCGCATCCTCGTGGTGCAGGGCACGGCGTTTAACTGGTCAAAGCCGGATCACTTCAGAATTGTGACGCTGCCGGAATCGGCTGATCTCAGCACGGCCATCGAACGAATCGGAAACTTCCTCTCGTCATACCGCCAGTAGGCCCACGACGCGGCTACCGGCTACCGACTGTCTCGCCTCGTGGCAGCGCCGAGACGAGCGGAGTGGCAGCGACGCCGGCGCGGTAGGCATCGATATTCGCTTGGTTGTCGCTAAAGATCCAGTCAGATTTTCCGCCCGTTTTTACGGTCGTTTGGAACCAGACAAACCCGACAATATTGGGGTCTGAGTTGACGTAGCTAAACAGGCTGGAGATAAAGGCCGTTTTCCCTCCGTAGGATTGGGCCCCAACCTCGGTCAGCATGGTCCGTTTGGTGCTGAACGTGCGGATGACCCCGAGGGTCGGACCAAACAGCTCGTTTGCCGTGGCCTCGCCGACGCTATACCCGGTTATTCCGGTGAAATCGACGTAGTCGTCGCCGGGGTAGAGCGGCTGAAGTGGGACCGAGGATTCGGGGATTGCGCGCTGTACGTTAACGGACCAGATCCAGGCAACGTTATCGGCCTGCTCCTCTGCGAAGATATCGTGCACGTGACGCCAGACGGCAACGTATTGTTCCGCGGTATTGCCGTTGACCCCAACAGACCACGGGTACCACTTGCCATTCATCTCGTGGTTAAGACGAAGCAGCACCGTCTTGTCATAAGCCGCGACATCGTCGGCAAAGTCCCGAATGTAGCCGTCGAACTGTCCGTTGAGAATATTCTGGAGCGAGTAGTTTGGGTCTGCTGTTGGCGACCCTTTTGCCCAACTTTCCCACGAGATCATGGGAAACGCGCCCTTTGCGTACGCGGCGTCGGCGCCGTCAATTCGAAACGGCTCATCCCATTTGGTGAAAAAATTGATGACGTTTGGTGACGCGCCCGCGAGCTCAACATAGTTGTCGTATTCCTGTTGGCCGTAGGGCAACCCGTTTGAGAAAACGCCGACGACCTTATTTGGTGAGACCGCGAGTGCCTCTGGCGAAAGCGAAACGTTGCCCAACTCGGAAGCGCTAGGAACCGCAGAGGGGTCGCCGGATGGGGTCGGAGGCGTGGCACGTTCGGCACCCGGCGTCGGCGTTGCGGACGGCACCGGCGACCCAACGAGTTGACCTGCCTCGGCCGGCGAGCTATTGGTGATGCCAGCGAGGGTTTGCCCGTCGGCCAGCAGCACCGTTGCGGAAACCGCGATGAGCACAACTCCGGCGAGCACAAAGTGCCGCATGCTGTTCCGTTTCGCACGGAGCTCTGAACGCCTGGGAAGTTGTGTCATTTAGATCAGTGTCCTGTCGGGTAGAACGGCAAGAGCGATTGACGCGAGGAGGAGAAGCCCGCCGAGCACCATCGGAACGTATAAACCAAGCCCACGCTGTTGCTCGCCCCTAAACCCACCGTTGCGGGTGCCCCAGCCAGCATTGCGTGCACACTGAAAAAAGCCCCATACCCGGATGGGGATCAGCACAAACGTGTTGAGCAGCAAAAAGAGCGGGATCAGGCTGATATCGGCGGGCTGCCGGCCAAAATGCCGAGAGTAACGGAGCACAAGCGAAAGGACCGTCATGAGGATGGCGAGGCCAAGCAAGAACACCAGGCCGGCGCCATGGGCGGGGAGCAAGAATTCTTCGTACAGATTGGTGTCTTTGGCAATGAACGGGACGATGAGCCAGCTCGTGACGCAGCCGAGGATCAGGAACGGCACAATAATGTCGGTGAGGTAGAAAAACGCAAGCATTGGAGCGTTGCGCAGCATCCACCAGCTCATGCGGAGCGTGTTGTACTGGGAACCCCTCGCCCAGCGAAACTGCTGCTTGGCGAGAACGCGAAATTCAGTTGGGGCATCGGTGTAGACCACGCTCGTGGACTGATAGACGGTCTTATAGCCGTCCTTGAGGGTGTAATTTGTGAGCGTACGGTCGTCGGAAACCTCAAGAAAAACGCCAAGAAACGTTTCGTTCATGAAGCGATCCATGTTGCGCACGAGGATGCTTCTGCGGAAGGCAATCGTGCGGCCAGGGAGGCATCCGACCGTGCCGAGCCGCGACATCGCCGGCATTGAGTACTCTGACCGCACCGATTCCATCCAGTTTGCCCACCTCGTGAGCACATTGCGGGCCGGGTCGAGCACTCGCTGATTGGTGGTAACCCCTCCGATGGTTGCGTCGGCAAACGGCTTGAGCAACTCGTCAAGCGTGTTTGCGGTCCAGACCGTATCGGAGTCGACGAGCACGGCAATCTCGCCGCTCGACACGGCGACTCCTTCGCGGAGCGCGTTGCGCTTTCCTGGAGTTGAGGTATGCACGTGCTCGATGCCGAGCTCATCACAAACCGCTTCGAGGGCAGGGTTTTTGGCGCCGTTAATGACCACGATGATTTCGTCTGGTTGTTGTTTGCGAATGCGATCAAGCACCTCGCGAAACAGATCAACTGGTTCGTCAACGACCGGAATAATCACCGAGACGGTTCCCTCAAACGGTGTTGAATAGGGCCGGTACTTCGCTGAGATGACGGCTTTGGTGCCCCAGACCATCCAGATCACAACAACGATGTAGAAATAGAGTGCAAAGGAGCCGTCGCTCAGCAGGCGCTTGAGTTCGAGCAAAAAGGTCAGCACGGGTTTCTTCTCACGATGGCAGGTGGATGTTTCGCTGGGCAGCCACGCGGTGTTGCCTTGGGTGGTCCAAAACAGGCTTCGTATGGAGATCCGCGCAACGACGCATGCTCCCTCGGCAGGCGCGCCCACTGTTTAGTGCCGATGCGGACCACTTCGTTACAGTGCGGAGTGCGCTTCGTTTAGCGAGTTGCGCTTTCGAGGAAGAGAACACCCCTGTACGTGCCAAAGAGCTGGTCAATAAACTTTCCGCTGATCGTCGAAGGAATGGTTGGGCTCGAGCTTCCCGAGCGAAACACCTGCCCGTCATCGGTAAGAAAGATGCTGGCTCCTTGCGTTTGTTTCACCTGCTTCACGCGTTTTCCCGCGAGTCCGGCGGGATTCACAATCTGCCCGCCCGCCGCTGTTCCCCATTGCAGCACCGCACCATTCTCAAAGATGACCGCACACACCTGATAGTTCGCGGCAAGGCCAACGATTGTACGGCCCCAGTCAGCGCTTTCTGGGAGTGTTTTGACGTTTTGGGTGGGATTTGAGGCGCCCCAAACAGACAGGGCATTGTCCTGAGTCACCGCCATCACGTGCCAGCTTCCCGCGACAAACTGCGAGATGAACTTGCCCTTGATCTCTGACGGGATGTCGAGCTCGCCGTAGCGATTTTCGCCCCAGCCAATGAGATTGCCCTCACTCGTCAGCGCCATCGAGAAGCTAGACCCTGCGCTCACCTGCACAATCGTTTTTGCGTTCACCGCGGCGGGAACGGTTGCTTGCCCCATGGAGTTCAGGCCCCAAGCAAACACCTTGCCCTCGGTAGTCAGGGCGAGGAGGTGCCCGTTGCCTCCCGCAATCTGTTTGATCTGTTTGCCGCTGAGGCCAGCAGGAATGCTGAACTCACCGTTCGCGTTGGAACCCCACGCATACCAGTTGTTTTGGGTGTCAACGGCGACGCTTGCGTAGGAATCGCCTCCAGCCACCGATATGGTTTTGCCCTGCATCGCCGTCGGCATGTTGTTGGATTCGGGTGCCGGAGTGAGCTGCAAAAGCCGCGCGTTATCAGCAGGGAATGCGCTGTTACTCGTGTCGGTGTAAGCGGCCTCCGTGGCCGCCGGAACCTGCAAGATACCGCCAACCGCGATGACCGCGACGATGGCAAGAACCGTTGCGGTTCGAGATGTGCGCGTCATGATGTTGTCTCCGAGGTCCCGGTAAACGCTACGCCAACGCCGGTTGAAGCGGTGTTGTATTTGAACGGCAACATCGGCGAAACTTTTGCCACAATCTCAAGCTGGTACGAAACCCCTGGTAGGGCCCCGGCCAAGCGGCGAGAGGCGATCTGGTTGAACTCTGCCGCTGACGTTGCAATCGCAACCATTCTGCCGTTCCAGGTGACGGAGAACAGCAGGTTGTCAAAGACCTTCTGGCAGTCTTCTCGTGGCGTCGTTGTGCGCCAGGTATCGGCATTCGGGCCACTATCAAGAGCCGCAATCCGGTCGAGGCACGCTTGGGACGGCAGTAGCGACGGGACGATTGCGCCCGTCGGCCCTCCAGCCGCTACTCGAACTTCAAGGGTTGTCCCGATCGTTGTCAGCACGCCGATGGATCCCTCAGGATTTGTAACAGCCACAATCGAGGGAGCAGCCGCCGGTGCTGATGTTTTCCAGTTGCCACCCTGCTCCCTGGTCTCCAAACGAAACTCGTTTGGATTCCCAATGGCCCGTTCGGCTGTGGCCTTATCGGTATAGGCAGCATTCGTTAGGTTGGAGGAGACAAGAAAAAACGCTCCCGCGACGGTCATAATCCCGAGCGCGATCATTGCTGGGCGGTAGCCCCGCGCCTGGTGCCAGCGCGACGTCGTTTGTATCATGGTGCTCCTCAACTCCCCAGAATGTTCGCTGCCGGGTTGCCTCGGAGAGACAGGCTGAGAAGGCGCCAGCTCAATCCCCTGAGCCGTGACGCGCCCTCACCGCGAACTTTGTCACGAACAATCGTGCGGCGGTTGAGTTGAAGCATAATCCAATGCGGGCATTAATGCTAACGGCAAAAAGATTCCAGCCGTCATTAATATTGCGGCAAACTAATATTTGCGTAGAGTTTTAGCCGTTGCGCGGGGCAGCGGTCTCCCGCGAAACAATCGTGATACCGGCAGAGCGACGTGAGGTCTGCACCCGAAGCTGCTGCTGCAACAGCCAAGCCACGAGCATTGAACACAGCGCAGAAACCGCTATACAGCCGACCAGCCACAGGGGCCACAGCGAACGCGACTCAGTATAGGGTTCAACCAGGAGTAGCCCAAGCCACCCAATACCGAGCACCAGGCCAAGGTGGAGCATCGCAAAGCCAACCGCCCTGAGCAACCCGAGCGGACTTCCGCGTCCTCGTCCAGAACGCGCCGCCCCAAACGCTGCACCCCAGCACACCATAAGCGCAAGAACGAGGTAGCTTACGACCCCGGCCTCGGCGGTCATCAACAACGCACCCCCGTAGCCAAAAGTCACCGCCCCAAACATCGCGATCGAAGCGAGTAATCGGCCATCCCTTGGGAGCAACCGAGACTCACTCAAGCGCTGTGCCGCAAGGAGTCCCGCCCGATTTGACCGTTTATGGAGTCGCTGAACGACAAAAACCACAACAAGCACGATTGCAGCAGCGGCCACAGCCGCGGTCACGGGCACGAGGAGCTGCACCCAGTAGTTCAGGATCATACGTCCTGCCAAATGCCGCGCATTCTGGCGGCGAAGGCATCCATGCTCTCCTCGCTTGAGCCGGCCGACTCCGCAAGCACAGTCGCCTGTCCACCCGCCACGTGCACGTATCCAGATGCCGCAAACAGCGGCTCAGCATCACCCGACAGCATCGTAATGCGCGTGACGTCAAAGAACCCAAGGTAGTCGCCGTGGCGTTGGAGGATCGTGCGCCTTCCGGTGTTTGTATCGATCACAAATCCCTCGATGTCACCAGAAAATTGGAGCCCTGCCGGGGTAAACACCTGCAGCATCATGCGGCTACATACTTTCGCACGAGTGCATCAAGATCGGTCACGTAGAGGAACTCTTGCTCGGATGCCTTATCGAACGCGCCATCAAGAATCAGTTCGGCCTCGTTGAGTGAGCGCTCAAGCTGCGCGTAGTGCCCCTTACGCCCGGTGAACTTCTCCGAAACACCAAAGGACTGCGAGAAATAGTTGCGGAGCTTTCGCGCGCGGTTCGCGATGTTGCGGTCGTCAATTCCGAGTTCCTCAACTCCGAGCACGCTGATGACTTCCTGCAGTTCGATGTAGCGCTGGAGGGTGAAGCGGATACGCGTCGCGATGTCGTAGTGGCGCTGGCCAACAATCGACGGGGTGAGCGCGCTCGACGATGACGCAATCGGGCTGATGGCGGGAAAGATGCCGGTTGAGGCGATCTTGCGCTCAAGCACGATGGTCGAGTCGAGGTGCCCAAACGTCGCGACAGCCGAAGGGTCGTTGATGTCGTCTGCGGGGAGAAAAACGGCCTGGATCGACGTGATTGCGGCGTCCTTTGTCGAGGCGATGCGCTCTTGAAACGCTGAAACCTCTTTGACAAGGGTCGGCTGGTACCCGCCAACAATCGGTGTTTTACCAAGGAGGGCGGAAACCTCTGCGCCGGCCTGGATGAAGCGGAACACATTGTCAACAAAGAACAACACGTCGCGCTTTTTGACGTCACGGAAGTACTCGGCCATGGCAAGTCCTGCCTGACCGGCGCGCATACGAGCGCCAGGAGCCTCATTCATCTGACCAAGAACAACGGCCGTGTTTGGCAGCACGCCGCTCTCCTCAAGCTCGTGGTACATGGCGTTACCCTCGCGGACGCGTTCCCCAACACCGGCAAACACCGAGAATCCACCCATCACACCGATATTGGCGATGAGCTCCTGCATAAGCACAGATTTTCCGACGCCGGCCCCACCAAAAAGGCCAGTCTTTCCGCCCCTGATGATAGGGCACATGAGGTCGATAACGCGCACTCCCGTTGCAAGGATGACCTGCTCGTCGGCGAGGTCGTCAAAGGCAGGAGGGTCGGCAAGGACAGGGCGGTAGCCCTCGGGCTCGATGGGCCCCCGCCCATCGATCGGCTGCCCATACACGTTCATCATTCGCCCGAGGACGGCTTCGCCAACGGGCACTTCAAGGGGCCTTCCCGTGTTTCGCACCTTGGCGCCGCGGGCAAGTCCGCTGACCTCGCCAATGGTGATGGCCTTGATCGTGCCAACGCCGGTGTGCTGCGCGACCTCGGCAAGATACGTTCCCTGGTGGGTGGTGTACTCAAGCGCGATGCCAATGTCGGGCAGGCTGTTCTCGTCAAACTCAATATCAAGAACAAAGCCGTTGACGGCAAGCACAATTCCAATTGCGCGACTACCTAATTCCATGCTGTTTTCCCTGCCTACTGGCGCGCGCGCCGTTCACAATGTCAATAAGTTCGTTCGTTTGCTGATCCATGAGCGCGCGCCGCCTGAGGGCAACGGTCTCGGTCAGCCTGTCGGTAATGCCCTTTTGAGCAGCCTTCATTGCGATGCGCCTTGCCCCAAACTCGCTCGCAACCGCGTACCGAAGGAGGCTATAGAGGATGCCCGTGAGATAGTTCTCAAGCAGCAACGACTCAATTTCTTCCGTCTGCTCGTCAAAATCCACAACCCCGCGAAGCTCTGAGAGCTCGGTTGGGGTGGTCTCCGGATACGGGATACTCGGAAAGATCTCCGTCGAGCGTGTCTGCGAATGCATCGCGTCGAGGTAGTGCGTCGAGACCACAACGATGCGTTTGAGTTCGCCGGCCTTCGCCTCGGTCAACAGGTTGCGGGCAATGAAGGCCGCATCCTCGACGGAGATCGTCTCGAGCGAGTCGTTGAGGGTCCGGTGCGGCGCACGATTGGAGCGTTCGAGGTACTGGGCGCCCTTTTCTCCAACGGCAACAAATCGCACGCGTTCGTCCTCTGGCAACGCATCCATGAAATCTTCGAGTTCCCGGTACACGGCCTGGTTATACGAGCCGCACATTCCCCGGTTCGAGGTCATAAGCAGCACAACCGTGACGCCAGGTACTTCTGGTCCCTTCGCCCATCGTGCGAGGCTAATCTCCTCCGACTGCAGGATGGCCTGCATCGAGCGGAGGATGGTGGTGTAATACCCAACCGCCGCATCCGCCTGGTCACGAAGCTTGCCCAGTTTGCCGAGCGTCGAGAGCTCGGTAACCCGAACGATTTTCTTGGTGGTACTCAGGCTCGCAATGCTGCGGTCAAGATCGGCGAGGTCGGCGCTACTCACTGTTTCACCACAGAACGGCCCTCTACAGCCTGCGCGAAGAGCTTGCTGATGTAGTTCAGGTCGTTGGTCGTCAGCTCGGTCTTCGCCTCAAGCGTCGAGGCAAACACCGCGAAGCTCTCGCTTGCGGACGCGTTAGCCAGCAGCGACATCTTCACCGGATAGACGGCGTCGGTATCGAGGGTGTGGAAACTACCGTCCTGATACAACGACAGCAGCATGACCAGCTGGGCGAGGGTGCACGGCATGAGTTCTGGATGCCTGAGCACCTCAAGCAATACCGTGCCATCAGACACAATCTTCTGACTCTCAGCATCAATCGCGTTGTCAAAGGCCAAGAACTCTTGCAGCTCATGGTACTGGGCGAGGGTGAACGACAGCCCTCTGCTCAGGTTTCTCACCAGCGGGTGCTGTGCCGAGCCGCCAACGCGGGAAACGGAAAGCCCGGTATCCACTGCGGGCAGCTGCCCCTTGTTGACGTGTTCGGTGCGCAAGAAAATCTGACCGTCGGTGATCGAGATGATGTTGGTCGGGATGTATGAGGTGATGTCATCCGAAAGTGTCTGCACAACGGGAAGGGCCGTGATCGAGCCGCCGCCGGCATCCGCGCCCATCTGCACCGCCCGCTCGAGCAGGCTCGAGTGGATGTAGAAGATATCGCCTGGGTACGCTTCACGCCCTGGCGGGCGGTTGAAGAGCATCGACAGCGCCCGGTACGTTTCGGCGTGGCGGGTGAGGTCGTCAAAGATCACCACAACATCTTTGCCCTGATCACGCCATGACTCGGCGAGGGCCATACCAGCATACGGCGCGAGGTACTGGGCGGTCAGGCTGCTGCTGGCCGGCGCGCTGAGAATCGTGGTGTAATGCCTGGTGCCCTGGTCAGCGAGGACGTGAGCGAGATGCGCGACCTGCGAAACCTTCTGGCCGATGGCCACGTAGATACAGACCGTGTCCTGGCCTGCCTGGCTCAGGATGGTGTCGATGCCGATCTGGCTTTTTCCGGTTCTGCGGTCACCAAGGATGAGCTGGCGTTGCCCACGACCGACGGGTGTGAGCGCGTCGATAACTGGCTGTCCGGTCATCATGGGACGGTTCACGTCTCCGAGGCGGATAATGTCGGGAACCACGTTAAAGAGCGGGCTGAGTCCACCATCGTGGCCCTCCGTCGAAAGCCAGTCTTCAGGGCTCAACACTCGTCCAAGCACGTGATTTCCTGT